>JAQBOU010000181.1 GCA_028287865.1 Mucilaginibacter sp. | reverse complement strand
TATCCATTTGGATATTGACCCTGCCGAAATAGATAAAAATGTAAAATCAACGGTTCCTGTTTGGGGCGATTGTAAAGAAACTTTGCCTTTACTTACTGCACTGGTTGAACAAAAAGAGCATACCGATTGGTTAAATACATTTAATGACTACACACGTCAGGAAATTGAGGCGGTGATCCACGATGAGCTGAACCCTACCTCGCTTGAAATGACCATGGGCGAAGTGATCAAACAATTAAATGAATTAACCAAAGGCGATGCAGTAATTGTTACTGATGTTGGTCAGCACCAGATGGTGGCCTGCCGCTATGCAAAGCTGAATAAAACCCGCAGCAATATAACCAGCGGCGGCCTTGGGACCATGGGCTTTGCCCTGCCGGCAGCGATCGGCGCAAAGTTTGGCGCGCAGGAACGTGACGTTGTTGCCATCATTGGCGATGGTGGTTTCCAGATGACCTTACAGGAGCTGGGTACCATTATGCAAAGCGGCGTTAATGTAAAGATCATCATTCTTAATAACCGTTTCCTGGGCATGGTACGCCAGTGGCAGGAGTTGTTTAACTCCCGCCGTTATTCATTTGTAGATATTCAAAGTCCGGATTTTGTAGCTGTAGCCGCTGCTTACCGTATCCCGGGCAAAATGATTGATGACCGTGCAGACCTTCCGTCAGCATTAAAAGAAATGATGGAATGTAAAAGTTCTTACCTGTTAGAAGTAATGGTAACCAAAGAGAATAACGTATTCCCGATGGTTCCGCAGGGATGCAGTGTAAGTGAGATCAGGCTTAAATAAGCCCCACCCGGCCTCCCCGGAAGGGAGGAGTTAAAAAAACTATAGTAAAATGGAAAACAATAATAAAAGCGGTAATAACCAAGTCTCTCCTACCGGAGGAGATTTAGAGGGGGCTGGGGCTAAACAGGAATTTAACATCACCGTTTATACCGAAAATCAGATCGGACTTTTAAACCGGATAGCTATCATATTTACCCGTCGCAAGATCAATATCGACAGCCTGAATACTTCACCATCAGAAATTGAGAGTATCCACCGTTTTAATATCGTGATCACCGAATCGGAGGATGTGGTACGCAAGCTTTGCCGCCAGATAGAAAAGCAGGTAGAGGTTTTAAAGGTGTACTACCATACCAACGAAGATGTGATATGGCAGGAACTGGCCCTTTACAAGGTATCAACCGATGTTATTGCCGAAAAGGTAAGCGTTGAACGGCTATTACGCGAAAACGGTGCCCGCGCTGTAGTGATCCGCAAAGATTACACTGTTTTTGAAACTACCGGTCATCGCGAAGAAACAGATAACCTGATCAATATTTTACAGCCTTACGGTCTGATTGAATTTGTGCGCAGTGCACGCGTTGCAATTATTAAAGACAGCGACGGCTTTAACCGCAAGCTCCGCGAATTTGAAAGATTAGAGCCTGGGGAAGATGTGATAGAAAACGAATATTTAAACCAGGGGCAGAAAGTTTTTACAATGTAATCTAAAGGCGAAAGGTTCTGAATCATTCAATGATTAATGACCCATTGACCAATGACTAACATATGATAGAAGAAATAAAACAACGATATCCATCAGCTTACTATGCAATAAAGGAAGCTACCGAAGCTAATGGTTTTACTATGCCATCGGAGGTTTTGACCTGCTCCTTGCTTAAAACACTTGCTGCTTCCAAACCCGGCAGTAAATTACTGGAATTGGGAACAGGCACAGGTTTAGCTACTACATGGATATTGGATGGAATGGATGAGGCATCAACATTAATATCACTTGATAATGATGAAACATTATTAAATATAGCAAAAGAAAACCTGGGGGTTGATAAACGGCTGAAGCTGATATGTACCGATGGGGGCGAATGGATAAAGCAACATGCGGGAGAAAAGTTCAGTTTTATTTTTGCTGATACCTGGCCCGGTAAATATTCATTGCTCGACGAAGTGCTGGGAATGGTTGAAAAAGGCGGTATTTATATTATTGATGATATGCTGCCACAGCAAAACTGGCCAACCGGGCATGCTGAAAAAGCAACGCAACTAATAGCCGACCTGGAAAGCCGTGAGGACATTACATTAACAAAGATGGGCTGGGCAACAGGCATAGTAATTATAACAAAAAAATAGAGACGCAATACTTTGCGTCTTAAATAGAAGAAACAACAGATATAAACCATATAAGTAAAAACCAAGCATCGGTGCAATCATAAAAGTCGGTGCAATCATAAAAACAAATAACAATGGCAAAATTAAATTTCGGCGGTACTGAAGAAAATGTAGTTACCCGCGAAGAGTTCCCTTTAGCAAAGGCACAGGATGTGTTAAAAAATGAAGTTGTGGCTGTAATTGGCTATGGCGTACAAGGTCCGGGCCAGGCGCTCAATCAAAAAGACAATGGCATTAACGTAATTGTTGGCCAGCGTAAAGGCACCAAAACCTGGGATAAGGCTGTAAATGACGGCTTTGTACCGGGAGAAACCCTTTTTGAAATTGAAGAAGCACTTGAAAAAGGAACTATTATATGCTATTTATTAAGTGATGCTGCGCAGATTGCTTTGTGGCCAACCGTTAAAAAACATTTAACTCCGGGCAAAGCTTTATATTTTTCACATGGCTTTGGTATCACGTTCAAAGAACAAACCGGCATTGTTCCCCCTGCTGATGTTGATGTGTTTTTAGTTGCGCCAAAAGGTTCTGGTACCTCACTGCGCCGTATGTTTTTACAGGGTCGCGGCTTAAATTCGAGCTATGCGATTTTCCAGGATGCTACAGGCAAAGCAAAAGACAGGGTAATTGCCTTAGGTATTGCTGTGGGCAGCGGTTATTTATTTGAAACTGACTTTAGAAAAGAAGTATACAGTGATTTAACCGGCGAACGCGGTACATTAATGGGATGTATCCAGGGTATTTTCTCAGCACAATATGACGTTTTACGCAAAAATGGCCACTCACCATCTGAGGCTTTCAATGAGACGGTTGAAGAGCTGACCCAGTCGTTAATGCCTTTGGTTGCTGAAAATGGCATGGACTGGATGTATGCAAATTGTTCAACAACAGCACAACGTGGTGCATTGGACTGGTGGAAAAAATTCCGTGATGCTACAAAACCAGTATTTGAAGAATTGTACAAAAGCGTAGCAACCGGCGTTGAATCACAAAAATCAATTGATTCAAACAGCAAATCAGATTACCGCGAAAAACTGGATGCAGAATTAAAAGAGCTGCGTGATAGCGAAATGTGGCAGGCAGGCAAAACTGTACGCAGTTTAAGGCCGGAGAACCAGGTAGTAGAAGCGTAAATTGTTTGAATCAGAATTTACAGAATTTTAAAATTCGCAAAATAAAAATCAGCAGTTCTGTTAGATGGAAAGAGACGAATTAACATATAAAGTAATTGGCTGCGCAATGAAAGTTCATAGCACATTGGGCAATGGTTTTCAAGAAGTCATTTATCAAAGATGTTTAAGTATTGAACTGACCAAAGCAGGTGTGAGCTTTATAAGAGAACAGGAGCAAACGGTATTTTATGAAGGGATAGATGTTGGTACCAGAAGAGCAGATTTTGTAATTGAACGAAAATTGACAGTGGAATTAAAAGCAGTAATAAATCTGGAAGATGTTCATTTAGCGCAGGCTAAAAATTATACTGTAGCCTATGACTACCCTTTAGGCTTACTGATCAATTTCGGAAGCCAAAGCTTGCAGTATAAACTGATTTTCAACCCAAAATACCAATCAAAGCTTGTAAAAAATTAACAAAGGAAAATCTTGAAAATTCTAAAATTCTGATTCAGACAAAAAAGTATTTAGTATCAGGATTAAAAAGTCTTGCTACTTGATACTAACTACTCAATACTAAATAAATATTAAATAAGAAATAATGATACACGATCCAAACCGCGTTTATGTTTTTGATACCACGCTTCGCGATGGCGAGCAGGTACCGGGCTGCCAGTTAACCACCCCTGAAAAAATTGAGATCGCCAAAGAACTGGAGGCCTTGGGTGTGGATATTATTGAAGCAGGTTTTCCTATATCAAGTCCCGGCGATTTCCAGAGCGTTGTGGAAATATCAAAGGCTGTAAAAACACCTATTGTTTGCGCACTTACCCGTGCCAACAGGGGCGATATTGATGTAGCAGTGGAATCATTAAAGCATGCTAAGCATCCAAGGATCCATACAGGAATAGGCTCGTCCGACATGCATATCAAACATAAATTTAACAGTACCCGCGAAGAGATATTGGAGCGCGCTGTTGACGCTGTAAAATATGCCAAACGTTTTGTTGAGGATATAGAGTTTTATGCTGAAGATGCGGGTCGGGCGGATATTCATTATCTGGCGCAAATGATTGAAGCGGTAATAACTGCCGGCGCTACGGTAGTGAACATCCCTGATACCAATGGCTATTGCCTGCCAAATCAATACGGAGATAAGATCCGCTTTTTGAAAGAGAACGTTAAAAATATCGACAATGCCATTATATCGGTACATTGCCATAACGATCTGGGCCTTGCAACCGCAAATTCAATTGCCGGATTGCAAAACGGCGCAAGGCAAATTGAAGGCACCATCAACGGTATAGGCGAGCGTGCAGGCAATACTTCAATTGAAGAAGTAGTGATGATATTAAAAACACACCCGTCTATCGGTTTACATACTAACATTAACACCCGCAACTTTTACGAGCTGAGCCACATGGTAAGCACACAAATGCGCATGCCGGTGCAACCTAATAAGGCCATTGTTGGCAGTAATGCTTTTGCACACAGTTCGGGCATTCACCAGGATGGCTTTTTAAAGAACCGTGAAAACTACGAGATCATTAAGCCGGAAGATGTAGGCTTTCCGAGCGCTACCATTGTACTTACTGCACGCAGCGGCAGGCATGCCCTGAAATTTCACATGGAACGGCTTGGCCATAAACTTGACCGTGCCGAACTGAATGAAACCTATAAGAACTTTTTAACACTGGCCGATAATAAATTAGATATAAACGACGATGACCTTTTATCGCTGCTTGTTAGCGATAATTTTTACAGTCAATCTTTTGCAAAGGAGAATAATAAAATAAAAAATTAAGAAATGAGCAAGACATTATTTGATAAGGTATGGGACACCCACGTGGTGCGGAGAATTGAGGGTGGTCCCGATGTGCTTTTTATTGATCGCCATTTGATCCATGAAGTTACAAGTCCGGTAGCCTTTTTAGGATTAAAGAGCCGTGGAATAAGCGTTTTATATCCTGATCGTACGTTTGCTACCGCAGATCATAATACCCCAACCATAAACCAGCATTTACCGGTTGAAGACCCGCTTTCTGCCAACCAGCTAAAAGCGTTGGAGTCAAATTCTAACGAATATGGCATCAGCCACTGGGGATTAGGTCATCAAAAAAACGGCATTGTGCATGTTGTTGGTCCGGAATACGGAATTACGCAGCCTGGTGCAACTATTGTTTGCGGTGATTCTCATACCTCTACCCATGGTGCTTTTGGCGCCATAGCTTTCGGTATTGGCACCTCCGAAGTGGAAATGGTTCTCGCTTCGCAATGTATCATGCAGCCAAAACCAAAGAAAATGCGCATCAATGTTAACGGGAAATTAGGTGTAGGTGTTACTCCAAAAGACGTTGCATTGTTCATTATTTCTCAGCTTACAACATCTGGCGCAACAGGATACTTTGTTGAATATGCCGGTGATGTTTTCGAAAACATGAGCATGGAAGGCCGGATGACGGTTTGTAACTTAAGTATTGAAATGGGTGCCCGCGGCGGAATGATCGCTCCGGATGAAACCACCATAAATTATGTAAAAGGCCGCGAGTTTAGCCCAAAGGGCGAAGCTTGGGATAAAGCCTTAGCATGGTATAAAACATTAAAAACCGATGCGGATGCTGTTTTTGATAAAGAATTAACTTTCGATGGTTCTGCTATTGAACCAATGATCACTTATGGAACAAATCCGGGAATGGGAATGGGAATTTCTCATGATATTCCGGATGCCGCACATGCAGAAGGTGGCGCAACAACATACGCTAAATCATTAAACTATATGGGCTTCTCGGAAGGGGAATCTATGATAGGCAAAAAAGTAGACTTTGTTTTTGTTGGCAGTTGTACAAATGGCCGCATTGAAGATTTCAGGGCATTTACATCCCTTGTAAAAGGCAAACATAAAGCCGATGATGTGACAGTATGGTTGGTTCCCGGCTCTCATATTGTTGAAGCACAAATTAAAGAAGAAGGTTTATTGGATATTTTAACTGAAGCCGGCTTCTCATTACGTCAGCCGGGTTGTTCTGCCTGTTTAGCCATGAACGATGATAAGGTCCCGGCCGGAAAATATGCGGTAAGCACATCCAACAGAAACTTTGAAGGAAGACAAGGCCCCGGTTCAAGAACTATGTTGGCCAGCCCGTTAGTAGCTGCCGCCGCCGCTGTAACAGGTGTGGTTACAGACCCAAGAACGTTAATTGAAGAACTTGTTTAGTTAATGGTTAATAGTGAGTGGTCAAAAGCCACGAAGAAATCTGTAAAATCAAATAATAATAAAATGGCTTACGATAAATTTAATATACTAAGAAGCACCGCAGTTCCGCTTCCTATAGAAAATGTGGATACCGATCAATTAATTCCGGCGCGCTTTTTAAAAGCAACAGAACGTGTTGGGTTTGGTGATAATCTTTTCCGCGATTGGAGATATAATGCTGATAATACACCCAAAAAGGATTTTGTATTGAACAATCCTGTTTATAGTGGTAAAATATTGGTGGGTGGCAAAAACTTTGGTTCCGGCTCTTCCAGGGAACATGCTGCATGGGCTGTTTATGATTATGGGTTCAGATGCGTGGTATCCAGTTTTTTTGCTGATATTTTCAGAAATAACTGCTTAAACATCGGCGTATTACCCGTTCAGGTTAGTCCTGAGTTTTCTGAAAAGATCTTCGCTGCAATTCACGCTGATCCTAAAACAGAAATTGAAGTGAGTTTATCTGATCAAACGATCACGCTGTTAGCTACAGGTGAAAAAGAAACGTTCGAGATCAGCCCTTACAAAAAAGACAATATGCTTAATGGTTTTGATGACATCGATTACCTGCAAAGCATTAAAACAGAAATTGAGGAATTTGCTTTAAATCTTCCGCTTTAAAACAGAACAAGGAATATTAGAGTCAAGATTCAAGATATTCTTTCTTGACCCCTGATTCCTGACTCAGCTAACAAACCAAACCGAAAAACTCCAGTATATGGAAAGAAGGAAAATAGAGATAATGGACACTACGCTTCGCGATGGAGAACAAACATCGGGAGTGTCTTTTTCTGTATCTGAAAAGCTCACCATAACCCAATTATTATTAGAAGAGCTCAATGTTGACAGGGTTGAAATTGCTTCTGCCAGGGTGTCTGAAGGAGAATTCCAGGCGGTTAAAACCATTTTAAACTGGGCAAAAAATAATGGCTATACAAACCGTATAGAAGTATTAACATTTGTAGACAATGGCGTTTCTATCGACTGGATGGTAACATCAGGCGTTAAAGTTCAGAACCTTTTAACCAAAGGCTCAATGAATCATTTAACCCATCAGCTTAAAAAAACACCTGAACAGCATTTTGCTGAAATAAAGCATGTTATTGAATTAGCTGAAAGTAACAACATTGCAACAAATGTGTATCTGGAAGACTGGAGCAATGGCATGCGTAACTCACCCGAATATGTATTCCGGTTCCTGGATTTTTTGGCCGGGCAACCGGTAAAACGCATATTGTTGCCGGATACATTGGGCATCTTAACACCTGCCGAAACTTTTAAATTTTTAACAGCAATTATAGCAAAGTATCCAGGCCTTCATTTTGATTTCCATGCGCATAATGATTATGATCTGGGAACGGCAAATGTGCTGGAAGCCGTAAGAGCGGGGGTACACGGTTTACATTTAACAGTAAATGGCATGGGCGAAAGGGCGGGAAATGCTGCTATGGCCAGTGCTGTTGCTGTGATCCATGATTTTGCACCGGAGGTTGAGATAGGACTTAAAGAATCCTCTATCTATAAGGTGAGTAAGCTTGTTGAAACATTTTCGGGAGTTAGAATTCCGTCGAATAAGCCAATTGTTGGGGATAATGTATTTACACAAACAGCAGGTATCCATGCTGATGGCGACAATAAAAACAATTTATATTTTAACGACCTGCTTCCTGAACGATTTGGAAGAAAGCGGGAATATGCACTCGGAAAAACATCGGGCAAGGCAAACATTGAGAAAAACCTGCAGGAATTAGGCTTAAAACTAAATGATGCCGACTTGAAAAAAGTTACCCAGCGTGTTATTGAATTAGGCGATAAGAAGGAAACTGTAACCAGGGAAGACTTGCCCTATATTATTTCAGATGTTTTGGATAGCAATCTTTATGAAGATAAGGTTATTGTTGAATCTTATGTATTAATGAATGCGATGGGTTTACGCCCGTCGGCAACGATTTGTGTAAAGATAGATGGAGAAAAATTTGAAGAGAATGCGCAGGGTGATGGCCAGTTTGATGCTTTTATGAATGCGCTGGCAAAGGTTTACGCTAAGAAAGAAAGATGTTTACCAAAGTTGACTGATTATGCCGTACGAATAGCGCCGGGCAGCAGTTCTGACGCCTTGTGCGAAACCATTATTACCTGGGAAATTGGCCACAAAAAATTTATAACCAGGGGATTGGATTCAGATCAGACGGTTTGCGCCATTAAAGCTACGCAGAAAATGCTGAACATTAATTTAGAAGCAAGAACCAGGACTGTTTATGGATTACAAACAAGTATTAAAACACAACTATAAAAACAAATGAAACTGAATATCGCACTTTTAGCAGGAGACGGAATAGGGCCCGAAGTTATTGATCAGGCTGTTAAAGTATCTAACGCTGTAGCAAAAAAATTTAATCATGAAATCACCTGGACAGCCGCTTTAACGGGCGCTTGTGCAATTGATGCGGTTGGTGAACCTTACCCTGATGAAACACATGAAATATGCATGGCTGCTGATGCCGTTTTATTTGGTGCTATCGGCCATCCACGTTTTGATAATGATCCCAAAGCTACTGTTCGGCCGGAGCAGGGGCTGCTGAAAATGCGTAAAAAACTGGGGCTTTTTGCAAACGTGCGCCCAACATTTACCTTCCCTTCTTTAATTGATAATTCGCCACTAAAAAGAGAGCGGATTGAAGGTACTGATCTGATCATTTTAAGGGAATTAACAGGCGGTATTTATTTTGGCGAAAGAGGAAGAACAGATGATGGAAACACTGCTTTTGATACTTGTACTTATACCAGGGCAGAGGTACAGCGCCTGGCAAAATTAGGTTTCGAAATGGCGATGACGCGTGGTAAAAAACTTTGCTGCGTAGATAAAGCAAATGTACTGGAAACATCCCGTTTGTGGAGAGAGACCGTACAGGATATGGAGAAAGACTTCCCGGAAGTTACGGTAAGCTATGAATTTGTAGACGCAGTTGCAATGCGTTTGGTGCAGTGGCCAAATACCTATGATGTATTGATTACAGAAAATCTTTTTGGTGATATTTTAACTGATGAAGCCTCCGTGATTTCCGGCTCCATGGGATTGATGCCATCTGCTTCAATTGGCATCCATACCTCCTTATTCGAGCCAATTCACGGTTCTTATCCCCAGGCTGCAGGTAAGGATATTGCTAATCCTTTAGCAACAGTATTATCTGCCGCTATGATGTTTGAAGATGCTTTCGGATTAAAGGAAGAAGCAGAACTGATCAGGTCGGTTGTAAATAAATCCCTGGCAGAAGGCATTGTTACCGAAGATCTGGCCGGCAAAAACAAAGCTTACAAAACCAGCGAAGTAGGCGATTGGCTGGCTAAAAATATATAAGAATTATCCAGATCACTTAATTGAAACACGACCCCATCCGGGTCAAAGGTCGGCAGAACAAACAATCCCTATAAGTCGCGTGCCGTAGGTACTACACCCATCCGTTGAATACCTGCGGCACGCGATTGTTTTATGATAAATTCCTACTGTGCTTTTGACACCTGCCGCGCGTTTCTAAATCCTATCTTTGCATTTTGTAACGAATTCCCGTAACCGGTATCGGTTGCTACTCAGAAAATATGACTGATGTTAGATTAAACTTCAAAGCTGCTTCACAGCGATTAAAAGATGTTGTAAAACGCACACCTCTTGAATATAACGCGAACCTGTCAGCGCAGTATGATTGTAACTTATATCTCAAACGCGAGGACCTGCAAATCGTACGCTCCTACAAGTTACGGGGTGCATTTAACATGATCAGCCAGTTAACGGCCGAAGAGCTGAGCCATGGCGTTGTTTGCGCCAGTGCTGGCAACCATGCACAGGGAGTAGCGTTTTCGTGCAATAAACTGAATACCCGCGGTGTGATCTTTATGCCCGAGATTACTCCAAAACAAAAGGTTAAACAAACAGAAATGTTTGGCAAAGGCCATATAGAGATCATTTTAGTAGGCGATACCTTTGATGATTGCCTGCTGGAGGCCCTGGCTTATACGCAGGCACATAAAATGACCTTTATACCTCCTTTTGATAATTACCGCGTTATTGAAGGACAGGGTACCGTTGGCATAGAAATACTGGAAGACCTGCCCGAAACCGAAGTGATGATTATGCCGATAGGCGGAGGCGGGTTGGCCGCAGGAGCAGGCAGCTATTTAAAACAACAAAAACCGGCTATCTGTATAATAGGCGTTGAACCTGAAGGTGCACCAAGCATGTTAAAGGCTTTTGAGCATGGCGGCCCATTTAGTTTGCCTGATATTAACCGCTTTGTTGATGGCGCAGCCGTGAAAACCGTAGGCAAGTTAACTTATGAGCTTTGTAAGGAAGTTTTAGATGATATGCTGCTGGTTGCCGAAGGCAAAGTATGTACCACTATACTAAAATTATACAATGAGGAGGCTATAGTTGTTGAACCTGCGGGCGCATTATCGGTAGCAGTGTTGGATAAGTGCAAGGATAAAATTAAGGGTAAAACAGTTGTTTGCGTAATTAGCGGAGGTAATAATGATATTGCCCGCATGCAGGAGATAAAAGAAAAATCGCTTTTATACGAAGGGTTAAAGCATTACTTTATTATCCGCTTTCCGCAAAGACCAGGCGCATTAAAGCTATTTGTAAATAATGTATTAGGTCCGCATGATGATATTACACGCTTCGAGTTCATCAAAAAAACCGAAAAGGAAAACGGCCCGGCCCTGGTAGGTATCGAACTAAAGTCTGCCGATGATTACCCTTCCCTGTTAAAACGCATGGAAGCAAACCGCTTTGAAATAATTGAACTAAACCGTGATCAAACCCTGTTTGAATTTTTAGTGTAGCATTAAACAATAAAACCATTTGCACACCAACACATATTCAATCTGCACATCTACAAATACTTTCTCCACCAGTCAGAAACGTAATTCTTTACCTCTGTAGGTTTGCCGGGTTCAGGGACAAATAATTCAATGTTCTTTTCTTTGGCGTAACCAAGCAATCTTTCAATAGGCTCGTACCAGGCATGGGGTGCCAGGTTAAATGTACCCCAGTGTATTGGCATCATCAATTTCCCTTTAAGTGCAAGGTGAGCATTTGATGCATTATCAGGCCCCATGTGAATATCAGGCCAGTATTTGCCATAAGCGCCAATTTCAAGCATGGTCAAGTCAAAAGGACCGAACACATCCCCTATCTCCTTAAAGCCGGGAAACCATCCGGAATCGGCACCGAAAAATATTTTATGCTTAGACCCCTTAATCACAAACGACGACCATAACGTTTCATTTCTGCCGGTAATACCCCTGCCGCTGAAATGCCTTGCCGGGGTGGCTATAATATTACAATCATTGCCTACCATTGCGCTGTCGCCCCAGTCCATTTCGTTAATGTAGTTCTCTTCCATTCCCCAGTTTTTAAGATGCTGTCCTACACCGAGGGAGCAATAAAATGGGATCTGTTTATTTGCAAAAAACTTAATTGTTTCTTTGTCTAAATGATCATAATGATCGTGCGATTGGATAACCGCATCTAATGGAGGCAGCTCATTTAAAGCAATGGGTGGCTGGTAAAAACGTTTGGGACCAAAAAACCTGGAGAATGAAACCCTGTCACTCCACACAGGGTCGGTCAGTATCCTTTTTCCATCAATCTCTATCAACAAACTCGAATGCCCTATCAGGGTGACCCTTAAGCCGCTTTCGGGAGGCTTTTGATAGACAGCAATATCAGTTTTAAACGGCCCAAGCGCTTGTTTGGGCGTATTTTCTTCTTTGTTGTCGATGTATTCTTTTAGTATTGGTATCAGCTTATCAAAGCCGGCTTCGTTTGTTGGTATGGGATTTTGAAACTTCTTACCCTTTTTACTGGCTCCTGATAAACTCATAGTTAATTGTCAAAGACTCCCAAATATAGCTTCGCGCTATAATTTTATCGTTCATGTTGCTTAATTGTTACATTCAAAAGCAATCGTATTTCCTGTTACTTAAATAAAAACACGTCAGAAAATGTTTTTTTTACAATTACTTATTGAAAAAAACGATGGACTGCTTACAAAACTCAACCAACAACGGCGGCAATGTACTTTCAAGATAAGGCTGCGATGATCCAAAAGTATGGTCGGCGCCATGTATTATTAACAAGTCTGCATCAGGCTGTGCGGCTTTCAACTCTTCGGCACAGCTAAGTGGAACGGTTGGGTCAGCGTCGCCGTGTATAATAAGCCAGGGTTGTTTTACCTCCTTTGCCTTAGCAATAATGTCAAGGCGGCCGGGGTATTTATCCAGGTCGTGCAGCAGACTAACCTTTAATGGCAGCTGCTGCCCGGTTCGTTTGTTAAGCATATAAACCATTCCCTGCAAACGCCATTGCTCTTCAGTGTCTTTATCCCACAGGTTACGGAAGCTGGAGATAGCAGCCATGGTAACCAGTTTTTTAACCCGGTCATCCTCGGCAGTTTTTATAATGCTGATACCCCCTCCCATGCTATGCCCAATCAGGTAAACCCATGGCTCAGCCGGCATGCCCGATCCGCCGCAGGCAAAATCAATAACCGTGTTCAGGTCGTCGAGCTCCATGGTAAAGGTATTGTCGGCAAAGGCTATCAGGTCAACAAACTCAGCAGGATGATCTGTAGTGGTACCGTTGTGCGAAAAGTTAAACTTTAAAAACCGAAAACCGTTTTCGGCAAAATAATTAGCCGGCAGGTTATGCGAGCCCCAATCTTTAAACCCTTTAAAGCCATGTGCAAAAATCACCAATGGCGCATTTTTAACGGCATCATCAAAAGTAAGGTCCATCAGCATGCTGCGGCCTTTAGCGCCCGGTATATTAAAATATTGTTTTTTTATCATCTTAAAATGTCAATCAGTCTTGATATACCTTCCTAATGTACTGTAAATTTCTCTTTTATTGCCGATAATAAAACTTCAAGGAAGTCTCTCTTCAAACCTTTCAATCCATCTACAACCTTACCATAATTTTCTATTTTAATAAATTGGTACACGAATTATTAGTAACTCAAAGTTAAATGCTTAAGTCATCTTAATCCAACAAGAATTTTATATATGCCTGCCAAATCATTTTAATTGTATCTTTGTTGTAATTATAAACAGAGTCCGATACATTTATATTATATCCAGGTGATTATCTTAATATTCTTTCTTGCCCATTGGTTTCTTTCCTTATTCTTTCAAACGTTTTATTTGCACCGCTACGCTTCGCATAAAATGTTTAGCACCAATAAATTTAACGAGCGGGTATTTCACCTGCTTACTTTTATATGCCAGGGATCGTCATTTTTAAACCCAAGGGCGTATGCGATTATGCACCGGGAGCATCATGCTTTTAGCGACACCGAGAAAGATCCGCATTCCCCTTATTTTTTCAAAGACGTGTTTCAAATGATGTGGCGTACAGCACAAAGTTACAAGCTATACGAAAAACGTTTAAAAGAACCGGAAGCTCAATTTAAAGGTAACTATCCCGAATGGCGTTTATTGGATTATTGGGGATCAACTTTTTTTTCACGTATAACATTCGCTCTTTTTTATATCGCATTTTACGTTGTTTTTGCCACACATTGGTGGATGTTCCTGTTACTTCCTATTCATATAATGATGGGCCCTATACATGGCGCAATCGTTAACTGGTGCGGACATAAATATGGCTACGCAAATTTTGATAACGGCGATAAATCAAAAAATTCAACCCCATTTGATTTCTTTATGCTGGGCGAGCTTTTTCAGAATAATCACCACAAACGGCCTAATAGCGCCAACTTTGCTGCCCGGTGGTTTGAATTTGACCCCGTTTACCCGGTGATGAAATTTATGCACTGGATAAGGTTGATTAAGTTGCGGGAAGCTTATTTGTAGGCTTGTGGTGTTTCAGGCTGTTGCAGCTTATTTCATTCGTTTCCGTACCTGCTTATTCACAGATATATTGGCTGACCAAGGGTTCGTAAGTGTTTGCAGGGGATATGGTCTGCATTGAAATCCTTCAAAAGATTACTATTTCTTTTCTTCACAATTTTCGGATTCACCCCTGCTTGCTGTGGAATAGTTAGGATGCCTGATTTATATTTTCAGGCGAATCCTTCGGATGCCGCGAACCCGGCCACTATGTTTAACCTTCCAAATATCATAGGCCTTAGGAGCCTCCTCCATACAGTTATTTTGGGAGTGACAATGGACAGAATTATTTTATAGCGTTTGCCCTGCCTTATAATCACTGATGCTCAATTGCTCATCGCAAAAGCTATATTCATGTTCCTGGTTGGAGCAAATAATAGTAAGACGATCTACCGCGAATTTTTGTACCAGGCTTAAATACCAATCTACCCCCTGGGTATCTAAATTAGAGGTCGGCTCATCAAGCATCAGCATTGGGGTGTCTGAACAAAAGGCAAGGGCAAGCTTAAGCCGCTGTTTCATTCCTGATGAAAAATATCTGATTAATTTGTTTTTGTTATTCTGAAGGGCAAGCAGTTCCATCACTTCATTTTTATCCATCCCGTTTTTGTAGCGCTTGAACTTGAAATGGAACTCAATCATCTCACTTAAGGTAAACTCTTCCACCAGTTCAAGATAAGGGGCGGCAAGGCTTAGATGTTTATATACCTGCTCAATTTCAACCGGCGTATCTTTATAAAAATAACTAATCTTTCCGGTTGACGGGCCTAAACTACCATTTAACACCTGTAACAAGGTTGATTTACCTGAGCCATTAGGGCCAAGGATTGCATAGATTTTGCCGCTTTGAAAGGTATGATCTACGCCTCTGAATATCCAGTCGCGATTAAAACGGCGGCCAATGTTTTCGAGGAGGATTTTCATTTATCTAAACGGGAATTAAAAATTAAGAAATTATAAAGTCAATTTGATGAGGAAGTAACTGGAATAATTCTTGAATTCTGAAAATTCCGGTTCAGACATCGCTACGAATTTCCAAAACCCTTCATAATCCCCCGTTGCGAGTTCTGTACAAAATTAATGATCTCGTCCCTTTCAATTGTGGGGTTAAATTCGGCTTCAATTATATCGAGTGCTTTGGTAATATTATATTTTTTTAGAAATATGATCCGATAGATTTCCTGTATCTCATTAATGGTTGCTGCAGAATAACCCCTGCGGCGTAAGCCAACCGAATTGATACCGATATAGGATAAAGGCTCCCGACCAGCTTTGGTAAAAGGAGGCACATCCTTACGAACCAGTGAGCCTCCGGAGATCATACTGTGTGCCCCGATCTCTACAAACTGGTGCACAGCTGATGTACCGCCAATAAATGCGTAATCGTAAACGTTAATATGCCCGGCAAGCTGTACCGAATTTGCAATGATCACGTTGTCGCCAATAACACAATCATGCGCCACGTGTACATAAGCCATTAACAGGCAATTGCTGCCAATAGTGGTAGTGTTTTTATCAAGTGCTGTGCCCCGGTTAAGGGTAACGCATTCGCGGATAATGGTATTATCACCTACGGAAACCGTACTTTGCTCACCCCGATATTTCAGATCCTGAGGCGGGGCCGATATTACTGCACCGGGAAAAATCCGGCAGTTTTTGCCTATACGTGCACCGTCCATTATCACGCTGTTAGAGCCTATCCAGGTGCCTTCGCCTACTTCCACATCTTTATGTATGGTTACAAATGGCTCAATTACCACATTATCGGCTATTTTGGCCTGCGGATGTATATATGCTAAGGGCTGGATCATGCTTCGTCTGTTTTTTGTCTTTTTACTATTTGTGCCATCAGTTCCGCTTCCACAACTATGCGGTCTCCTACCATACCAATACCTTTCATTTGTGCGATCCCCCTTCGGATAGGGGCAATCAGGCTGCAATGGAATATCAGGGTATCGCCGGGCACAACAGGGGCCTTAAACCGGGCATTTTCTATTTTCAGGAACAAGGTAATATAATTTTCAGGATCAGGTACCGTATTTAAAACCAATATTCCACCGGTTTGCGCCATAGCTTCAATCTGCAGCACACCGGGAAATATCGGCATATCGGGGAAATGTCCTTTAAAAAGCTCTTCATTCATGGTTACATTTTTCAAACCTACCACATGGCTCTTTGTTAATTCAAGCACCTTATCAACCAGCAAAAACGGCTGCCGGTGTGGTAAAATTTTCATGATCTGAACGGTATCGTATACCGGCTTGGTATTAGGATCGTAAACTTTTATATGCTTACGGCTTCTTTCCTTCTTTATAAGAGACTTTATTTTTTTGGCAAACGCCACATTTGCAGCATGCCCGGGCCTGGCCGCCATGATATGTCCCCGAAGCGGAACGCCAACCAGGGCAAGGTCTCCAATCATATCCAGCAATTTGTGTCTTGCCGGTTCGTTTTGGTGCCGTAATTCAATATTATTTAAAATACCTTGCGGCGCTACTTTTATATCCTTGCGGTTAAATATTTTTGCCAGGTGAGCTAATTCAACATCATCCACCTCTTTATCAACCACTACTATCGCATTATTTAAATCGCCGCCCTTTATCAGGTCATGTTTTAACAACATTTCCAGCTCATGTAAAAAACAAAAGGTACGGCATGAGGCTATTTCCTTATTAAACTCAGATATCGTAGATATGCTGGCATGCTGGCTGCCTAATACCTGTGAGTTATAATCCACCATACAGGTAAAACGGTAATCGTCCAAAGGCATTGCAACCATTTCTACTTTACGCTCAGCCTCGGAATAATGGATGTTGTATGGGATATGATAATATTCGCGGTCTGCCTCCTGCTCAACAAACCCAACTTCCTTAATAGCATCAACAAACTGGATGGAGCTGCCATCCATTATAGGTGTTTCCGGGCCGTCAAGGTCTATTAAAACATTATCTATCTCTAATCCTACAAGTGCCGCCAGCACGTGCTCAACTGTACTTACACTTGCCCCGTTTTGTGAAATAGTAGTACCACGCGAAGTATCTGTTACGTTATCAACGTCAGCATCGATTACCGGCTTGCCCTCTATATCAATTCTCCTGAATTTATACCCGTGATTTTCAGGTGCGGGATTAAAAACCATCGTTACGCTTTCGCCTGTATGTAAACCGGTGCCCGAAACTGTTACCGGCGCTTTAATAGTTTTTTGTTTTACATTCATTTTTAACATCGTTCATTTGTTCAGTGGTCATTCGTTCATTAGTTTTATCACCGGCTATACCAATGAACTAGTGAACGGATGAACTAATGAACGTCTTTCCGTAGTTCAGAAATTATTTTTTCAAGTTCAACTAATCTTTTTTCCATTGCCGGTAAATGAGTTACGGCTGCTTCTATACGTAAATTTTCCATATACCCGGTAAAAAAAGGTATACCACCCCACTTCTTCCCCTCTTCTGTAATATTGCGGTTAATTCCGGATTTTGCCATTAACTGGCTTCCCCTGGCTATACTTATATGTCCCACTATTCCAACCTGCCCCCCTAGAACGCAGTTATCCCCTATCTTGGTACTACCTGATATACCCGTTTGCGCTGCTATTACTGTATTGGCCCCTATTTCAACATTGTGGGCAATCATCAGCAAATTATCCAGCTTTGCGCCCTTATGTATTACGGTTGATCCCATTGTAGCACGGTCAATAGTGGTATTGGAGCCTATTTCAACGTCATCTTCTACTATTACATTCCCTATCTGGCTTATTTTAGTATAAGTGCCGTCGGCAGCCGGAGCGAATCCAAAACCATCACTGCCAATAATTGCACCCGAATGTATGATAACGTTATTGCCTATTTTACAATCAAAATAAATTTTTACACCCGGAAAAATGGTAACGTTATCCCCTACCGCCACATCATCCGCAATAAACACTTGTGGATATATTTTGCTGTTATTGCCTATTTTAGCATTCTGTCCAATGTAAGCAAAAGCACCTATATAAACATTTTCACCAATTTGTGCAGACGGGTGAACAAAGCTGGGCTGTTCAATACCTGTTTTATTTAATTTTAGGGTATTGTACTTTTCAAGTAAAATGGTAAACGCGCTATAGGCGTTTTCTACCCGTATAAGTGTTGCCTTTACAGGTTCGGCAAGCACCTGGTTGTTATTAACAATAACAACGGATGCTTCAGTTGTATATAAATATTGTTCGTACTTTGGATTGGCCAAAAAGGACAACGAGCCGGGTTTTGCCTCTTCGATTTTAGCCAGTTGGTTTACCGGCACTAAAGGGTCACCTTCAATAGTTCCATTTAGCAGTAAGCCTATCTGTTGGGCGGTAAATTGCATCGGGCAAATTTAAATGTTAAAATTAAAGCAGCAAATTGTTTTAGCGATTGGAGATAAGTTAATTAGAGATTAGGTTTTAATTAAAAATTAAACCTCCAATTCTCAGCTTCAAACCGCTGATCTCTGCTCATGTCAAGTCCTTCTTATAACAAAGTATGTATTTTTTTACGGTTTTTGCTAATGCTTCTAAATTTGAATTGTCGCTTGCAGCGGTAATATCTTTAATCATTCCGTTTTTCATCAAAATACGGATATTGCCATCGCCTGGTTTATAAGCATTATTCCGTATTGTATCCTCAAAAACGAAATAAGATGCCTCCTGCGGCGTTATACCATATTTTTTTACGGCACGGTTTGATAATTCTGTAATAAATTGTTTATCAGGCGCCTCATTTGTTATATCAACCTTATAGAGATTCCGGTGAACCAGATCATTACACAATTTAGCTAAAACGAAATCATGGTGCATTGCCCAAACTTTAACTGCAGCCATAATATCGGTATCATCCAGGCTTGCAAAATTATCAAGGTGATGGTCCTCATTCATAAAAGCGTCCCTGCTGATGGGTTTTGCAAGAAAATGACTTAAGGCAGGGGTTGTAAAAACCGATTCGCCCATTAAAACCAGTTCTCGGCTACGTTTAAGTATGTTAGCCAGCAATTGCTCGGCTGCTATAACAGTTTTGTGCAGATATACCTGCCAGTACATTAACCGGCGGGCAATTAAAAATTTCTCAACTGAATATATCCCTTTTTCTTCAACCGCTATGTGATCATCCTTCACATTAAGCATTTTTATGATCCGGTCAGAGCTGATCACCCCTTCAGAAACACCCGTAAAAAAACTATCCCGGTTAAGGTAGTCCATCCTGTCCATATCTAACTGGCTCGAGACCAGTTGATGCAGAAACTGCCGGGGATAAGTACCGTTGAAAATTTCAATAGCCATACTTAAGCGGCCGTCAAATTGGGTATTAAGTTTATTCATGAGCATGGCAGATATATCTTCGTGAGATATATTTTCCACTATACTTTCTTCCAAAGCATGCGAAAAAGGCCCGTGCCCAATATCATGCAATAAAATGGCTATAATAACAGCCTCCTCTTCTTTACTGCTGATATCATGGCCCTTATTGCGTAATGTTTCAATAGCCATTCCCATCAGGTACATAGCACCTAAAGCATGATGAAAACGGGTATGCAATGCGCCGGGATATACCAGGTGCGTCATTCCCAATTGCTTTATGTATCTTAAACGCTGAAAATAGGGATGTTCAATAAGGTCAAATACAAGCTCTGTCGGAATGCTGATAAATCCGTAAACCGGGTCGTTTATTATTTTCTTTTTATTCAATGTATTATGCGTATGCAAAAATGTTAAATAATAACAAAACCAGTGTCTCTCAATTGTTAATTTATGTTAATCCGTTTAATAATATACAACAAAACCCTTGCTTTGCGGTTTATTAATATATCTTGAACCGGTATTATACGGTTTACCGGGTTTTCTCAATTTAACAATCCTTTTAACCTGTGTAATTTATAATTCCTTTAATACCGTTTCAAACTACATAAACAACAAGATACCATGCAAGATACAACCATATTGTGGGCGGATGATGAGATTGACCTTTTAAAACCGCATATACTTTTCTTAACAGAAAAGGGCTATAAAGTTACTACTGTTACCAACGGCAACGATGCTGTTGACGCTTTCAAAAATAGCTATTTCGACCTTGTTTTTTTAGATGAAAATATGCCGGGATTAACCGGACTGGAAACTTTGTCCCAAATAAAAAATATCAACAATGACGTTCCTATTGTTTTAATCACTAAAAACGAAGAGGAATATTTGATGGAAGACGCCATAGGATCAAAAATTGATGATTATTTAATAAAGCCGGTAAATCCAAAACAGATACAGCTTACTATAAAAAAGCTTACCGAAAACAAACGCCTGGTTACCGAAAAGACTACTATGGCCTACCAGCAGGATTTCAGGAACCTGGGTATAACCCTAAATGAAAAACTGAGCTATACGGAATGGGTGGATGTTTATAAAAAACTTATTTACTGGGAACTGGAGCTGGAGCCACTGGAAGATGCCGGCATGCACGAGATATTAACCATGCAAAAAGCGGATGCAAATATGCAGTTCTGCAAGTTTATTGAAAAAAACTATTTGAACTGGCTTAAGTATCCCGAAGATGGGCCTGTAATTTCGCCGCAATTATTTAAAAAGCATGTTTTTCCGAGGCTTGATGGAAATGGTCCTGTGTTTTTTATTTTGATAGATAACCTGCGGTATGATCAGTTCAGGATCATTAATCCAATTTTAACGGAATATTTCAGGCTGGAAGAAGAGGATGCTTACTATAGCATTCTGCCAACCGCAACGCAATATGCACGTAATGCCATTTTCTCGGGCCTTATGCCTTTGGATATGGAAAAACGTTATCCTCAAATGTGGCAGAATGACGAGGATGAAGGTGGCAAGAATTTATATGAAGGAGACTTTATAAGCGATCAGATAAAACGGGTGCTCCGTAAAGACATTAAACACTCTTATCATAAAATTTTAAACATAGATGAGGGAAGGGCACTTAACGAATCTGTTAGCAACCTGATGAATAACGAGCTGAATGTGGTGGTTTACAACTTTGTTGATATGCTTTCGCATGCCCGTACAGATATGCAAATGATACGTGAGTTAGCCAGCGATGACGCGGCTTACCGTTCATTAACTTTATCGTGGTTTGAACATTCTCCTTTATTTGACTTACTTAAATTTTTAGCACAAAAACAGGTAAGGGTGATCATAACAACCGACCATGGTACTATTAAGGTTAAAAACCCGAGTAAAATAGTGGGCGACCGGAATACCAATACTAACCTGCGTTACAAACAAGGGAAAAACTTGAACTTTAATCCAAAGGAAGTATTCCACGTTCGGAATCCGCATGATGCCATGCTGCCCAAGCTGCATGTAAGCTCCAGCTTTGTATTTGCCAAGGAAGATAGCTATTTTGTTTACCCAAACAACTACAATCACTTTGTTAACTTTTATAACGAAACGTTTCAGCATGGTGGCATCTCGCTTGAGGAGATGCTGATACCTATTGCGGTTTACGGGCCTAAGTAATTATTTATTATTTTTTGTAATTTTGACAGTGTATTCAATGCGTCATTGCGAGGCACGAAGCAATCCCCGACTTTGCAGATCCAATGCAAAGTTCAAGATCCTGCGGTTCAACATGTATAGGTAGGGATCGCTTCGTTCCTCGCAATGACGTGCGGATTACACACTTACGAAGTTTTAAAAACTTTCTAAGTCTCATAGAAAAAATTAACATCTATGCTTCTAACCGCAACTTCCACTGTCCAACTCCCTTCCCTGGCCTCTCAAATTGTTTCATTTGCAGCTAACAATCGCATTTTTCTTTTTTATGGCGATATGGGCGCCGGTAAAACAACCCTCATTAAAGCTTTATGTGAATGTTTGGGAACCGATGAGCCTGTAACAAGTCCTACCTTTTCCATTGTAAACGAATACATAGGCAAAGGCAATAGGATTTATCACTTCGACTTTTACCGCCTTAAAGATCAATCCGAGGCATTTGACATGGGTTATGAAGACTATTTTTATTCGGATGCTTATTGTTTTATTGAATGGCCCGAAAAGATCCCTGGTTTGCTGCCCGAACACTACATACGTATTCAAATAAAAGTAATTGACAATAACTCGCGGGAGATAATTATTGAAAAGATTTAATTTATCTTAATTTGTTTTTTGCTTATCTTCATCATCCAGAAACTAGTACATAATGAGTTCAGGGAAATACAGTGGGTTTTCGGATATAGCCAAGCACGCCTTAATGCAGCCACAGGAGTCGATGCTTGAGGTGAAAAACAAAAAGAATAAACTTTACATAGGTATTCCAAAGGAAATCTCGTTCCAGGAGAACAGAATTCCCTTAACACCTTTATCAGTTGCCTTGCTGATCAATAACGGGCACGAGGTAATGCTGGAGAGCAACGCCGGGCTGGCCGCAAATTTTTCGGATAAGGATTATAGCGAACAAGGCGCCCAAATAGTGTACGATGCAAAAAAATTGTACGAGGCTGATATCATCATTAAAATTGCACCGCCAACACTTGCCGAAATTGAGATGATGAAACCGGGTCAAACGCTGATCTCGGCCTTGCAATTATCAACCCTGAAAGCGGAATCACTGCATGCCATGCTTAATAAAAAGATCACAGCCCTTTGTTTTGAACATTTGCGGGATGAAGGCGGTTCATTAAGCGTTGTACGTGCCATGAGCGAAATTGTAGGAGCTACTTCTATATTAATAGCAGCAGAATACCTGAGCAATATATTTGACGGAAAAGGCTTAATGCTTGGCGGAATAACCGGCGTACCGCCAACCGAAATAGTAATATTGGGCGCAGGTACCGTAGGCGAGTATGCCGCACGCACCGCTATCTCATTGGGTGCGGAAGTAAAGGTATTTGATCCGTCTATTTATAAACTCAGGCGTTTGCAAAACAATATCGGCAGCAGGGTATTCACCTCGGTGGTACAACCCATTGTTTTAGAAAAGGCTATCACAACTTGCGACGTAGCTATCGGCGCCATGCGGGCAGAAGACGGCCGGAGCCCCTGCATTGTATCAGAATCAACAGTAAGCCGAATGAAACCGAATTCGGTAATTATTGATGTAAGCATTGACCAGGGCGGATGCTTTGAAACTTCGGAAGTAACCAACCATACGCACCCGGTATTCCGCAAATATGATGTGATCCACTATTGCGTGCCCAATATTGCATCGCGCGTAGCAAGAACCGCGACCTATGCCTTAACTAATATTTTCACCCCTATATTATTGGATATTGGCGAGCATGGCAGCTTAAAAAATGTGATCTGGCAAAAATCGGGCGTCCGCGATGCGGTTTATATTTACCAGGGGCACTTAACCAGTAAACATTTAGGTGAACGATTCAACGTTCCGACCAAAGAACTTGACCTGCTGATTGTATCTCACCGGTAATATGAAACGTGTCCTCATCTTTTTCTTTTTTATTGCAATTTATTTCGATGCACAGGCGCAGCATTATAAATATATTGACAGTGCAAAGGTGATGGGGATAAAAAGTTATATTGAATATATAAAAGCCAATCCCGGTTCCAAACTGGTTGAAATAAAAAAATATATCCCTGAAATTATTTTGGATATAAGGTATGCTACCACCAATAACTTTATGCATAAGCGTATGTACCAGCAAGCCAAAGCATTTGCAAGGCTGCCGGTTGTACTAGCTTTGAAAGATGCAGAGGCTGATCTTAAAAAAAGGGGCCTGGGAATAAAGATTTATGATGCTTACCGCCCTTATGCTATCACTGTTAAATTTTACGAAATGGCCCGCGACACCAACTTTGTTGCCGACCCGCGAAAAGGTTCAAAACATAATCGCGGATGTGCAATAGATATGGGACTGATCGACCTTAAAACAGGCAAGGATCTGGATTTGCCCACAGGTTTCGATAGCTTTAGTAAAAAGGCTGCTGCTAATTATCCCGATCTTCCGCCAAATGAAATTGCTAACCGCGAATTATTAAAGAACGTAATGCAAGCACACGGATTTAAAGTTATCCCTACCGAATGGTGGCATTTTGATTTTAACGGCTGGTCAAAATATCCTTTGCTTGATATTCCATTTTCAGCAATCCATTAATTAATTTAAAATTGATTGCAAACATTTTCGGCTATTAAATCTTGATATGATAAGGAATCAAGTGGTTACTATACTTTGTTATGTTTTTCAAAGATTTTAAAAGGAAGGTGAAAGTTTTCAGTACGGCGTATATTAAGGAAATGTGGAAGGTATTGTCAGCTACCTTTATGGGTTTTATAAATGACAATGGTTTAAAGCTAAGTGCTTCCCTGGCTTATTATACTATTTTTTCCATCGCCCCCTTATTAATATTAGTTATTTCATTGGTTGGTTTATTTTTTAGCCAGGCTGACACTGCACGGAGATTGTATCCTGAGATCGCGCACTTTGTTGGTCCGCAGGCTGCTGTTCAGATAGAGTCAATTTTAAAAAATCTTCAGCTTTCCGGAAAGTCCACAACAGCCGTTATTATTGGCATTATTACTTTACTACTTGGCGCCAGCAGCATTTTTATAGAAATTCAAGATTCGCTGAACATTATTTGGCGGGTAAAAGCCAAGCCCAAAAAAGGATGGCTCAAATTAGTACAAAATCGCTTTTTATCATTTTCACTAATAATAAGCCTGGGCTTTTTATTGCTTGCTTCGTTGATAGTTAATCTTATAATCAATGCATTGGGGACTTGGATTGAGCATTTTATGCATACCATAACAACCTTGCTGATAAAGGGAATTAACCTCGGAATAACCTTTATAGTTATTTCCATCCTTTTCGGAATTATATTTAAAGTTTTGCCGGATGTGAAAATCAAATGGAAAGACGTACGCGCCGGTGCCTTTTTTACCGCAGTGCTTTTTATGATCGGGCAGTATGCAATAAATTTATACATTCAATATACTGCAAAAAATTCGGCTTATGGAGCCGCAGGATCTATTTTAGTAATATTGGCCTGGATCTATTATACGGCTGCAATTCTTTACATTGGCGCTGAGTTTACCCAAGTATATGCCGAAGCAATCGGCAGCCGGATCGAGCCTGCTGACTATGCCGTATCAGTTCAGCAAACAGAGGTGTTACGAACAGTAGAGCAGTTGCCGCTGCAAAACCCGGAACTGCGGGGAAACCTTAAACCGGGTAAAAAGGTTGAGAATACCAATTAATCAGAGAGCACTTATGATTCTGGCATTTTAATAATCTTCTGCTTTTTTTCCAACAGAAAACAATAATTACATCGCAAATTTTTATTATTGTTATCTCTTATAACCAGTTATGCAAAGAAGGACGTTTATACATTTGTCTGCTTATACAGCAATGGCAATTAGTTTGCCATTTATTAATAGCTGCAAGGCAGGCAACAGAGAAATGGCCATTGCCCAGCCTTTATTTTTTTCCCACCTCGCTGATGTTAAAACAATTAAAAAAGCCGGAATTGCTTACCGGAAAGCAAACCCTAAGGAAGATAATAAGAAAGCACTTACGGTTTTACTGTTAACCAAAAGTAATTTGTCAGATTCTTTCGATGCCCGGGCAATTCAACGATTTCTGGATGATGAGGTGGAGAACAACTTTAAGGCGGGTGAAATTGTAACCATAAATGGATGGGTACTTTCCTTAACCGAAGCACGCCAATGCGCCCTTTTTTCAATAATTAAATCTTAAACCAGGTTTATGCATATCGATGCAAGGAATTTAGATAACAATACCCTAATTGAGGGCGATATTTGTATAATTGGCGCCGGCGCTGCTGGTATCAGTATGGCTTTAGAGTGGATAAACACGCCTTACAAAGTGATACTTTTAGAAGGCGGCGGCTTTGAATATGAGGCACAAATGCAGGATCTGTACAAAGGGAAAACTACAGGGCAGCGTTATTATCCGTTAGAATCGGCAAGGTTACATTATTTTGGAGGAACAACTGGGCATTGGGCGGGCTTTTGTTCACCGATGGATCCGATAGATTTTAAAAAAAGAGATTGGGTACCACTTAGCGGATGGCCAATACAACGCGAAGACCTGGATCCTTTTTATGAAAGGGCGCAAACGAATTTGGACCTCGGCCCCTATGAATATACTTCAAATTACTGGCAGCAAAAAGATAATTCCCTTAATTCGCTGCCCTTTAACGAGAAGGTTGTTTTTAATAAAATATGGCAGTTTAGCCCGCCAACGCGCTTTGGTGCCAAGTATAAGGATACAATAGTAAATGCAAGTAACATCCATTTGTATACCTATGCCAATGTTACTAATATTACAGCCAATGAGTCTGTATCAGCAATAAAAGAGGTAACAATAAAAAACTTTGCCGGTAAGCAGCATACAGTAAAGGCTAAATATTTTGTGATGGCGTGCTGTGCAATCCAAAACGCGCGTGTATTGCTGGCATCTAATAAGCAGGCGCCAAAAGGTTTGGGCAACGATAATGACCTTGTAGGCCGTCATTTTATGGAACATCTTGAAATAAAGTCGGCGGAACTCTGGTTACCCAAGCCAGAAATACTCAAACTATATGCATTAGAATATGGCAAAACCAAAGCCCGGGCCGAATTGGCAATCACTGAAGAAATGCAGCGAGCGCATAAAATACTAAACGGAACAGCCTCATTTGAACCATTAGAGGTCGCAAAAAGAGAGCCCGCTTTTATTGATCTTTGGACAGCCGATCCTGATGAAAGAGAAAAGAATATGCGCAACTTTGAAAAATTGGAAGATCAAAGCAATCCAAAAAACGGATATAGCTCTTACCAGCTTTTTACAAGAATTGAGCAGGCACCAAACCCGGCAAGCCGCATAACATTGGATACGGAAACGGATGCCTTGGGCGTGCCAAGGGCAATGCTGCACTGGGAACTTACATCTTTGGAAAAAAGAAGCATCCGCCAGATATATGAGATCATTGGCCAGCAATTAGGAATTACATCAAAAGGACGGGTGAGGCTAATGGATTACCTGCAAGATGAAAAGGATAATTCCTGGCCCGAATTTACCGGCGGCGGATGGCATCATATGGGCACCACCCGATTGAGTAACGATGCCAAAACCGGGGTAGTTGATGCTGATTGTAAAGCACATGGCCTTAATAACCTTTACATCGCAGGTTCATCCTGTTATGTAACTGCAGGGGCACCAAATCCAACCCTTACACTGGTAGCATTAACTTTACGGTTATCGGATCATTTAAAAACTAAAGCAGGAATTGCTGTATGATCACCTTTTATTTTCTCACATTTCAATAAGGTGAAGGGCTGATTGCTGTCCAGCCGCCATCAACCACTAAGCTTTGTCCGGTGATATGCCTGGAATCGGGTGAAACAAAAAACAGCGCTGCATTTGCAATGTCTTTTACAGTTGCCGGTCTGCCTAAAGGGGTAATGCGCGACCACGTTTCCAGGTAACCGCTTTCCTGTGCAGTTCTTTCCGTAATGGTGGCGCCCGGGGCAATGGTATTAATAGTAATTTGATCTTCAGATAGTTCTGCAACCAGGCTTTTTGCCAGCATCTCCAAACCTGCTTTGGTCATGCCATAAGCCGCTAAGTTTTTATGCGCCTGGTGACCTGTAACTGACGACATGAGTAATATGCTGCCGCCTGAGTTTTGTTTTTTTATTTGTATCGCTGCTTTTTGCGTTAAAAAGAAACTGCCGAAAAGGTTTAAACCCATCACCTTTTCTAGATCTTCGGGTTTGTAATTCAAAAAGTCACCAAATGTTGTGATCCCGGCGTTTGCAATAGCAATAGTTAGTTTCCCAAATTTAGCTACAGCTTCATCAACCAGGTACTGTATAAATTCAACATTTGAAGCATCCCCGGCAACTGCATTGCAGTTGCCGCCGGTTTGCTGAATTTCGGATGCAGCCTTTAAAGCCAGGGCTTCATCAATGTCGTTTATAATTACTGAAGCGCCTTCGTCTGCAAGCCGGCGGGCAATCTCAAAGCCTATACCCTGCCCTGCCCCGGTAACAATAGCAACCTGGCCGGTGAATTTTTTATCTGTCATCATCAACGCTATTAATGTGAATCCCTTAAAACCTCACTGCCGCTGCCGCCTTTTAAAAATCCAAAATCTGCTCCTAAATGAGCTTGCTCAACATTTTGCTGGTATAAAAAGGTATAACCCCTGTCGGCTAAATGGTGACTTTGTTGCAGATGTTTTTTTCTTTCAGCAATTTCTTCGTCAGATAGCTCAATCATTAATTCCTTATTAAACACATCCAGTTTAATGCGGTCGCCATTTTGTACAATAGCGATAGTTCCGCCTGCTGCAGCCTCGGGCGATACATGCAGCACTACGGTACCAAATCCCGTTCCGCTCATCCGCCCATCAGATATTCGTACCATGTCAGTAACTCCCTTTGCAAGTAATTTTTTAGGGATCGACATATTTCCTACTTCCGGCATCCCGGGGTAACCTTTTGGGCCTACATTTTTAAGAACAAGCACACTATTTTCATCCACATCCAGTAAAGGATCATCAATCCTGGCTTTATAGTCCTCAATGTTCTCAAACACTACAGCTTTGCCGGTATGCTGCATTAGCGCAGTACTTGCTGCAGATGGTTTAAGTACTGCACCATTTTCACACAAATTGCCTTTTACAACGGTAATACCTGCGGCAAGGTTAAATGGTTCGGCAACGGTTGCAATTACCTCACGGTTATAGCATTGGCTGTTTTGATAATTTTGGGAGATAGCTTGGCCGCTTACCGCGACGGTTTCCTTGTTTAAAAAGGAATCAAGCTCTTTCATTACGGCAGGGATACCGCCCGCATAATAAAGATCTTCCATAAAATATTTTCCGGAGGGCTGCAGATTAGCCAGCAATGGGATGCCTTTGCTGGTAGTATCAAAATCATCAATGGTTAAATTAACACCAATCCTGCCGGCAATCGCAAGCAAGTGAATAATAAAATTGGTTGACCCTCCTATTGCGGCATTGGTGAGTATGGCATTTTCAAATGCCTGCGGGGTAAGTATGTCAGACAGTTTAAGGTCTTCCTTTACCATATCCACAATCCGCATTCCCGACATGTGAGCCAAAACCTTCCTGCGTGAGTCGGCAGCCGGGATGGCGGCGTTTTCGGGCAGTGAAAGGCCCAATGCTTCGGTCATTACAGCCATAGTTGAGGCCGTGCCCATTACAGCGCAATGCCCCCTGCTTCGTGACATACAAGCTTCGGCAACATTCATCTCCTCTTCCGACATCCGGCCGGCACGCTGTGCTTCCGAAAAGCGCCATACATCGGTGGTGCCAATATCATGCCCCTGGTATTTACCTGTAAGCATAGCCCCGCCCGAAACAACAATGGTTGGGATATTAACACTGCAAGCTCCCATAATCAGCGATGGCGTAGTTTTGTCGCAACCGCAAAGCAGCACAACACCATCTAGTGGGTTGGCCCTTATGGATTCTTCCACATCCATGCTTACCAGGTTACGGTAAAGCATAGCAGTAGGTTTAATAAGCGTTTCACCTAATGACATTACCGGAAACTCCACCGGGAAACCGCCCGCTTCATAAATCCCATGCTTAACTGATTCAGCAAGCTCCCTGAAATGAGCATTACAAGGTGTTAGCTCAGACCAGGTATTGCAGATACCGATAACAGGCTTTCCTTTAAATTCGTGTGCCGGGATACCCTGATTTTTCATCCAGGAACGATAGATAAAGCCATCTTTCCCTGTTCTTCCAAACCATTCGCTGCTTCTCAGTTTTTTTTCTTTCATATTTTTGACTACCAATATTACCCGGTTTAATGCGCGGCTGAACAACCGCACAATTTGGGCATTATTTTTTTAAAATCATGAAGATTTTAGAAGTGTATTATCCGCTGGCTTTAGTTGTATATCAGCACATAAGGGTGTGCCAAGCGAATTGACGAACTATATTTTAGGCATAGTAAAGCGAAAGCAGGTTCCTTTACCTAATTCGCTCTCAACCTGTATGGTACCGCCATGCTGGGTAACAAAGTCTTTTACGAGCAATAAGCCAAGGCCCGTTCCTTTTTCCTTGTTTGTACCTAATACCGGAGCTAAGTTGCCAAATAGCATATTCTTAGTTTGTGAGGTCATTCCTATACCATAATCCTGGATGCATATTTCTACCATACTATCTATCGGCCGGGCTGTTACCAATACTTTGCCACCACCATGAGGCGTAAATTTGATGGCATTGGTCACCAGGTTTTGTAATATAGACCTAAACATAAGCGAATCAGCTTTTACATAAATATCCTCTTCAATATCATTTTCAAGCCGTATTTCCTTTTGGATGGCATTAGCTTTTAACAGATCCAATGATTCATTTATTCCTTTAACCAAGTGAAGCTTTTCGGGTTTAAAATTGGTATTTTCCCGTTGATTCTTTGCCCACTCCACCAATTCATTGAGTTGATCTAATATCTTGTTCGATGTTCTGTTGATAATTTCCGAAAATAATTTGATCTGCTCTGGCTTCATTTTTTCAGCATCGCGCTGTAAATTTTCTGAAGATATAAGGAGAGAGGTAAGCGGATTTCGCAGATCATGAGAAATAACGGAAAGAAATTTATCTTTTGATAAGTTAAGCGCCTTTAGTTGATGGTTTAAATTTTCCAATTCAATGGTACGCTCCCGTACCCGCTGTTCCAGTCCCTGGTTTAGCAGCATCAGGTCGTTATTTATTGCCTGCAGCTTTTCTTCCTGCAGCTGCAAGAGTTGATTTTTTTTATGTAATTCGGCAAATACTGCAACTTTCGAACGCAGCAATTCGGCATTAAAAGGTTTACGTACAAAATCTACAGCCCCGGCTTTATAACCTTTAAAAATAGCTGCTTCTTCATAATCATGCGCGGTAATAAAAATGATTGGGATCAGTTTAAGCTTGTCTCGCTGGTAAATGAGCCCGGCAGTTTCGTACCCATCCATAGTGGGCATTTTTACATCGAGCAGAATTAACGAAAAATCCTCTTCTTTTAATAAAATCCTAAGCGCTTCTCTGCCCGAAGTAGCTTTAGAAAAAGAATAACCTTCTTTTTCTAAAGCTACTTCCATGCTCATCAGGTTGTTCTCATTATCATCAACCAAAAGAATTTTTATGGCCATATTATTAACCATATTGTTTTTGCTCATAAGCAAGTTTTATAAAATGCGGTTACTTTATTAACCAAACCCGCATTAATGATAATAACTGATCTGTTTTTACCGGTTTTGTAATATAGTCTGACGCTCCCGAAGAGATACATTTTTGCCTGTCGCCAATCATTGCCTTTGCAGTTACAGCAATTATCGGCAAACTTTTATTCTTTGGCTCTTTACGTATTATTTGTATCGTCTCGTATCCGTCCATTTCCGGCATCATAATATCCATTAAAACAATGTCTATTGTTTTATCCTTATTTAATATTTCCAGCGCTTCCCTGCCGCTTTCCGCAGTAACCACGTCTATATTTGATCTTTCAAAAACAGCAGTCAGGGCAAAAAGGTTTCTAACATCATCATCAACTACTAACACTTTTTTAGCATCAAGCACATCAGTTGTAATCCTGATGCCATCGATCATTTTTAGTTTGCTTTCGCTGATGTATTTTTTATCGATGTGCAGTAATACCAATATTTCCTCGAGCAAATGAATATGCGACGAAGGTGTTTTGGTAATGATTTTGTGATTTAGCCGCTTTAACTGGATAAGCTCGTCCTGGGTAAAGTCGCGGGCAGAGTGTAATATAATGGTTGTTTGCTGTTGTTTAAGCAGGTTAATCTTATTCAAAAGATCCAAACCATTGGCATCCGGCAGCACAAAATCCAAAATGATGCAATCAAACATCTCCTTTTTCAGCGTCGACAAGGCTTTTTTTGCGGTGGTTGCCCCAAAAACTTCAATGCGGTCATTTGATACAAGGTCAGTTAATCTTTGCAGTTCATCTTCGTTATCTTCAATGATCAATACACGCTTTTTGTTATGCTCATGAAAGTTCACGATGCCAGAAATCAATTCGTCTAATGAACTGTTTGATAATGGCTTTAAATTAAATGTTTTAGCCCCAAACTTTAGGGCCATAACCTTATTGTCTTCGCCGGAAATTATGTGTACCGGGATATGCCTTAAGTTGATGTCGCTTTTTAATAATTTAATTATTTTCCATCCGTTTGACTCCGGCATATTTACATCAAGGGTTATGGCAATAGGATTATATTTGATGATACTGTCAAATATTTCCAGGTAGCTGATAGCCACAACCACCTTCAGGTTAAGATCATGTGCCTTGTCAATCAGGATCTTCGTAAAACGAATATCGTCTTCGATTACCAGGAGCACCCTGTCTTCAGCTACTATATTATGACGGTCATCATCTATTATCAATTCAGCAGTATCGATCAGATTTGTCCTCGCGTGCGAAACCGGGTAAGATTCTTTTACTTTAGCCGGTGCAGCTTTTTCCTCTTTATATTTTAAAGGTAAATACAAAGTAAATACGCTACCCTTTCCTAACTCACTACCAACAGTAATAGTACCTCCCAAAAGCTCGGCAAAGCCTTTACTAATGGAAAGACCAAGGCCTGTACCGCCATATTTACGGCTGGTTGAACCTTCTGCCTGCTGGAATGCTTCAAAGATAATTCCATGTGTGTTTTTCGAAATACCAATTCCAGAATCTTCAATAGAAAATGCAATTACAGAATCGTTTTGTAACAATGGATTTTCCTGGTTGCTTGCCGGCC
>JAQBOU010000153.1 GCA_028287865.1 Mucilaginibacter sp. | reverse complement strand
CACCAGTTGCCTGTTTTGGCAATGGCCTGCGATTCAAGCAATAAAATCTCGTTTTCTATTAAAGCATCAGCATATTTTTTTTGTTCAGATACGTCAGTTAGGGATGCTGAAATACGGGAAGTATAATTTCCATAACGATCATACAAAGGTGCCATCTTAACCAAAAACCAACGACCACTTATATCAGACAGGAATTGCATGGAGTTCGACTGCTTATTTTTTATTACATAATCCAACAGGTCATCGAACTTTTTTGCTTTTTCATAACCCAAAACCTCGCTTACGCTTTTCCCAACAAACAACTTTGGATCCATTGCTATACCGTGCAAATCACTAAACCAGGTATTAAGGCAAATTTTATTTTCATCAAATTCAAAAATTATATCATTTAACGAGTTGATCAGGGCATCGAGATTAGTACGGCTTTGACGTAATTTTTCGTCATTGATCATCAGACTTTTATTTAGCTCAATCACCTTGCTAACCGATTTTTTGAATTTAATCTTATAAGCCATCAATACTAAAAAAGAAACGTATGCAATAAGTGTAAAAGTTAACAGTAACACTACCAATACTATTATTGATATATACAATTTAGGCGCAGTTATATAAGCTATTACCGTTGCAATTATATTAAGTGTGCATAGAACAACAAATTCCCACCTTTTTTTACAAAAGAGGGTAAGAGCAATAAAAATGGTGATAGAACTAAACAGATACACATGCTCAAAACCGTTTTTGCTTAGTAAAATACAATTATTAATAACTAAAAATGATATAATAGTAAGGTATTGACTAATGGTATAATATAACTTAACCGGGTAAAATGAGAAACCAAAGGCAAGTAAACAAAGTGCGCTGTTAATTATACGTAAGGAAAGAGGGTCGTATGAATTATAAAAACACAAGTAATGAAGAGAAGGACTCGCAATAAATAAACCAATAAGTAACAGCTGGTAAATAGTATTCTCATTCTGTATGAATAACAGTAACTTACTTCTAAAGGACATTGCAATAATTTATTAAATCAGTTTAAGGTTATTATATTAAACAAATAGTGCGTTTAATATTGAAAATTTTACAATAAGTAGTTATACTTAGCGGCGATTAATACGCAGATTTCGTTACATTTGTTGCATCTTAAATATTTTCCTATGTCGGAGACTGCACAATTAAAAATTGGCGATAAAACTTATGATCTTCCCGTAATTGAGGGCACAGAAGGCGAAAAAGCTATTGATATTTCTAAACTACGAGACTTAACAGGGTACGTAACATTTGATACCGGTTATAAAAATACCGGTGCAACCAAAAGCGCGATTACCTTTTTAGATGGCGAACTTGGCATACTTAAATATCGCGGATACCCAATTGAACAATTGGCCGAAAAATCGAGTTTTATTGAGGTTGCCTATTTGCTGATACATGGCGAACTGCCAACTGAGCAGGAATTAAATGCTTTTCAATACGAAATAAGCCGGCATACACTGGTGCACGAGGATATGAAGAAGTTTTTTGATGGCTTTCCGTCAAAATCACATCCTATGGGCCAGCTATCTTCATTAGTTTGCGCATTATCAGCGTTTTATCCTGAGTCGTTAAAGCCTCAGCAAACAGAAGAAGAACTTCATCTGAGCATTATAAAAATGCTGGCTAAAATGGCTACGGTTGTTTCATGGATCTACAAAAAATCATTAGGGCATCCGCTAATTTATCCGCAAAATAAGTACGATTATGTAACTAATTTTCTGCACATGACCTTTGGTCAGCGTACCGAAAATATAGAAATAGATCCGGTAATTGTGAGCGCGATGAATACTTTGCTGATATTGCATGCTGATCACGAACAAAACTGTTCTACATCAACAGTACGCATCGTAGGCTCATCTGAATCAAATATTTATGCTTCTGTATCTGCAGGTATATCTGCATTATGGGGACCGCTGCACGGCGGTGCAAACCAGGCAGTAATTGAAATGCTGGAAAAGATAAAAGCTGATGGGGGAGATACCGATAAATGGATTGCCAAAGCCAAAGACAAAAATGACCCTTTCCGCTTAATGGGATTTGGCCACCGTGTATATAAAAACTTTGACCCGCGTGCTAAGATCATCAAAAAAGCTTGCGACGATATCCTTGAAAAACTGGGTATGGATGACGAGGTGCTTGAGATAGCCAAAAAGCTGGAGGAAGTAGCCTTAAAAGATCCTTATTTTGTTGAACGTAAATTGTATCCGAACGTCGATTTTTACTCAGGCATAATTTACAGGGCATTAGGTTTCCCAACCGATATGTTTACCGTATTGTTCGCTTTGGGCCGTCTTCCCGGCTGGATAGCACAATGGAAAGAAATGAAAGAGAATAAAGAACCTATCGGACGCCCGCGCCAGATATACGTTGGCGCTGTTAACAGGGATTACGTGGATATGAAAAGCAGGTAGGCTAAGCTATTTAAACTAAAAGAACGAAGCCAGTAAAACCCGAGAGTAATTGTCGGTTTTACTGGCTTTTTTAATGAACTAAAACTCTTGAACAATAGCTTTGGTATTATCCACACATAAGGCTGTATCATAAATAAAATATAGCCCGTGAAGAATTACGTAAAAATCGTTCTCTACCAGGTAACCGAATAAATCAAAGAAAAAAGTGGCTGATC
>JAQBOU010000142.1 GCA_028287865.1 Mucilaginibacter sp. | reverse complement strand
CAAAATTGAAACTGCTTTTAACTCAACCATAATTTTTTCTTCAACAAAAAAATCGACACGCCTTGTTCCAATATCCTGACCATCATAAAATATTGTCATTTCTATTTCTCTTCCAAACCCTAACCCTTGCTTTTCCATCTCAATTGACAAAGCTCTTTGATAAATAACTTCCTGAAAGCCGCTGCCAAGTACGGTATGAACTTTCATGGCGCAGCCAATAATTTTATGTGTAAGGCCTTCGTGTTGCATATTGTCTGAACTAAGATTGGTTGGATTTTAGGATGATAAGATTTAATCTTTTTATAGGTAAGGTATATAATATTTTCATAAATAATCCTAAATCCTTTTATTCTTTAAATTCTAATCAGACAAAAAATAATCCTATAATCTTTTAATCTTATAAATCTTAGTTCAGATAACTAGTGAATGTCTTTTCCTGTTGTTATGAGGTTATAATATTTAAAAAAAGTCATATTATTTGTATATTGCGGTCTAAATCAAACCCATTATCACAGTGAAATCACAAAAACTTTTATTATTATCAGGTATTTTTATTTTTAGCAGCTGCGCCTCCAGCTATCAAATGATAAAGCCCGCCACTTTAACTTATTTATCAAACAGTAGCGATAAATCTGTGTCTTTAGATTATAAATATAATTTACTGCCTAAAAAGTATGCGAAAAAGGAAACAAAAAACAACATCAAACTACTTGCTGTAAAGATAACCAACAACAGCGGCAGGGACCTGGTTTTTGCGAAAGACATTAAACTCACTTATGGGAACGGAAACGAAGTGATTTTGATGGGCAATGAACAGGTTTTTAAAACAATGAAACAACAAACTGCGCTTTATTTGTTGTATCTTTTGTTAACGCCTGCAACCTTTAATACAACCTCCAATGGTCAACAAACAAGTTCGATACCTATTGGTTATGGATTAGGGCCAGGACTAACTGCAATAAATATGATTACCGCCGGCACCGCAAACAAAAACTTTAAAGAAGAATTATTACAGTACAATATAATTGGAATCACAATTAAAAATGGTGCAACTGTTTACGGATTAGTTGGGATAAACTCCGCCAACTTTGAAAGTATAAAAATTAAGGTTCAATAGAGCAGCGGATAAAGTTCACGCTCTTTCAGGTGCTTTCCCTGCAAATATTTTCATTCAATAAAAATCGGTCCACCCAAAATACCGGAATGAGAAAACAAACGGTTCACGAAATCCATCCTGCACGGACCGCAGGATGGAATCGTACGGACTGTGCTTTTGCTTACTCATTTATTAAAACGAAAATACCCCTTAAATTTCGCTGTCTATTGTTGCTTGTAATTTTCATGATATAATTCTTCAATTAAATTCGTTTTAGCTTTTTTTTCAGTTTTACTTCAAATTCACAGCTTATTTTTAGCAAAAAATATGAGTGAACATTATTAAATGTTTATGCGTTAGTATTACTTTAAGAATTATACCAACATTAATCCACTAAATAAATGAGACTTCTTACCGGCATGTTAACAGGGTTTTTAATGATTGTTTTGTGCAGCGGCACTCCTAAAACTTCATCAAAAAACATTCAAACTTATGTATCTAACTATGAAAACGTACTGGGGACATCGCTTCAAATAAAAGTTTTTGCAGTTTCAGAAACCGATGCAGCAGCAGCTGAAAACAATGCTATGAACGAGATTGACCGCCTTGATCATATTATTAGCGGTTATAATCAGCAAAGCGAGTTTAACAGGTGGATGAATGCACCGCAACACCCGGTTGTAGTATCGCCGGAGCTGTTTGAGGTACTGAGCCTGTTTGATAAATGGCGCATCCGCACTGATGGGGCATTAGATGCCTCGGCCGAAGTGATCGGTAAATTATGGAAAGCTGCTGCCAAACGCAATCAAATTCCAACACAGGCAGAAATAGAGTGGGCTGTTGCATTGGTGAAGCAATCTCATTATAAACTTGATGCAGTAAATCATACTGCCCAGCGTTTAGATAATGTACCCCTTATGCTTAATACTTTCGCAAAAAGCTATATCATCAATAAAGCCTGTGATGCAGCATTATCATCTGCCAATGTAAGTGGTATTGTATTAAACATAGGCGGCGATATTGTAATCCGCGGAAACCATACCGAGCAGGTACAGATCAGTGACCCTAAGGCTGATGCAGAAAATGATGCACCAATATCCACCGTAACCCTTAGTAACAAGGCTATTGCAACAAGCGGCAACTACCGCCGTGGTGAGCTGATAAATGGCAAATGGTATTCGCACATTGTTGACCCCCGTACAGGAATGCCTGCCGAAAATGTGATCAGCTCAACTGTTATTGCACCTAACGCCACCGATGCGGGGGCCCTTGCCACTGCCTTTAGTGTTTTAACCCCGGAAGAAAGCGCCAGGCTGGCGGCAACTTTTCCGGGAACAGAATACCTGATCATCACCCGTAACGGCAAACACATACAAAGTACCGGTTGGAAAGATGCTGAAGTACGTGATAAAAAAACTGAAAATTTAAACGATGTCAATCTATCTCAAAAAAGCGCCGCCTGGGACTCAAACTATGAATTACTTGTTAATCTGGAGCTTGCGGAAATCGAGGGCTTTAGGGTGCATAGGCCTTATGTGGCTGTTTGGGTGGTTGATAAAAATAAAAAGCCTGTACGCAATATTGCGCTCTGGTATAATAAAACCCGCTACCTGGATGATATACATGTATGGTATGACACTTATTACCAAACATTTATGGATGATAATGCCAATATTAGCTCCACATCAAGCGCTACCCGCTCGCCCGGAAAATACACCTTAAAATGGGATGGAAAAGACGATAAAGGAAAACCGGTTAATAAGGGCACTTATACTATTTATATTGAGGTTGCCCGCGAACATGGCACACACCAGTTAATGGAAAAACAAATGGACTTTTCTGGAATTCCAAAGCAAATTACCCTGGAAGGTAATACAGAAATTGCCTCCGCATCATTGGATTACCGCAAGAAGCCTTAGCATGCGCAATACTAGAATAATACATAATAAGCTGGCTGGAAAAAAGACAATCAGACAGCCTAAAACAGAACTGGAAAAACGTACCGCTGCATTATCGCGATGGATACATACTTATCTTTCAATGATAAGCTTTGTTATTTTACTGTTTTTTGCTGTTACCGGCTTTACCCTTAACCATGCCGACTGGTTCGGCAACAAGCCGCAGGTAAAAAAATACAACGGGGCTATGGACCCAAAATGGGTTAAAACAAAGGACACATCGGCAGTGCCTAAGCTGGATATTGTGGAATTTTTACGCAAAGCCAATGGAATTAAAGGGGCGGTAAATGAGTTCAGAATAGATGATGGCGATGTGTCTATATCATTTAACGGCCCTGGTTATGCTGCAGATGTCTATATTGACCGCAGTAACGGTAAATATAAGGTTACCGAAACCCGCTTTGGCCTGGTAGCTGTGCTTAATGATCTGCACAAGGGCCGGGATGCCGGGAAAGGCTGGGCCATTTTGATCGATATTGCAGCAGTGTTTATGATCCTTGTTTCCCTTACGGGGATCATTATGATTTTTTTTATGAATAAAAAGCGATTAAACGGGCTGCTATTAGCACTGATCGGTTTTATTGTTGTTTACCTGATTTACCGGCTTTTTGTGAAATAACCTATAAATCCTGATTATATTAAGCAATCACTCTGCCAATTTGTCAAGCTACCATAGTTTGGAACAAGCATTGATGAATGGGGTTATCACTAAACATTAATTCTAAAACAGTAAAAGATTATGCAAGAAAAAGGCACAATTTCGATCCATACCGAAAACATTTTCCCGATCATTAAGAAATTCCTGTATTCAGATCATGAGATCTTTTTACGTGAATTGATCTCAAACGCTGTTGACGCCACCCAAAAAATCAAACGTCTTGCCTCATTAGGCCAATATAACGGTGAGCTTGGCGATTTACGTGTTGAAATTGCTTTTGATGAAGCTGCAAAAACCATTACCATTTCTGACAATGGTTTAGGTATGACTGCCGAAGAGATCAAAAAATATATCAACCAGATCGCATTCTCAGGAGCTACCGAGTTTATGGAAAAGTTCAAAGAATCAAAAGATGCCAATGAAATAATCGGACGTTTTGGCTTAGGCTTTTATTCGGCTTTCATGGTTGCTGATCGTGTTGAAATAGAAACATTATCATACCAGGAAGGTGCAGAACCTGCACATTGGACCTGCGACGGCAGCACTGAGTTTGAGATTAGCGAGGGCCATTTGGCAGAACGCGGTACAGAGATCACGCTGCATATCAATAAAGACGCTGAAGAGTTTTTAAGCAAGCACCGCTTGCAGGAAATACTGGACAAATATTGTAAGTTTTTGCCTGTGCCCATCAAATTTGGCACTAATACCCAAGAGGAAGAAGATGGCGTTGATGATGAAGGAAAGCCAAAATATAAATCTGTTGAGGTTGATAATATTATCAATGACACCAACCCAATATGGACAAAAGCGCCTGCAGAGTTAAAGGATGAAGATTATCTTTCCTTTTACAAGCAGCTTTATCCATTTTCAGAAGACCCTTTATTCTGGATCCATTTAAATGTAGATTATCCGTTTAACCTGACCGGTGTTCTTTATTTCCCAAAACTTAAAAACGATTTTGAGGTCCAGCGGAATAAGATCAAGCTTTTCTCGCGCCAGGTATTTATCACTGATGAGGTAAAAGATATTGTTCCTGAATTTTTAATGTTATTGCATGGCGTTATTGACTCACCGGATATTCCGTTGAATGTATCCCGCAGCTTTTTACAGGCCGACAGCAATGTTAAAAAGATAAACAGCTATATCACCAAAAAAGTGGCTGATAGACTGGCTGAATTATTTAAAGCTGACCGTAAGGCTTACGAAGAAAAATGGACCGACATTGGCCTGTTTGTAAAGTACGGAATGGTAAGCGAAGAAAAGTTTTATGACAAAGGCAAAGATTTTGTTTTGCTGACCAATACCAAACAAGAAAACTTTACTTTAAACGAGTATAAAGACAAAGTTACTCCTGAGCAAACCGATAAAGATGGCCAACTGGTTTATATTTATACCAATGATCCTGCTAAACAGGATGCCTTTATACAATCGGCAAATAAAAAGGGTTATGATATTTTGCTGATGAACTCCCCTATTGATAACCATTTCATAGGCCATTTGGAGCAAAAGCTTGAAAAAACATCATTTAAACGTGTAGATGCTGATGTAGCCGATAAGCTGATTAAAAAGGAAGATGCGCCTGAACATGTATTGACAGAGGAACAGGCAACAAAAGTTAAGGAGATTTTTAACAAAGCGATAAACAAACCCGCCTATAAAGTAGAGCTGGAAAGCTTAAACCCGGAAGAACTACCAGTTACAGTAACCATGGACGAATTTATGCGCCGCATGAAAGAAATGGCCGCAATGGGTGGTGGTATGAGCTTTTATGGCAGCATGCCCGATAATTACAAGGTGATTGTTAACGGCAATCATAAATTGATAAGCCGTATTTTGCAGGAAGAGAATGAAGAGGTACAAGCCCAGCTTTCCAAACAGGCTTTTGACCTTGCATTACTTTCACAAGGATTATTAACAGGGGCCGAACTTACCGAGTTTGTTAACCGCAGCGTTAACCTGATATAAATTATAAAATATTTTTTAAAAGCCACGCTGAAAAGGGTGGCTTTTTTATTTTATTTACCGGCGATTATATCCGCAAAAAACATATATAATTTTTAACTGTTTTACGTTAATATATAAAGCATTAAGCTATGAAAACGTTATTAAAATTATGTATAATATTTATTGCTGTTGTATGCAGTGTAAATTTAACACAGGCCCAAAGCTCAAAGAACCAAAAGCAAGCTGTGAAAGCGGCAGAAGTAAAAAACATGATTGATAACACGAATTATGTTTTTAAAGCAAATTATGCTTTGCCGCAAAGAGGAGGGCAAAAAGTTTTAACATCTGATTATGATCTGAGGGTTGTTAAAGATACAATAACTGCTTTTTTACCTTATTACGGACGGGCCTATGTTGCTCCTAATGACTTATATCCAACAGAAGGCGGTATTAAGTTTAAAACCACAAACTTCGCTTACAGCTCAAAACAAAAGAAAAATGGAAGTTGGGAAATTAACATCCGGCCAAAAGATAAAAACGTTACCGATTGGCGTGATGTTCAGCAATTAATTCTTGATATATCAGTAAATGGTTACGCGTCTTTGCAGATAGTGAGCACTAATCGTGATCCTATTTCCTTCGACGGGTATATTGAAGCAGTAAAACCCGGAAAGTAACCGGCATCATCTCTCCTGTTAAAATATGGGAAAGCTAATTTTAACCTTTTTAATTGACATTAAAATAACAATCAATTAAATAATCAATATAAATTCGCTCATTTTTTGCAAATTATAAAAGAAAAAGGCTATTTTTTGTTAATTTTAACCGAAATTGATCTGGAACAGAAGTATTTCAACTTCTATTTATTAATTACGGGCTAAATATGAGCAAAATTGGTACAGTTTCAACTCATCAGGCTACACTTAGCGATGACAGGAACCTGTATATTATTAAAATTGGCGGGAATGTTATTGATAACTCCGAAAGCCTCCATGTTTTTTTGAAGGACTTTACAGCATTACCCGGGTTAAAGATACTGGTACATGGGGGTGGCAAGGCTGCTACGCAGCTTTCAGAAACTTTGGGTATTGAGGCAAAATTAGTTGATGGCCGCAGAATTACTGATATTGAAACCCTGCGCGTTGTAACAATGGTATATGGCGGGCTGATCAATAAAAATATTGTTGCGCAGCTGCAACGTTTTGGCACAAATGCAATTGGCCTTACCGGAGCCGACGGCGATTTTATCCGTACCAAAAAGCGCCCGGTAAATGCTATAGATTACGGTTTTGTGGGTGATATTGATGAAAAATCTATTAATCCCAATAATATCAGCAATTTAATGGAGGCTGGTTTCACCCCGGTTTTTTGCGCCCTGACCCATGATGGCGAAGGACAATTATTAAATACCAATGCAGATACTATTGCATCAGCATTGGCGGTAGCATTGGCAAAACTATATGACACCACCCTTATTTATTGTTTTGAGAAAAAAGGCGTATTGAAAGATATTAATGACGAAGACTCATTGATCCGCGAGATCAATCCGGATCATTACAACGAATTAAAAACACAACAGATCATCCACAGCGGTATGCTGCCAAAAATGGATAACGCTTTTAATGCAATATCATGCGGTGTTAAGGCCGTGATTATTGGTCATTCAGATGATCTGGATAAGTTGAAACATAATAAACCATTTGGAACACTTTTAAGTAAAAGCTAATGAATTCACAACAGCATATTGCAATATTAGGAAGTGGTAATATCGGCTTGTCGCTGGCCAAGGGGCTGGTTAAAGCGGGTATTTGTAAACCACAGCAAATTTCACTCACGCGCAGAAATGTTGCCGCTTTATCTCCCCAGGCCGAAGCGGGTTATCATGTTACAGATAACAACCTTAAAGCAGTTCGCAAGGCCGATTTTGTAGTTTTGGCAGTACTTCCCCAACAGCTTAATAAATTACTGGATGAGATCCGTCCGTCTATAAAATCAGAAAAGCAGTTACTTATATCTGTAGTTTCGGGTGTCAGCTGCGGAGATATCCGCAAGCAGCTTGATTTAAATGTGCAGATCATCAGGGCGATGCCGAATACTGCAATTGCCATTGGTCAATCCATGACCTGTATTGCAACTGATAATGGCACAACCAAGAACATCAATTACGTGCGGTCGCTTTTTGAAACTGTTGGGGTAACCATTCAGATCAATGAAGAACTGATGACGTCGGCTACTGCGCTTTGTGCCTGCGGTATAGCATTCTTTTTAAGGTCGATACGTGCGGCCTCGCAGGGCGGAACAGAAATTGGCTTCCATGCGCATGATGCGCTTAAAATGGCTGCTCAAACTGCTAAAGGGGCAGCGGATCTTCTATTACAGCTTTCATCACATCCCGAACAGGAAATTGACAAAGTAACATCCCCAAGCGGGTGTACCATAGCCGGCCTTAATGAAATGGAGCACCATGGTTTCAGTTCGGCCATGATAAAAGGAATAAAGCTATCTGCAGAAAAAGCCGGTGATCTTTACCATAAAGCAGAGTAAGATCAGGATGAGATCTAT
>JAQBOU010000073.1 GCA_028287865.1 Mucilaginibacter sp. | reverse complement strand
TTAAGGCATTTTTAAATGAAACGCATTGATATCATAATCCTGTAAATAAAATACCGACAACTATAAATATAACAATCCAACCCCGGGTAAATTAGTATTACATTAAAAGATTTCAATCAAGACGGTAATAACAAAAATATTATATGAACTGGCCCATATGGTTTGGGATATCTATTGGGGATTGGCGCTGGGTTTTATTCTTTCATCCCTGATCCGGGCATTTGTATCTACAGAAAGTATCTCGGCCAGGTTAGGCAAGAACTCCGTAACGGCTATCGGGCTGTCTACATTGTTTGGCGCAATTTCGTCTTCCTGTTCTTATGCTGCTGCATCAATGGCACGTACACTGATGATCAAAGGGTCTACCTGGTCAAACGCAGTTGTTTTTATGGTGGCCAGCACCAATTTGGTGTTCGAAATATTTATCGTGATCGTATCACTGTTAGGCTGGGCATTTTTTGGCGGCGAGGTGATAGGAGGGTTGTTTTTTATAATTATCTCCGCGATACTCATCAGTTGGTTTTTTCCTGCCAAAGTAAAAGAGGAGGCCAAAGAGCACATTGAAGCATCCGAAGGTAAAACATCAGATGATGCTCATGCACATCATCACATGGAAAGTTCATGCTGCCATCATAGTATGAATATGGACAATAAGGACGAACATTCACCCCAACCAGGTTTGTTTGCTGAGCTAAAAACAGCCAGTGGCCACTACTATATGGATGTGACAATGGTAGGTAGGGACATCCTGATCGGGCTGGTTGTAGCATCTGTATTAATGGTATTGGTGCCTGAGGCTTTCTGGAAAGGCTTATTCTTAACCGGGAACAGCTCATTGCCGCATTTCCTGGTGCTAAGCTGGAATGCAGTTGTTGGCATCCTGATCGCCATCTTCGCTTTCGTTTGTTCGGTAGGTAATATTGTAATGGCAGCGGTATTATGGCAGGGAGGCATATCTTTTGGCGGCGTGATCGCCTTTATACTTTCCGACCTGGTAACCATTCCTATGCTGATGGTATTCCGCAAATATTATGGCAACAAAACCATGTGGTATTTGCTGGCCATTTTAGTAGTAAGCATCTTCGTTACATCTTTGTTCCTTGATTATTCTTTTGCTGCCTTACACTGGATCCCTAAAGCGCGCACCGGCGGGATGCAAATGACAAATGAAGGGTTTAAATGGAATTATCAAACCTACCTGAACCTGTTTTTTATTCCGGTGTCAATTGCCTATTTTTATTGGGGGAGAAAAAGTATGAAATAATGCTGATAGCTATCAAGAATATGGTCTGCGACCGTTGCCAGATGATCGTCCGGCAGCAACTGGAAAGCCTGGGCTTTGAGGTAAAACAGGTTGCTTTGGGCCACGCAGAAATAGCACCTGATCCTGATGAAGAGCAATTGCAGCTGATAGCGGCTGCCTTAAAAGTGCCGGGGTTTGAACTGATCAACAAGGAATCAGACAAAACGGTGGAGGCAATAAAAAATATCATTATCGAACTGGTGCATTATTCCGACTTATCAGAAATAAGAACTTCCTATTCTGATTTAATTGCAAACCGGCTTGGAAAAGATTACGCTTATTTAAGCCGTTTATTTTCCAATTCGCAGGACACCACCATCGAAAGTTTTATTATACGGCAAAAGGTAGAAAAGATAAAGGAGCTGCTTCAATATGGAGAATTAAATTTGAACGAAATTGCTTACCAAATGGGGTATAGCAGCAGCGCGCACCTGTCGGCTCAGTTTAAAGGCATTACCGGCGTAACGCCAAGCCAGTTCAAAGCTACAGAAAGAAAACCCAGGAAATCGATCGATAAGATCTGATCCATTGAAGTACGCGCCACCTTGTCATTGCGAGGCACGAAGCAATCTCATGCTATACAGGGCGGCTCTGCAAAGAACGCTGCCAAAGACAACGAAAACGCCCTGTTAAATTTCGGTAGTGTCTGAGTTTAAATTTAATAGGTTATCTTCAACATCTAATATCATTTGGTAGTGTATATCGGTTTCTCCAATCGTTCTAAAGCCTAAGCGCTCATACAATTTTTTCGCCCGTTCATTTACTTTAAAGACTTGTAATTCAATTCGCCTGTTGTTTAATTTTGCTTTTTCAATTAAATCGGATAAGATGAATGTTCCAATACCCTTTCCCTGCGCAAAATCGCATATAAGTATACTTTTTATATATAGGCATACTGTCTTCTATCAGACTAAGAAGCCCTATTTCGTCATTATATTCGTTTTGTATGATTTTAACTTGCTCTGGCTTAAAATCCTTAATGTGGAAATTAAGTTGAACTTCATCGTTCCAACCCCATATTTTTTTAATATAATGTTTGATTGATGATTTTTTGATTTCATATACTAACTGGAAATCAGCTTGTGTTGCATCTCTAAAACATATCATCAGTTATACCAAAGTTAATTAGCATCAATTTAGTTGTTGAACAAAAGCCACTTGTTAGGTGGCTTAAATATATGAATAAGTTAGATTTTTAATCCGTCAACCTTCTTTTTCCTCACCAATAGGTTTAATTGTTGTCTTTCTGCCGGGGTATATTCTCTATAAACAATTATTTTGGTTAATAATTCATGAAGCTTCACATCAAAAGGAATTTGTTTCACTTCTTTGCGGTATTCCTCCATCGATAAAGTTACTTCTTCTTTGTTTAGTGCATCAACCTGGCTATTCAATTCTTTTAGCCTGTTTTCGGCGTCACGTGACGGATGCGCGTTTAATTTTTTTATGGCACGCTTAAGTGATTCGGTCTTATTATAAATTTCCCAATGCGTATCCTGGCTGTTTAAAGCAGCAGAGTTTTGTGTTTTTGTTATTTCTGCCGGAGTGATGGTTCTTTTCTGATTCATGATATTAGCTATTTGCAGCAGGTCTCCCTTCGACGCTAAAGCACCATCCAGATAGGCATACAAAGGTTTTCCATTTATGGTCGATACCAAAAAAATCTCATGGATTTGATTCCCTTTTGTATAATTAAAAAGTTGCTCCTTGTAATTTGCCTGGTTGTCTGTTAGTAACTGTACCATTGGATCTGTTGCCATTGGCAAATTTTTGTTATTGATATGTGCATCCACGCTTTTGCTCAAAAACCCAAGGGTAAGCAGTATCAGCAGGGCGCTAAAAAAAGAATTCTTGACTGATCTGTTCGACTTTGCCGGCGTACCTATCAGTCTATAAATTCTTTCCTGAAAAATACTTGTTTTTGGAGCAGCCGGCAGTGCAAGTTCCGGATAGGTAGTGATTAACTTTAAACTGGCTAATGCTATAGCTAATGTTTTATTGTTCCCGCAAGTTGCAACCGCCATATCATCGCAGCAATATTCTCTTTCATTCCGTACAATGTCCGACATCGCACTAAAAAATGGATTGTAAAAATAAATAGCCTCAAAAGTTGCCTGTAACAGATTAACAGCATAGTCAAAGCGCTTAATGTGCGCTAATTCATGGGCAATTATCATCTCCAGCTGTTCCATCGAAACCTGGGTAACATAGCTAAGGGGTAATAAAATAACAGGTTTTAAATGCCCAAAGGTTAATGCTTCTGAAACTGAACCGGTAATGATCAATTGAATGTTTCTTTTGATTTTCATTTTACTGCACAATTCAAGTATTTTTTTATTTACGCTGGGAAAGCTTTCTGAAGGCAATCTTCTTAAAGTATTTAAATACAATCCGGCATACAAAATTTTAAACAGGTAGAAGATCATCCCGACAATCCATCCTATTGTTAAATAAGAGCTGATACTATTCAAAAAATTAAAAAGAATAGTTGCAGGCGACGACAAGGCTACAGTGGCAGGATGCCTGGCAATTGATGATTTTATGGGTGAAATTGTTTGTTGCGATTGCATTATAACATTCACAGATTGAATATCCTTACCAAAAAATAATTGGTATTCATGGTAAAAAGTAAAAAAGGAACAAGTTACCGCCGCGGTAATAAAAACGAGGCTTATAGTATACCTGAGTTTTGATCTGCGTTTGTTTACTAAAAGCAAGGCGGCTTTCAGCGCAACAAATAATACCAAAAACTGCCATATTGAATGGATAATTGACCATCCTGTCACCTTGAACATATCCATGTTGAGTAATTCAATTATTTTCATGATCTTGTTTTTTATCTTTTTTTAGTTGATTTACCATTTCTATTAATTCTTCGATATTTTCATCCGTTGATGATTTACCTAAAGCATGCAATGCCAGCTTAGCATATGAACCTTTAAAAAACTTATTAATCAATTCCGAAACATATTTGTTCCGGATAATGGTTTCCTCTACCAAAGGGAAGTATTCATGTTTTTGATTATCAACTGTCCGTCCGATCAAGCCTTTAGCGCTCATTTTTTGCATTATTTTTAAGGTAGATGTATAAACACAATCTTTATTTTGTAAAATAGTATCATACACCTCCCTAACCGTAGCCTTCTTTTTCTTCCAGAGGATTTCTAATACTTCCAGTTCCGCGTTGGTAGGCTGATTTTTATTTTCTTCCGTTTCCATATTTAATTTTAGGATAATAAACAAATAGCATTTAGCTACCTTTATTGACGTACGACAAATGACGTAGCAAATAAAAGGACAATATTTGAGAAAAGAAAATTTTTTGAAAAATAATTTAAATGAGCTTGATAGTGTTCGTAATCACTTTATATCGTTAGAGATGAAGGCAACGGATATCGGTCAGAAACGAGTGACAAAGCCAGATAATCCCTTACTTCCCGCTCAATTTCGGTTTGATTAAATAAAAGCCGCTTCCTGTTATCAGGAAGCGGCTTTGTAAGTGAATCTGATCAATCCCTCAAAGGAACCCGGTTAATCCAGCTCAAAAAAATCAGACAGCGGACCAAAATAACTATTATCCCAGCCTTCGGCAATATCTGCGTAATCCGAATCGGGAATATTGGTATGTTTTAATTCAACAGATGTTCCGGTTTTGTCGGGATGCAGTTTAATGGTGACAATGGAGGGTTCCGGCTGCCCGTCAAAATACCATTGCTGTACAATTTTTTTGCCTTCTTCAAACTCCAGATTCTTACCGGATATGCTTCCGTCCCACATTGAAAATTCTGATTCGGGCTCGGTTGACATTACTGCCGGTTCTCCCGTCCAAAGCTCAATGGTGAAAGGGTTGGTTAGTGCAATGTATATTTCTTCGGGCGCGGCATCAATCTGGTAATATTTTTTAAAGTCTTTCATGTTAAATTATCTGCTTCAAAGTTAGCCTAATGGCAGCACAGTTTTCCCGTAAACTTCATTTAATACATTAGCTATACCTGCATAAATCGCCGACAAACCGCATATAATACCTTCATAACCCGCAAACTTTCCGATGCTGCCGTTCCCGGTGGCATGCTCAGCAGCGAGGAGGAAAAATAATATGGTCAGTGTTGCAAAAACAATTTGTAATGCACGATTTAACTTTAAGGTGCCAAAAAACATGCAGAAGGTGAACAAACCCCAGATACAAAGATAGGCACACATCGCGCTGTCTGATGGTGCGGCAGCCCATCCAAATTTAGGGATAACAATCAGGCCCACCAGCGACAGCCAGAAAAAGCCGTATGATGTAAAGGCGGTTAATCCAAAAGTATTATTCTTTTTCGATTCAATTATGCCGGCAATTACCTGGGCAAGGCCGCCATAAAAAATACCCATAGCAAGTATCATTGAATTAAGCTCAAAAAAACCGGCATTATGCAGGTTTAACAATACGGTGGTCATCCCAAAGGCACAAAGGCCTAAAGGGGCAGGGTTGGCAATGCCATCCTTTACCGTGACAGGTGTAGTTGGAATCATGATTTTAAAGGTGTTTAATTGGTTTACAATGCAATGTAATTTATATAAACGCATTTAACAATTTTTATTTAAAAACCGATCAGTAACTTTACCGTTAACCTTATAACTATGCAAAAATTAGTACTGTTGCGCCACGGAGAAAGTGTTTGGAATAAAGAAAACCGGTTTACCGGCTGGACGGATGTTGATCTATCTGAGGAGGGAGTGGAGCAAGCCAAAAAAGCCGGATTGCTGTTAAAGAAACACGATTATAATTTTGATGTCGGCTTTACTTCCCTGTTAAAGCGTTCCATAAAAACCTTGCATATCGTACTGGAAGAACTGGATCATTTATGGATCCCGGTTCAAAAATCGTGGCGGTTAAATGAACGTTTTTATGGGGCACTGCAAGGATTAAATAAGGACGAAACCATCGCTAAATATGGTGCGGACCTGGTACAGAAATGGCGCCGCGACCCGCATGAGCTTCCGCCATCCATCACAAAGGATGATGAACGCTATCCGGGCCATGATCCGCGCTATAAAGACCTTACAGAAAGGGAGCTGCCACTTACCGAAAACCTGAGCCAAACAATGGACAGGGTGCTGCCTTTCTGGAACGAGTTTATTGTGAGAGATATTAAAAAAGATAAAAAAGTTATTGTTTGCGCACATGGCAATAGCCTGCGTGCGCTTATACAATATATTGACCACCTTACCGATGAAGATGTTATAAAATTGGATATTCCAACCGGTATCCCGTTAATATACGAGCTGGACGAGGATTTAAACTGCACAAAGCATTATTATTTGGAATAATGCCGGGCAAAATAAAGAAGCAATCACTTCTCTGTTTTGTCTGTTATCCCATCGCCTTATTTAAAGCTATTATGGCTTCGTCAAAATGTTCTCTTTCAATTATAAACTGGATATTCACTTTACGTAATGCAAAACCGGCGCTTTTAATATTAATGCCTTTCTCCGCCAGGGAAGCGGCAGATTTGGCCAGCAGGCCGGGTTGATCCATATTGGAGCCGATAAGACATACCATCGCTACTTTTTCAACGGTAACTTTTTCAAAGTCATCTTCCAGCTCGCTGATGAGTTTTTTGTTGAAATCCTTTTCCCATATCACAATAGATATGCTGTTGGCACTGGTAGCTTTAAAACTGTAACTTACATTAAACCTAAAAAATAGCTGCATTATGCTCAGGTCACTTCCGGGAGTGCCTACCATCGAAGGATCGTAAATATCAATGATCATCACCTTGTCAGTGCCTGTAATTACTTCAACCCTTTTTGTTTCGCAGATATAGTCTTTGGTGATTAACGTTCCGGGATGTTCCGGCTGAAAAGTGTTTTTTATGCGGAGATTGATATTGTTAATTTCCAGCGGCTTGGATGCTTTTGGGTGGATAGCCTCCATTCCCACGTCGGCCAGCTGATCTGCCACATCATAATTGGTATTACCTACCGGGTAGCAATTGTCAGTTCCAACCAATACCGGATCAGCTGTGCACAAATGGTATTCTTTATGAATAATAGCCTCCTCCGGTTTAACAGCTACCGCTATTTTGCTGAAAGTAACCTCCGAATATCCGCGGTCAAACTCGCGCATAATACCTTCCGTTCCTTTGGCATAGCCTGTTACAATGCAGATAGTGTTTTCAAAATCTATATTTTGCAGTTCTTTTTTTATACGCTGATCTATCGTTAACGATCGGTGGTCATGAAATCCGCTCAGATCAATTAAAGTAGCATTTATTCCCAGGTTTTGTAAGATATTGGTAAAGTTAAATGCCGAATGACTTTCACCGATAGATGCCAGAATTTCACGCGCAGCCTGCAGGATCCCTTCATTACTAACATACCCGGATGCAAGGATATTGGCAAGATTTTCCAGGTAGGTCTGCGCTTCTTTTATCCGCGTTTCAATAAATTTGTCTGCCTCGGCTATATTTAAACCAATATTTTCATAGCTTTTATTGATATGTTTGAGCTTTACGATAAGGTTATTTAAAGTCTTATGGTAATCCTTAAAGTTTGCAAGCTTATGATATACACCGGGTTCACCGGTTTTTTTATTTTCCAGCAGCAGGTTGGTAACCCCTGAAAATGCTGATACTACAAAAATGCGGTTGTATAACTGTTTTCCGCTGCGTTCAAACAAGATGATGTTTTTTATAACGTCGTTTAGGGCGGTCATTGAGGTTCCGCCAATTTTTTCTACTGTTAACATTTTTTAAATTATACGCTTATTAATGCGCTGGTACTAAAATTATGCCTGATGTACATAATGCTATTCCTAAAAGCTGAGACTAATTGGATAACAGGCAATTATAATTTTATATTAAGTTGTTTAATTGGATTAAGGCTTATCGTTTTGATATACTTTACTAAAATGAAATAGTTCTCATCATGATCTTACTCTGCTTTATGGTAAAGGTCACCGGCTTTTTCAGCAGATAGCTTTATTCCTTTTATCATCGCCGAACTGAAACCATGGTG
>JAQBOU010000014.1 GCA_028287865.1 Mucilaginibacter sp. | reverse complement strand
CAAAAGCGATTAACATCAGATGTACGATAATTTAATTCCTTTATTATTTTAGACAGATTGCTGTAAGTTATCTCTTGATTTTCAAGTGCTGTTGCTAATTGGAAGTTGTAGGATTTGTCTCTAAAGGCTTTGACAAGCTGAGCAATAACAAAATCGGTTACAATTGGGTTCTTTAAAGTAATTGACCCATTTAATGATTGAATTGTTAAATCTAAATCTGCATACTGTTTTATATTTTTAGATTGTTTAGCCTTCCTTGCTTTATCTGCTTCTTGTAATCTGATTACCTCTTTGAGAAAAGTAAGATTGACATGCGTTTCTAGTAATTCAAAATTAATCTCAGTAGCAGTCTCAATATCTGCATAAGTTAATTGTGCTAAATACAGAATTTCAAGTACATTTTCATCTTGTAGGTTATAGGTTTCTAATAGCTGTTCAAAGCTTATTACGAATGTCTTGTAATCATTTTCTGTTTTTAAATCTATAAAAACGTCTTGATATACAGTATTTATTGGTTCTTGACGGTTTTCTGCTGATGAAGCTAAAAACTCGATGTTATGGTGATATTTACGAATACGGGTAAAATCGAACTCTGCACTAACTTTTATCATTTATATAATAGGCGTAAATATATAATAAAAAGAAAATCCTGTCCTAAATAAGAACAGGATTTAAGTATTAGGTGTTTATTAGATTGATCACCTTTTCATTTACTTCATCAATAACACTTTGATCGAAGTTGTCAAGATATATAGCCGTAGTTCTATTGCCATATTCATGTCCAAGGGCTTCAGCGATTATCTCAATGCTAAATCCAGCCCTTTTTGCCATTGTGGCCCATGAATGCCTTGAAGTATAAGTAGTGATTTTTTGATCAATGTTAAGTCGCATACTGATTTGACTTAGAAATTTATTAATGAGTTTAGTTTTTCCTTTGATACCTAATATCAACTGTTCATCGTCCGGTGCATTTGAGTTGGCTATAGGAAGTAAATATTCTGATGTGTCAGAGTAATAATTCAATATTTCAATAGCTTCCGAATGTAGCTTAATATCATACCATTTTCCTGTCTTTCTTCTTTTATAGATAATCCGCCCATTCTTTACGTTCGTTTTCTTCAATAAAGCTAAATCAACTATTGATATTCCGATTAAGTAAAAAGACAATAAGAAGTAATTCTTGGTATGCCAAATTGATGTATTGCTTGAAAGCACAACGGCTTTAATTCCTTTAAGTACAGCGATGTCAATGGCTCGCTTCTTTGTTTTTTCAGGACGTAGTTTATAATCGTAAAAAGGATAATGTGATCTCTCAACGACCTTAGATTTAATTGCCTTATTAAAAAATATCCTTATAGTTCTGATATATAAATAGATTGAATTATGCTTTATCTTTCGAGCCGCTAAGAAGCTATTGTATTTAATGAGAAACTGATAATCAATATCTTCAAAATATAACCCTTCATCGGGATGAAACTCTTTTAAAGCATTCGCAGTCGATTTGTAAACCCACGCATTTCCTGTTTTTGAGTCTGTTTTTAATTGGTCGATCAACTCCTGTGCAAACTGATAAATAGTTTTTTTTACCTCCGCAATAGGTTTAGGCTGAGGTATTGGATTTAGATATTCCTGGACTTTACCTTCATCAGCTAATAACAGTTGAGACTGTAAGTCTGCTAAATCCTTTTTCAATTTGACATTTAATGATTTATGCAGTGGATTGGACTTCTTTATTGATTTAATAGTTTCGTCCCACTCATTTTCTTGTACATAAATCTTGGTACTTCTTGTAGTTGTTTTTCTTTTGTGACAGATTTGAAAACAAATAGGATAACTCCCATCAGTTTTTGCTTTTCGTTTGTCAAGGATAATTTTAATAGATGCCATCTCACGGTATTTTTGTGATTTGTTGCCGCATTTTTCACGTGCATTTCACGTGCATTTACACTGATGCACCTACATTATTTATGTAGTTTCACGTGCATCTCACTTTGAAATGTTAAAGAACTAAAAGATAACTTATAGTTTTGATAGTAGTAAAAAGGGCCTAAAATGGCTGTCGAGCGATGTTTTAAGTGTTTTTTGCTATTATATAACTTTTTACTATTTTTGCCATCCGCAAAAGGGGGATTAGCTCAGCTGGCTAGAGCGCTTGCATGGCATGCAAGAGGTCATCGGTTCGACTCCGATATTCTCCACATTGATAGTCAAGCACTTACGTATTTGTAAGTGCTTTTTTTATGCATTATACATCATTTTGAATAAATGAGTCATTCAAAATATTAATACTTAATCTTATTTAAGTACTTGAATATAAGCTGTTTATTGATATAATAATTGATGAATTGTATGCAAGGGGTCGGTGCAGAGATTGTATAATAATCTCTATCTTAATTATAGCTCTGCAAAAAAGTAAAACATGATTATTTAACTGTTAAGTATTATAACTGTTGATACTGGATTCCTTAAAACTGTCCAAACATTGACCATATCCTGTTTGCCATTTTTATCCAGTTTAATATAATTCCAATACCATGATTTGCGGTAACAGGTGTTCTCGCTATTCATATACCAATAACGAAAGCCAAACCAGCAAATCAAACCAACTGTTAAGGCAAGGCCTGTTAAAATCATAAACCGTTTGCCCATAATTTTTAAAAAGCTTTTACCGCCGTCCTCCGGCAATACCAGTATATGGTTTTTGGTGAACAGGTCATTAAGCTGCCTTTGCATAGCGTTTTTTATAGTGGTAAAACCATCGGCCACAATATTGTGTACTGGTAATAATTCCGGCGCAGGGGCTGTTACCTATATATTTCTCTATTTACCGTGTTATTGGTATTTATGCCATTTAAAGGGCTGTATTCAGGTAGTTGTAAAAAATACATAACATTCGTTTAATGATAATTATGATTTAATTCTCTTTCATCAACTCACCCTATCTTTTTGTTGTAATTGCTCTTTATCGGGTAAATAAGTTGGTATTTGGAAACGAAAATATTATCGATTATACCCCCGGTGCCGATATATTTTGGAACACATGCCTGGAACATCGTATCCTAGCTTCACGTTCTGCTACCAGCAGAATGACAGATATAGTTTTAGTGAAACAGATCAATTATTTAAAGGGCGTCTAAACATTGAATATCCCTATAATTTAGCCATCCACGACTGCAACAAAATCACAGCTGATATAGTATCCACCAGCGCCTTATTTTGCCGGTTTTTTTTGTTCATGCCGCTTTGGGCAATAGTTGCCGAAGCCATTTTCGAGGTAAAGCGTTCATCCAGCATTTCGATTGGGATCTCAGGAAATGTTTTTTTAAGCAGGTTTACAAACCCTTTAACGTGTATAGCCGATTGCGATGGCGTATTATCCATTTGCTTCGGTTCGCCCACAATAAAGCGCTCTACCTTTTCTGTTAGAAAATATTTTTTAAGGTACTCAACAATCTGGTTTGGGTGGACTGTATCAAGCCCTGTTGCAATGATCTGCAACGGATCAGTAACAGCTATACCAATACGTTTGGTACCATAATCAAATGCCATGACTCTCATTTAAGAGAGGAGATTGGAGTTTGGGGATTAGAGATTAGAAAGATCATTTGGTAAAGATAAGGGTAATCGGATAAGTTTTTTAATCCGTGAAGACGGCACTGTGTAGTTTTTTTCCGCGGCTTTCAATTAAAACGCAAATAATCTCTAACCTCCAATCACAAATCTATAAAAAATACTTATTTTGCACCAATGCAGTTTAAGCAAATAGTTGGACAGAATGCTATAAAGCAACGTTTGATTACCTCGGTAAAAGAAAACCGGGTGAGTCATGCGCAGCTATTTTTAGGTCCCGGCGGATCTGGCAGCCTGCCGCTTGCGGTTGCCTATGCGCAATATCTATCGTGCGAAGATAAACAGCCGGATGATTCCTGCGGAGAGTGTTCATCTTGTCGCAAGTATCAGAAACTGATGCACCCAGACCTGCATTTTTCTTATCCTTTTTTTGCCAAACATAAAGATGATACAGCTACCACATTTATCGAGCAGTGGCGTGAGGCTTTTATAGCCAATCCATATTTAAGCCTGGATACATGGCGGGGGTATTTAGATGCTGAAAATAAACAGGCCAATATAAATATTGCAGAATGCCACCAAATCATAAAAAAGCTAAGCTTTAAGCCCTTTGAGTCGGCCTATAAAATTTTGATACTTTGGCTGCCCGAATATTTGGATAAGGAAGGAAATGCCCTGCTTAAAATTATTGAAGAGCCACAGCCCAATACGTTGTTTTTATTGGTTGCACAAAACCAGGATCAGATATTAAATACCATCCTGTCGCGCACCCAGCTGATTAAGATCCCGGCATTAAAATATGAGGATATAAAAGATCACCTGGTTGAAAAATATAATCAGACAGAAGAAGCTGCTGCAGAAATCGCTTATTTATGTAATGGTGATTTAGCAGAAGCGCTGACCATGTTACAGGACGAAACCAAAAGCTATCATGAACTTTTTGTGCCATGGCTCAGGTTGTGTTTTGCAAATAAAGGGATCGAAGTAATGGGCTTTGTTGACCAGGTTTCAAAAATGGGCCGCGAAAATCAAAAGAATTTTTTGCGCTATGGTATCAGCTTTTTAAGAGAGTGCTGCCTGCTTTTAGCCGGCGCCGGCAGCCTGGTTCATTTACCCGCAAATGAGCTGGAAACTGCCCAAAAAATGACCAACGTAATGAGCATTCCAATGGCGCAGGCAATCATTACCGAGCTTGAAAAAGCACATTATCATATAGAAAGAAATGCAAACCCTAAAATTTTATTTTTAGATGTATCTTTACAGATTATTAAAGTACTAAATTTAACGATCCGCCAGCGTGCGGACACCTAATATACTGGTTAATTATGGGATGTGGAAGTTGCTCAACGGGGGGCGGATGCTCACCCGCGGGCTGCAAAAGTAACGGCTCATGCCTTACAAATGGCTGCAGCAAATTAGATGTTTACGATTGGCTATCCCACATGGATATGCCAACAAATTATAAGCCTTTTGGCATTATTGAGGTAAAGTTTAAAGGATCAAGGAAAGAGTTTTACCTTAATACTGATAACATTTATCTCGAAGCCGGCGAGCTGGTGGTTGTTGAAGCCGCGACAGGTGGCTATGATGTGGGCCATGTATCCATAACCGGCGAGCTGGTGCGGATGCAAATGGTAAAACGCCGGGTTAAGGAAGAAGAGGTGGTTAAGAAAATATACCGCAAGGCTACTATTGCCGATGTGGATAAATGGAAGGCCGCCAAAGACCTGGAATGGGAAACTATGCACAAATCAAGGACGCTGGCTTTACAGCTAAACCTTTCCATGAAATTAAGTGACGTTGATTACCAGGGAGATAAAACCAAAGCTACTTTTTATTATACTGCTGAAGGCCGGGTTGATTTCAGGGAACTGATTAAAAAAATGGCCGAAACTTTTCGTATCCGTATCGAGATGCGGCAAATAGGTATGCGTCAGGAAGCAAGCCGGTTGGGCGGTATAGGCTCATGCGGAAGGGAATTATGCTGCTCTACCTGGTTAACTGATTTTAAAACAGTATCTACCTCCGCTGCGCGATACCAAAATCTTTCGCTTAACACGCTGAAACTAGCCGGCCAGTGTGGTAAGTTAAAATGCTGCCTGAATTATGAGCTGGATACTTACATGGATGCTTTAAAATACATCCCCGATAATGTAAACTATTTAAAAACCGAAAAGGGCGACGCCAGGCTTCAAAAAACGGATATATTTAAAAAGCTGATGTGGTTTAGTTACCCGCGGGAAGAATCATGGGTGCCACTGCCAATAAGCCGTGTAAAAGAAATTCAACAAATGAACCGTGATGGGATAATACCTCCTGATTTAGGCGAAGTAGTTGAACTGGAAACCAAGCCGGTAAAAATCCTGGATTATGAGAATGTTGTTGGCCAGGATAGCTTAACCCGCCTTGATGAACGGCGGAATAACAACAAAAAGAAAAATAAAAACAGGAACAAAAGCAACAAGCCCAATAGTTTATCAGAAAATACACCTCAGCGTGCAGATGCTGCTGCGGCACCAAATCCAAATACAGCAAATTTACCGGTGGCCCGGCCTGAGGGCGGCGGCAACAACAATAACAGGAATAAAAAATTCCGCTCAAACAGGAATAATCAAAACAGGAACGGACAGCAAGATAAACCTCAATGAAACGGGCTTTAAAGTTAATTTACCAGGTAACAGTTGCTATTACAGTGCTGTTTTTTGCTGGGTGCACAGATAAAAATGCTGTTATTGATCAGAATACAGAAATAGCAAATCATAACTGGCCCTACATTGACAAATTTAACTACCCTGTTAAAATAGAAGATGAGAAGGTCCCCTATAATTTATACATGAATTTGAGGGTTACGGCAGACTATCGGTATTCTAATATGTTCGTGCTGATATCGCAAACCGGACCTGATAAAAAAAAGACGATAAAACGCTATGAGCTTAAGCTTGCCGGTAAAGACGGCGAATGGCTTGGTGCCGGTTCCGGCAATTTCTATACCTATCAGCTTCTTTTTTTAACCAATTATAAATTTCCGGCTAAAGGTATTTATACTTTTCAGCTAGAACAAAACATGCGCGACAATCCGCTACGCGAAGTGGCCAATGTGGGATTAAGAGTTGAAGAGGTAACCCCCTAACTCCCCCCGAAGGGGATTTATATTGCGCTTTTTTTTATTCAATCTGGTTAAATATCCGATGCTTTCGGACTCTACTGACTTTTCCGACTTTCGGACTACCCGATTTTTTCCTACCTTCGTTTTGCTAATATTTTTATCAAAATGAGCTTGTATATTTTAATCGCTTCCATTGTAATTCTTTTAATTGCGGTATTCCTTTTCATAAAAAGGCCCGGATCTGCTGATGGAATATCTGCCGACGAATTACAGCGGTTAAAAAATGAGAATACTACACTTAGCATTACTTTGGCAAAAGCCGAGGAGCGCGCTGTAGGATTAGGCCTCGAACGGGACAAAGCAGATAAGCAATTACAGGACGAACGCATAAGGTATGATCATCTGACTACTTCATTAAACCAGGAATTGCTGGCTGAAAAAAACCGGATGGCCAAAGCTGAAGAATCCTTTAAAGCACAAAGGGAACGTTTGGCAGAACAGGAAAAATCTATCCAGGAAATACAGCAAAAATTTCAGCTTGAGTTTCAAAATATTGCCAATAAGCTGCTGGATGAAAAGTCGCAAAAATTTATAGAAACAAACCGGACCAATCTTGATATTTTATTGAATCCTTTAAAAGAAAATATAAAAGCTTTCGAAGAAAAAGTAGATAAGGTTTATAACATGGAAGCTGCAGAACGTAATACCCTTAAAGGTGTTATTACGCAATTAATGGAGTTGAATAAACAAATTGGAGAAGATGCAACTAATCTTACAAAAGCACTAAAGGGGGACAGTAAAAAACAAGGAAATTGGGGTGAGGTTGTACTTGAACGCGTGCTGGAACGCTCCGGCCTGGTTAAGGGACAGGAATACCGCATACAAACAATCCTGAATGCTGCTGATGGAAGCAGATTTCAGCCGGATGTAATTATCGATTTGCCGGATAATAAACATTTAATAATTGACAGCAAGGTTTCATTGGTCGCTTATGAACGTCTTGTTAATTGTGATACTGAAGATGATCGTAAATTCCATTCAAAAGCACATGTTGAATCTATCCGGTCACATGTAAATAGTTTATCATCAAAAAATTATCATGCACTTCAGCAAATAGACTCTCCTGATTTTGTTCTTCTTTTTGTGCCGATAGAATCATCATTCAGCTTTGCTGTACAGATTGATGCCGAACTATTTAGCGATGCCTGGGATAAGCGGGTAGTGATTGTAAGTCCTTCAACCCTACTTGCAACATTAAGAACTATCGCGAGCATCTGGAAGCAGGAGCGACAAAATCGTAACGTATTGGAAATAGCCCGCTTAAGCGGCGCCATGTACGATAAATTTGTTGGCTTTGTAGGCGACATGGAAGGCATCGGTAAAAACATTAAGCAAAGCCAAACAGCGTATGACAGTGCCTTTAATAAATTGGTTGAAGGAAATGGAAACCTTACTAAAACTGCCGAAAAGATTAAAAGCCTGGGTGCAAAAGCAAATAAGCAAATTGATCAGAAATATATTGGGGAAGAGTAAGTATTTTTGATCCGATATGAAAGATTCAAAACCAACCATTCTTGTTGTAAATGACGACGGTATTACTGCACCCGGAATCAAAGCCCTGATGCATGTAATGAAAGAGCTTGGACGTGTAGTGGTAGTAGCACCTGACAGTCCGCAATCGGGTATGGGCCATGCGATAACGATTGGCAAGCCGTTGCGTTTGGATAAAGTAGAAATTTACGAAGGAATAGAAATGTACAGTTGCTCAGGTACCCCGGTGGATTGTGTTAAGCTGGCGGTAAACAAAATTTTTAAAGGCAAAAAACCTGACCTTTGTGTTTCGGGCATTAATCATGGTTTAAATAACTCTATTAATATTTTGTACTCAGGAACCATGTCGGCCGCGGTCGAAGGTGCTATTGAAAGTATTCCCTCCATAGGCTTTTCATTGGATGATTATAGTTTACAGGCAAACTTTAGCCATTGTTTAAAATATGTAAAAGAAATTGCCGCGCAGGTTTTAAAAAACGGGTTGCCGGTTGCCACATTATTGAATGTAAATTTCCCATCGTCGGCACATATAAAAGGAATAAAGATTTGCCGGCAGGCCAGCGCCAAATGGGCCGAGGATTTTGATGAGAGATTAGACCCATATAAGCGTCCTTATTATTGGTTAACTGGAGTTTTCCAGCTAAATGATCAGGGTGAAGATACGGACGTATGGGCGCTGGAACATGATTATGTATCAGTAGTACCTGTACAGTTTGACATGACTGCTCATCACGCCATTCCGGTGCTTAACGGATGGACATTTGAGTAATGAATATGCAGATGTGCGGATATGCAGATTTGAGATGTCCGGATGAAATAACTAATGCCAAATGACCGTTATTTAAAGCAGCTGTTCAATTATATCGTCTGTTGATAAGCCTTCGGCCTCGGCATGGTAACTGCGTACAATGCGATGCCTTAATATAGGCTTGGCAACCGCCTTTACATCTTCAATGTCCGGAGAGTATTTTCCATTAATAACTGCATGGCATTTTGCACCTAAAATTAAAAACTGCGATGCACGCGGGCCGGCACCCCAGTTAAGTAATCGTTTAACCTGCGGGGCAGCCATTTCGCCATTTGGGCGGGTCTTTGAAACAAGCCTTACAGCATATTCCAGTACGTTATCTGTTACAGGGATATTCCGCACCAATTGCTGAAAATAAATGATCTGGCTTGCGTTTAAAAGTTTGTTTACAGTGATTTTATTAGTGCTTGTTGTATTTTTTACTACCTGCAGCTCTTCCTTGAATGTAGGATAATCCAATGCTATATTAAACATAAAACGATCCAGCTGAGCTTCGGGTAAAGGGTATGTTCCCTCCTGCTCAATCGGATTTTGCGTAGCTAAAACGAAAAATGGCTGCGAAAGGCGGTGCGTAACACCCGCCGCAGTAACCGCTTTTTCCTGCATGGCTTCCAGCAATGCAGCCTGCGTTTTTGGCGGGGTACGGTTAATTTCGTCAGCAAGTACAATATTTGAAAAAACCGGGCCGGGTATAAACTTGAAGTTCCTGTCTTCACCTAATATTTCGGAGCCGATTATATCTGACGGCATCAGATCGGGAGTAAACTGTATCCGCTTAAAATCAAGATCAAGCACCTGGGCAACCGTTTGCACCAGTAAGGTTTTTGCTAATCCAGGTACACCCACCAATAAACAATGTCCGTTGCTAAAAATAGAGATCAACACAAATTTAAGGACCTCTTCCTGTCCGATAATGACCTTGCCTATTTCAGCGCTTATTTGCTGATAGGCCTCCCTTAAAGCATCAGCAGCTTCCACATCCGAGCGGTGTTGCATCTTGTTTAAGGTTTTACTTGTGCAGTAGTTTCGGGTGTTGACCAGCCTATTAATGAAGGGCAAGATTGGTATTGAGGATCTACTTTAATAAATGTTTCCTTTCTTCTTTTCTGGAACCATTCACTTAAGGTGCGATTTATTTTATCATTGGTAGCATATTCCTTTATTTTAGGATAATCCTGTTCAAGGTTTGCTTTGTGCGCATTTGTAGTAGATTTCAGGTATAATATTTTATAGCTCTTTTTACCATCCTGCCCGGTAAACAATTGTGGCTTTGAAATAGTTCCCACTTTCATTGTATCGGTTGTCAGCGCAATTTGAGGGTCTAGTTTATCTGTGGGAATATAGGTTGAACGGGCTTCTACATTGTCAGCATTTAAAAGCATACCGCCGTTGTATTTGGTATCCTTATTGTCTGAATAAAAAGCAGCGGCTGATGAAAAATCTATTGTTTTGTTATGCATCAACTGATCATACACACTATCAGCTTTTGCCTTGGACCTATCCAAACTCGCCTGTGTAATAACCGGCTGGATTAGTATGTGCCTTACATGAACCTGTTCGCCCCTGCGTTCAATCACCTGCAAAAAGTGAAAGCCGAAATCGGTTTCAAAAACCGGGGAAATTTCACCGGGCTTCAACTTAAAAGCCATCGCCGAAAACTCCTTAACAAATGAGGTACGATCATTAAAACCCAAATCTCCACCCTGTGGGGCTGATGTTGCATCCTGAGAATATAGGCGGGCCAACGATGCAAAGTCTTCTCCGTTTTTGATCCTTGTACGCAACTCTTCGGCCTTTTGGCGGTACACCTCTTTTTCTGCTGGATTAAGCTTTGGATCAAATTGAATTTCACCAACTTCTACTTCTTTGTTAAAAGAAGGTAAGCTATCTTTAGGTATCTTGTTAAAAAAGTTTTTTACATCCTCGGGAGTAGTATTCACGTTCGAGGTAATTTTTTGCTGCATTTTTTGTGCAACAAGGCCTTCCTTTATGTCCGGGCGGATCTCATCTTTATATTGTATAACAGACCGGCCTAAAAATTGCTCCAGCCTGTCCTGTCCGCCTGCCCTTTGTATCATTCCGCGCATACGACGGTCAACATCGGCATCAACTTCGTCATCTTTTACATCCACACTATCAATTACGGCTTGTTGTGCCAATAGCTTTTGTGTTAATAAGCTTTGTAATATCTGGCATTTAATATCAGGGCTTGGCGGATTACCCTGGGCAAGATAGGTGCCATATTTTAATTCAATATCCGACTGCAGAACGATACGGCTGCCCACAACTCCCGCAATTTTATCAAGTGTATGTTTCTGTTGTGCATTGGCGGCTGATATAAATAAAGCAAAACTTAAAAGGGCGATCCCAAACTTTCTCATGTATCTTTATATTAATTAAACATCCTGACTAATAACAGGATTAAAAACTTCGAATTTCGGTAAAATTTATTAATTATGGCTGTATAATTAAACGCATTAATTATGGCAACATAATAATTGTGCGAATATGCCGATAATGCTTCAAACTGTTTAACTACTTTTGGTTAAAATTTGTTAAAGTATACACTTGTCCAGCCTGCTAACGGCGATGAGAAATATAACTGTTCATCTTTATGAAAGTAGAAAACCCGGTTGCTTTTAGTTTTATTATGCAGGATGATCTTTACCTGCTTAACAAAGAAAAAGCGGCATTTGAAGTCATTTCAATACCTTTACCGGTTGTTGAGTTAGCATTTCAGCCTGTTATAGAAACGGTTACAGTTAATTTTAATTACCTGGGAGGGCATAAAAAAAACATCCTTGTTATTGTTCACTATTCTGAGGTTGAATTTATGCCGGAACGGCACCTGGCCGCGCTGGAAAGCACTTTAAAACGATTGGAAATCAGCTTAGATGATACCGCAGTTTTAAACAGGGCAGCTCATCCGGAGGCGTCTTTTGATCAGTTGACAGCATTTTTTAAACCGCAAAAGCTGTTAATTCTGGGAAATAGCGCCCTGCCGCCCGGACTTGTTAAAATTGAACGCAACAGGCCGCTACAGTTAAACAATTACCCGGCACTATTTACATTTGGTTTTGACGAAATGATGGATAGCAATGAAAATAAAAAAGCGTTTTGGGAACAAATGAAACTTTGGTAGTATGACAAGGCAGTTAGTATTTGCAACAAATAACCGGCATAAGCTGGAAGAGGTGGTTTCAAAAATTGGGGAGCAGATAAAAATTTTAAGCCTGGACGATATAGGCTGTTATGATGATATTGAAGAAATAGGAAAAACCTTCCGGGAAAACGCCTCCATAAAAAGCCATTATATACACAACAAATACAGCCTTAACTGCTTTAGCGACGACAGCGGATTATCGGTGGATGCATTAAATGGCGAACCGGGTGTTTTTTCAGCGAGATATTCAGGAGAATATGGGAACCACCAGGCAAATATCAATAAGGTGCTTAAAAAGTTAAAAACAGAGGATAATCGCAGGGCCCGGTTTGTGACAGACATCTCGTTAATATGGAATGGCGAGGAGCATTTTTTTGAAGGGATAGTTGAAGGGACCATCCGGAATGAACGTGCCGGTAACGGAGGATTTGGCTATGACCCGATATTCCAGCCAGAGGGGTATGATATAACCTT
>JAQBOU010000010.1 GCA_028287865.1 Mucilaginibacter sp. | reverse complement strand
TTCAGGAAGACATTGACAGTATTTTATCCACCACTCCCGACGAGAAAAAAACATGGTTATTCTCGGCCACCATGCCTACTGAAGTTCGCCGTATAGCGAAAAAGTACATGAACGAGCCTTTTGAGCTTACCATGGGTACCAAAAATACCGGTAATGCTAACATTGAGCACGAATATTATATTGTACGTGCCCGTGACAAGTATGCCGCTTTTAAACGTATTGTTGATTTTAACCCTGATATTTTTGGTATCGTATTTTGCCGTACCAAAATTGAAACACAGGACATTGCCGAAGCACTGTTAAAAGACGGTTATAATGCCGATTCTTTACACGGCGACCTTTCGCAACAACAACGCGATAAGGTAATGAAACGCTACCGCGACCGCAGCCTGCAGTTATTAATAGCTACAGACGTTGCAGCACGTGGTATTGACGTTAGTGATATAACACACGTTATTAACTACTCGTTACCTGATGAAGTTGAGAACTACACTCACCGTAGCGGCCGTACAGCCCGTGCAGGTAAAACAGGAGTGTCTATCTCTATTATCAACGCTAAAGAACTAGGTAAGATACGCCAGATTGAACGCGGCCTTGGTAAAAAGTTTGTTAAAGTTGAAATCCCTACCGGTTTTGATGTTTGCGAAAAACAACTGTTCAGCATTGTACATAAAATACATGATGTGCAGGTGAACGACCAGCAAATTGAACAATACCTGCCACGAATGATGGAAGAGTTTAAGGATTTAACCAAAGAGGATTTTATAAAACGCTTTGCATCCATTGAATTTAACCGCTTTTTAGATTATTATAAAAACGCACCTGACCTGAACGCACCGCTTGAAGAAGGTCGTTTTGACAGGGATCGCGGCGAACGCGGTGAGCGTCCAAGCCGTGGTGGTGAAGCTGGTGGAAAATCAGAATATACCCGTTTGTTTATCAATTTAGGTTCGGTAGATGAATTTAATCGTGGCGATTTGCTGGGTTACATTTGCAATCAATCTAAAATAAGTGGTCGTACGGTAGGTAAGATAGACGTTAAGGGTGTGTATTCATTTTTTGAAGTACCCCATGCTGATGTTGAGAAGGTGTCTGCCGCATTTAAAGATGCAGAGTTTAAAGGACGTCCTGTAAGGATCGAAGTATCCGGAGAAGGCAGCAGCGAAAGCCGTAGCGGCGGAAGCGGCGGTGGCTATCCACGACGTGAAGGCGGATATAACCGTGAAAGAAGCGGAGGCGGCGAAAGGCGCGAAGGTGGCAGCAACGGAAACAGAAGAGAAGGAACAGGATCTGCCGGTGGCGGTTTTCGTGATTTCTCGGGCAAACGCAAAGAAGACCGCGGCGAAAGACGCAGAAGGTTTTAATATTTAGTTTTCATATCGTCCGCCTTCAACCGGCGGCAAGTTTTTAGTTTAGTTAGTGTACAAAGCCCCCATTCTGAAAAGATGGGGGTTTTTGTTTTGGATAGATGTGTTTGAAGATGTGCCCTTGTCATTCAACGTAGTGAAGAATCTTCTGCGGGTAACAAGTATGCCGCATACCTTTATGATGAATAAGATACTTTGCTATCGTTCTGGATGAACAAAGAGAAAAAAGCAGCCTTGTCATTCAAAACACAGTGAAGAATCTTATACGAATTGTATTAATTGGATCATAAATTAGTAACACTTACCAACAAATACCAACACCTGTTGGAAGTGTTACTAAATGTTGGTAATTAACCTTAATCTATCTAATTTAACCAACTCAGCGGCTATATTCTACAGCTATAGAATCCGGGCCCATGAGCTTTAAATAATGATCTTCCAGCTTTTGTACAACAAAGCTGGTGTAAGGCTGATTGCCTTGAAAAGAAGTATAAATGGTATCACCCTTTAAAAAATAATCTTCGGGTATAGCTTCGCCATCATCCAGCGTAAAATCCTTTTCGGTGATATTTAATTTTACAGAGCCATCCTTTGATTTCCAGTTGCCCTTCAGCTTGCTTTTTACAGGATTGCTGCAAGCCACCGCAAACAGTACAGATGCACAAGCCAGGTGCACAAAAATTAAAGTGATTTTTTTCATTGCAGATTAGTTTAGCCTGTAGTCTTAAGTTTGAAAATCTTTGATGATGATCCCAAAGCTTAAGACTACAGACTTAAGACTAAAACTTATTACATTGGTTTATCCATCAGTTGAGATTTTTTTAAAAAAACTCTGTGGCCTTTTTTACTGATGTAATAATAGTGTGATTGGTCGTTGATATAAACGGTTTCGCCGTGTGGACCGCATTTGCCATCGTATTTTTTATCAACAATGGCTGATGCGCCGCTTGCTGCAGCATGTGCCGTTGCATGACCTACCTTTTTTGCTGTATGACTTATTTTATGCCCCAGTGATGAGTCCTGTTGCATTTTAGCCTGACTTTGGGTAAAAGTGAAAATTCCTGCTGCAACAAGTGCAACTTTAAATACATTTTTCATAATTAGTTTGTTTAATTGTGACGAAGCTACCAGGAGCCATTAATTAATTTTAATGGAAACCCCGATGGGTTCGTGTTGTGAATTGTTTTGATTTAAACAACTAACTCAAATGCTCTGCCAAATGTTTCATTTCCAACGCCGGAGCGCGTTTCTGGTATAAAATAGCGTAAACGGCATCGCAGATGGGCATGTATACATTGTATTGTTTATTCACCTGGTGTAGGCAATTTACTGCATAATATCCTTCAGCTATCATGTTCATTTCCAACTGTGCGGAAGTAACAGTATAACCTTTGCCTATCATATTGCCAAAGGTACGGTTACGGCTGAATTGCGAATAAGCGGTAACCAGAAGGTCGCCAAGGTAGGCTGATTCTTTGATGTCGCGGTCAATAGGGTGTACAGCATCCACAAAACGCTCCAGCTCGCGTATGGCGTTTGATATTAATACCGATTGAAAGTTATCGCCATAACCCACCCCGTGACAAATGCCGCTTGCAATGGCATAAATATTTTTTAATACAGCGCCATATTCGGTTCCATAAATATCATCAGATATGTTGGTTTTAATATATCTGGTATTAAACATGCTCGCAAATTCGGCAGCAAGTTCAGTATCCATGGAGGCTATTGTGAGATAAGAAAGTTTTTCAAGTGCCACTTCTTCTGCATGGCATGGCCCGCTGATCACCAGGAAATGATCAAAAGGCACGCCGTAATGCTGATTCAAAAATTCGCCGATGATCTGGTTTTCATCGGGCACAATGCCTTTTATGGCAGATACTATTTTTTTGCCGGCAAGGTGTTGGGGAGTTATGCCTGCAAAGGCCTCCTTCAAAAATGCAGCAGGCACATTTAACAATAAAAAATTAGCGTGTTCAATAAGGGCTGCCAGGTCTGTAGAAACATTTTGGGCAGGTAAATTAATTTCAACCGAGCTTAAGTAATTTGGATTATGTTTAAATTTATGGATATGCTCAACGGCATGTTCATTACGCATCCACCAAAAAATTTCTTTCTCGGTAGTGTTATCAGTAAGTATTTTAATATTGGCCGTAGCCCAGCTGCCCCCGCCAATAACGGCGACTTTGTTTTTTGGTGTATGCATTAACAATAAAATGTCCTGCCAGGTTTAATTGACAGGACAAAGTTATTATTTATTAATGATAGTCCATGGACTATGAGCCATGGACCATGGACTATTTTTTCAAAACTTACTTTGCATCCCCGCTAAATAGCTTGCTCTTATCAACTTTTTCAACCATCATGCCATCGCTCAGTGTTTTCGAAATGGTAGCAAACGGTGCTGATACTACTTCGTCCCCGCTTTTTAAGCCTGATAATATTTGTATGTAAGAATCATCCTGGATCCCTGTGGTTACCATTACTTGTTTTACTTTGCCTGCCTTGTATACAAATACATATTCTTTTTCAGGCGCGGCAATTTGCGGCTTGTCGTTATTGTCATCATCCTTTTGGTCACTGGGTTTAGCGGTAACCTTTTTCTGTTCGCGGGTAGTTACCGCTTGTATTGGTACCGATAATGATTTTGTATGATTGGTATTAATATCTACGGTTGCAGTTAGTCCCGGACGGAATGGCGAAGGGTTTGCGGCTGATTTGATCAGCAGGTTTTTATAGCTGGCCGGGCTTATACGCACCTTTACGGTGAAATTGGTAACCTGATCGGCATTGGTACCAACAACGTTTGCCGAGCTGCCAATTTCAGTAACTACCCCCGTAAAGTTTTTCCCTAAAAAGGCATCTACCTCAATTTTGGACGAGTCGCCCAGTTGTATCCGGTTAATATCATTTTCATTTACATCAACATTTACATCCAGCTGGTCTAAATCTGATATGGTCATGATCTCGGTACCGGCAAATTGTTGTGTACCCAATACGCGTTCGCCCTTTTGAATAGATAACTTGGAAACTACCCCATCAACCGGTGAATAAATAGTTGTTTTAATCAGATTGTCGCCGGCTTCCTTTACAGATGCCTGTGATTGGGCAAGCCCGTAGGTAGAGCCTATTACATTTTGCTTTGCAGCTTCCAGTGCAGCTTCAGCACCATCATAACTTGCCTTGGCAGCTTCATATTCGGCGGTGGTGATTACCTTATTTTGGTAAAGGGCTTTGTCACGTTTAAAAATCGATGCCTGGTTGTCAAAAGTAGCCTGTGACTGTTTCAGCATTTGTTTTGTATTGCCGATACTTGCTTTTTGGGTATTGTACTGCGCCTGGGCACGGTCAAGTTCCGACTTTAAAATATCAGGCCTTATTTTACAAAGCAGTTGACCTTTTTTAACAACCTCGCCTTCCTTTATAGGCAATTCAACAACCTCGCCCGAAACTTCCGGGCTTATTTTTACCTCAACATGCGGCTTAATTTTACCACTGGCCGATACGGTTTCAACAATGTCACGTACGGTTGTTTTCTCAGTAGCAACCTGGGTTATTTGCGGCTTGCCTATCATGCCGGTTGCTTTTGCTATTACCAGCAAAACGATCAGTACGCCTAGCGAGATAAGAATATATTTTGTAGTTTTTCCCATGATTATTATGATTTCGGATTTCGGATTTTCGATTTCGGATTTATTTATGTTTTAATTTATTAGCCATTTTTTATTTGCACATCTTCATATTTGCACATCCGCACATTACAGAACTATCGGGTTACCAACATAATAGTCAATAACCTTGCTTCGGAATATTACCTGGTATTGAGCCTCAATCATATCATTTTGTGATTTATTATAGTTGGTGAGCGCGGTATTATAATCCAATGTGTTCACGAGTCCTGCATCGTACCGCTGTTTGGTAATATTTAACGCCTCCTTGTTTGAATTAAAGGTTTGCAACGACGATTGGTAGCTTTTTTCGGCAGCCTGTAGATCCAGTACTGCCTGTATTATGGTTTTGCTTAACGTATTTTTAGCCAGTTCGGAGCTAAGTTGTGCATACTCATAATTCAATTTGGCTTTTCTTACTGAAGTACGGGCCAAAAAGCGGTTAAAAATAGGTATCTGTACACTGATACCTATTGATTGGTTAAAGTTGTTACCAAGCTGGCTGAAGGTAGTATAAGGCCCATAAACAGGCTCAGTAAGCGAAGTAGTTACCGGGGTTGGTGTGCCCTGTACGTTTACCGTTCCTATTTGTTGGGTAACTGATGTGGTACCAACTACCTGTTGGGTGTTTTGGTTTGAATAATTTGTGCCGACGCCTGCAAATAACGAAACGGTAGGGTAATAATTGCCTTTGGCTATTTTTATAGCCTGTGCATAGGTTTGCTGCTGTAATTCCGCAAGTTTAATATCGGGGTTAACCATAAATGCGGTTTTTATAACTTCGGTAGCATCATAAATAGTCCTGATGTCCGTCAATTTGCTGATGTCGGGTTTTTGAACTTTTATTTGTGTTGATGGGTTCATCTCCATGTATTGCTTTAAGATCAGTACAGCAAGATCAACCTGGTTTTGGGCGTTTGTTAAGTTGAGGTCCGCTGTTGAAACCTGTGCCTGTGCCTGTGCCAGGTCAGCCCGGGTTTGATTGCCGGCTTCAAAGTTTCTCTGTGCACGATCTAAGGTAATTTTAGCCAGTGCAACCTGTTGTTGTGCTGCGGTAACTAAATCCTGATCTGTAAGAATTACCAGGTAATCAGTAACAACGTTTAAAAGTAAATCGTTTTTAACTTTGGCGGTGGCGCCCTTATCAACATCCAGTAATAATTTGTTCTGAACTATCTGGTTGCGTAACTGGCCGCCCTGATAAATGGTTACCGCTAACGAAGCCTGTGCTGTAAGATATAAAAAAGATTGACTGCTGTAAGAATAGGTGGTTAAGTTGGGGCTTCGGCCAAAGTTATACGATGCCTGCGGACTAACATTAAGGCTGGGTAGCTGGTTAAATTTTGCCTGGCTGTAATCTTCGGCAGCAAGCGATTCGGTTAGCCTCGCTTGTTTAATGGTAAGGTTATTTTTCAGGGTGGAGTCGACCGCTTGTTGTAAGCTTATCACCTGCTGCGCTTTTGCGGTAATATTTAGCAATGCCAGCAGCAAAATGCTTAATATGCTTACTCTTTTTAATCTTAATATAATTTTCGTCATAAGGTTATTCTGAATATTGTTTGAGATATAGGGCAGGAGATGTTAGATTTGAGAATTATAATTTACAATTATAACTTCATTTCATATTGTCTCATATCCAATATCTAATATATCACGTCTAAAAAATGTACCTTGTTAAAACCCCCTGGCTCCTTAAAAAGCTGTATCCCAATTTAATGTGGAATAGCGGTGATAACCCCCGGTCTATTTTTCTCACTTTTGACGACGGGCCTATACCGATTGTTACACCGTTTGTTTTAAATATTTTAAAGCAATATAATGCTAAAGCTACATTTTTTTGTATTGGCGACAATGTACGCAAACATCCGGATGTATTTGAGCAGGTAAAAAACGAAGGCCATAGCATAGGTAACCATACCTTTAATCACTTAAAAGGCTGGAAGACCGATGATAAAACTTACCTGGATAACTTTTTGCAGGCAGATAAATTATTGGACAGCCAGCTGTTCAGGCCACCATACGGGCGTATTAAAGCATCACAGGTGAAACTCCTGCAAAATGCCAAACCGGGGATAAAAATTGTAATGTGGAATGTGTTGTCCGGAGATTTTGATAGCAGCCTGAAATCTGAAAAATGCCTGCAAAATGTATTGAAGCATACCAAGAGCGGTGATATTGTGCTGTTTCATGATAGCCTGAAAGCAAAAGAGCGGATGGAATATGCTTTGCCGCGGGCGATGGAATATTGGAGTAAGGGGGGATATAGTTTTAACTCCCTGACCCCTTAAAGGGAATCTTTTTGCTATACGAAAGGTATTAAGCAGCCAGCGGATAGGATAAAATATTTATACGCTTATAGAGATTGTTTACCTGCGAATGAAATTCATTAATTGAAATGGATTGTTGTAAAGCCGATGCTGTTAATTCGTCAATACTATCTCTGATCTCTTTTTTTAAAATAGTTATATCAAAAAGGGTAAAGCATGTTTTGTTATTGAAATCCATTGCTGCCAATGCATTTTGCAGCTCATTTTTCACCTGTTCAATGTTTGATAAAAAGTATTTGTATTCATACAAATAGTCCAACTCTGTAACCTGGAGTATTCTTTCCGAAAGATGCTTATCTCTCTTATTCGATATTAAAAAAGTTAATAAAGGAATAGTCATATTGATCAGTAAAAAGAAAATCAGGTTCATCAGCTTAAAGGTGGTATAAGAAAGAGCATTTAAAAAGTTCTTTTTAAAACGTATAAGTATGGAAGAAGGTTGCGTGAAATTGAAATTATTCATTTAAACTTTATTATTGTTACATTAATAGCCTGCCTTTAGCAGCGCTTGTTTTATTTAGAACTTATCCAAATAGCAATTGTACAATTGGCTGACTTCCATTTACCTGTAATTTTTGTAAATTCGCCGCATTGTCAGTCATAGGCTGATTAATGTCCATTCTTTTACTTCACCTAAAAAATCAAATAAAATGGCTTTTGATTTAGATATGATCAAAAAGGATTACGACCGCTATAGCACCCGTGTGGCTGCTGCCCGTAAAGCAACCGGTAAACACCTTACATTAACCGAAAAAATATTATACGCCCACCTTTCTGAAGGCGATGCCCAAACAGCATTTGGCCGCGGGGTGGATTATGTTGACTTTGCACCCGACCGTGTTGCTATGCAGGATGCTACCGCGCAAATGGCGCTGTTGCAGTTTATGCAGGCAGGCAGACCTAAGGTAGCAGTGCCTTCAACTGTGCATTGTGATCACCTGATACAGGCTAAAGTAGGTGCTACCGAAGACTTGAGCACGGCTAAAGATGTAAATAAAGAAGTGTACGATTTCCTGGCTTCAGTATCTGATAAATATGGCCTGGGCTTTTGGAAACCCGGTGCAGGTATTATTCACCAGGTGGTTTTAGAGAACTATGCTTTCCCCGGTGGTATGATGATCGGTACTGACTCACATACGCCTAACGCAGGCGGATTGGGTATGATTGCTATAGGTGTTGGCGGTGCCGATGCCTGTGATGTAATGGCCGGCTTGCCCTGGGAGCTCAAATTCCCTAAACTGATCGGTGTTAAATTAACCGGTAAGCTTTCAGGCTGGACATCAGCAAAAGACGTGATCCTTAAAGTGGCAGGCATTCTTACTGTAAAAGGTGGTACAGGTGCTATTGTTGAATATTTTGGCGAAGGTGCACGTTCACTATCGGCAACAGGTAAAGGTACCATCTGTAACATGGGTGCTGAAATTGGTGCTACCACTTCCATCTTCGGTTACGACGGAAAAATTGGCGAATACCTGAAAGGTACGCAACGCGCTGATATTGCCGTACTGGCGGATGCTGTAAAAGAACATTTAACCGGCGACGATGAAGTGTATACTAATCCTGAACAATATTTTGACCAGGTAATTGAGATAAATCTTACTGAGTTGGAACCACATGTAAACGGTCCGTTTACGCCGGATCTGGCATGGCCTATCTCTAAATTCGCGACAGCAGTAAGGGAAAATAACTGGCCTGCTGAATTAGAGGTTGGTTTAATAGGTTCATGCACTAACTCATCCTACGAGGATATTACCCGTTCGGCTTCTATTGCTAAACAGGCAATTGATAAACATTTAAAAACGAAAGCAGAGTTTACCATTACTCCCGGTTCAGAGCTGGTGCGCTATACGGTTGACCGTGATGGTTACCTTGATACTTTTGCCGAAATGGGCGGAGTTGTTTTAGCTAACGCATGCGGTCCTTGTATTGGGCAGTGGGCAAGGCATACTGATAATCCTACACGTAAAAACTCTATTATTACCTCGTTTAACCGCAATTTTGCCAAACGTAACGATGGTAATCCAAATACCCATGCCTTTGTTGCATCGCCTGAAATTGTAACCGCGTTTGCAATAGCAGGCGATCTTACCTTTAACCCTTTAACCGATTACCTGACTAACGAAAATGGCGAACAGGTTAAGTTAGATGAACCATTGGGTATTGAAATGCCTGTTAAAGGTTATGCAGTGGAAGATGCAGGTTACCAGGCCCCGGCCGAAGATGGCAGCCATGTGGAAGTTAAGGTTAGCCCTACTTCAGCGCGTTTACAATTGCTTGATCCGTTCCCGGCGTGGGAAGGCACTGATGTTACCGGCTTAAAGCTGTTAATAAAAGCTAAAGGGAAATGTACTACAGACCATATTTCTATGGCTGGTCCGTGGTTAAAGTTTCGCGGTCATTTGGATAATATATCCAATAACATGCTGATCGGCGCCATCAACTATTTTAACAATACTGCCGATAGCGTTAAAAATGAACTCACCGGCGAATACGGCCCGGTTCCGGCCACTCAGCGCGATTATAAAGCACATGGCATTGGATCAATTGTGGTAGGGGATGAAAATTACGGTGAAGGCTCATCGCGCGAACATGCAGCTATGGAGCCGCGCCACCTGGGTGTGCGTGCCATACTGGTGAAATCATTCGCCCGTATCCACGAAACCAATCTTAAAAAACAAGGTATGCTGGCCATTACCTTTGGCGACAGTAACGACTATGATAAAATTCAGGAAGATGACAGCATCGATATCACCGGCTTAAAAGAGTTTGCCCCCGGCAAACAATTAACCGTGGTGCTGCATCATAAAGATGGCTCAAGCGAAAGCTTTGCAGTAAACCATACCTATAATGCACAACAGATAGAGTGGTTTAAGGCAGGCGGCGCTTTGAATATCATCCGCAGGCAAATGGCATCTTAATTTGCGATTTTAGAATTACGATTTTAGATTTTATTATTCAAGTCTCTCCGAATCGGGGAGACTTTTTTTTACGCTTTTAAACTTGCGCTCGTTTGTAACGAGTGCTTAACCTGGGTTAACGTTTGTAACGTAAATATTAAACTTGCTACACTTGCGCTCGTTTGTAACAAATGCTTAAAATGGTTTACTTAATGTGGCTTGACGTTTGTAGCGTAACCAGTATCTAATAACACCACATCCATCATTCCTTTTTCGCCGGAATAATTAGCTGCTGAACTATATTGATAATGTTCGGATACAGCAACAATCCCTGCTGTTATTGGATTATTGTGAATATAATCAAGCTTTTGCGCAAGAATACTTCCAAAGTCACAAGCTATCCCATGATAGCCGTCCTGCCAAACTTTGTAGTCCTTTATCCTGTTATCATATTTGGCATTATATTGAAACCGGTAAAGCATCCAGTCTCTGCGGCTTTCGGGTTCAGTCTCAATAATTTTAATTATTTGTTTATTCGTATGTTTTTTAAAATCGCGGATAATATCGGGTAATATTGCAGGATGAGTTGCAGAAACCAGCAGGTGCAAATGATTGGTCATTAAACAATAGGCATGAACTTCGAGGCCCTTATGTTGCTGGCAGTAAGTAAGCGAATCAATGATTAATTGTTTATAAGCAGGACGTGTGAATACATCAACCCAATCAACAATTGTAAAAGTAACAAAATAGATGTCTTCAGGATTTCGGACTCGGTATTGATGCGACATAGTAGCTAAGGTTTTAGCTAAAATACAAATTTGTCTTATATTTTTCAAAATATATCCTGGGCGATACAATCGCAAAACCAGGTTAAGCACTCGTTGCAAACGAGCGCAAGTTAGTAACAATCGTAATTCGTAAATCTAAAATCGTAAATCACCTCTTCACCACCTTTTTTAGCGTCAGCAAATTCTGGGCATTAACACTATAGCCTGATATGTTATTTTGATACAGGTTTACCCTTTTATCATAATACAAAATCACCACCGGCGACTGTTGCATAACCAGGTTATCCATTTGCCGGTAAAGAGCATAACGTTTTTCATCATTTGCCTCGTGGTAAGCCTGCTCAAACAAGGCGTCGAACTGTCTGTTATTGAAACCGGTATAGTTTGGTCCGAAAGGAATCTTGTTTTTTGAGTAGAAGACCGACAGGTAATTTTCCGCATCCGGGTAATCGGCTATCCAGGTGCCATAAAAAAAGTTGATGCCGTTTTTTGCAATCAGCTCGCGCAGACTGGCACCCTGGGTTATCTCCACACTTGTTTTAATTCCTATTCTATCTAATTGACCCTGCACATATTCAATCAGGCTGCGGTAGCCAACTGTGGTATGCAATACTATGGGGGGCAGGTTATTTCCGTCTGGATAGCCGGCTTCTTTTAATAACTGCCGGGCTTTGTCGGGGTTATAGGTGTATCCTTTAACTTCTTTTGCGTTAAAGCCGGGCATTCCCAGCGGTATAAATCCTGCCGAACCGGCAGTGCCCATGCTGTTGCGCAGGTACTTTATCATCTTTTGCTTGTCGATAGCATAATTAATGGCCTGCCGTATTTTAAGTTTCCGCAACGGCGAGCCTTTAACAATGGCGAGGCTGCTGTCAACCAGCATACCCAGGTAAATGGTGTTTAGGTAAGGGCCCGTACTTAAAATGAATTTACCTTTATACTTCTGGGTTATTTTGCCGGATTTGGTCAGGATATCATCGCGGTAGCTGCCATCAATATCATTTAAAAAATCGAGCTTTTTGCTGATGAATTCCATAAAGGCAGTCTGCTTATCGCCGATGAAAGTTGCCCTGATAGCATCCAAATGAGGCAAGGGACTGCCGTCCTTGTCCTTTTCCCAATAGTGCTCATTCTTTAAAAAAACCAATACCTCACCTTCTTTCCAGTATTTAAATTTAAAAGGGCCTGTGCCAACAGGGTGCTGCCGAAAATCTTTACCATAAAAATCGACAACCTCATGCGGCACAACCGAACAATATGGAGCCGTTAGCATGCTCAAAAAAGGAGGGAAGGGCTGTTTAAGCTTTACCCGGAACGTGGTGTCGTTTATTGCCACAAATGCATTTTTGCCTTCCACTTTGTCGCTGAAGATCCACGAGCCGGATGAGGCTACTTTTGGGTCGATCAGCCTGCCGAAGCTGTAAACAAAATCTGCCGCTACTGCTTTACGACCTTTGCCATTTTTAAACAGCGGGTCATCCTGGAAATAAACATCGTTACGTAAATGAAAGGTATAGAGGGTGCCGTCAGGCGATATTTCCCAGCTTTTAGCAATACAAGGGCGGTTTTTCAGACTGTCATCTATCTGCACCAGGCCATTATACAGCTGGTTATCCATCCAGATGGTGTACAGGTTACGTGAAAATGCAGGATCAAGAGAACTGAGCCCCTCATCCAGGTTGATGTTGAATACTGTTTTTTTGGATGCGGAATGATTAGGGCCACAGGAGGCCAGAATGAGAAGTGCTAATAGTTTGAAAATGTGTTGATTTGAAAATTTGAAGATTGTAAAAAAATGCCGTTTTATTCTCACGATTTAAAAATACGCATTTTCAAATCTTCAAATTGTCACATTTTCAAATTAAACAATCTTGCTGTTTACCAACGCAATTATCTCTGCTTCCAGTTCAATAGCTTTTCTTTCTAATTCACTTCCTTCAGCAACAATTTTAAGGATGTAATCTTTATCCTTACATCCCTGCGCATTGATCTTTACATTCATAAAGGCGCCAATAACAGCGCTGCGGGCACAAAGGGCGGCAACACCTGCATCGGTTATGGAATTTGGGTTGCCGGTTTCGGCCATGGCTTTAATAACGGTTATACTTCCATAAGCAGCTTGCATCACTCTAAATGGTATTTCAATGGCATGTTTAGTGGCATCCTGTATGGTTTTATCCCGCGCAGTTTTTTCCTCATCCGTTGCCTTTGGTAAGGCAAATGCTTCCATTATTTTGTTAAACGCAGCAGTATCAAGGTCAACTAATTTAATCAGCTCGTCTTTATATTGCTGTCCTTTCTCTGCCCAGTCGCTAAACTCTTTCCAACGATCATCCCAGCCTTTTTTGTGCGACAGGTTAGCTACCATGGTACCCAAAGCGGCTCCCAAAGCACCAAGATAAGCGGCTATAGAACCCCCACCCGGAGCAGGGCTTTCACTGGCTGTTTCGTCTGCAAAATCTGCCAGGCTCATATTTGCCAGTTTGGATGATGCCTTGTCTTTAAGTAAATATTCTATAATGCGTTCTTCCGGATTAAAAGGGGCCAGTTCGCCCAGGCCCATTGAAACAATGGCTATTTTTATCAGTTCCTTTTCACTCACCCCAACTGAACGCTGCTGTTTCAACAGAAAATATTTACCAGCATCCAGCATAGCTTTTAAAGGGACAAGGCCAACCAATTCACTACCGGTTACACGCATACCGCGCGCAGCGGCTTTGGTACATACTTCATCAAATGCTTTATGCAAAGGGGTTATTTCAATATTGGTCAGGTTCATGGAGATCTGCGCTATACCATACTCTTCAATATACCAGCCAATTGCCTTTACTGATTTTAATGAACCGGGTATTGATTTCGGTTTGCCATGTTCATCAGTAATGATCTTACCGGTAACGGGGTCACCTTCACGCAATACACGACCAGCTTCACGTACATCAAAGGCAACAGAATTTGCCCTGCGAGTGCTGGTTGTATTTAGATTGACATTGTAAGCTATCAGGAAATCACGTGCGCCTATAACCGTTGCACCGCGTTTTGCATCATATTCAGCGGGACCGAAATCGGGTGTCCATTCCGGCAATTTGATCTTCTTAAAAAAGCCTTCGTATTCCCCCGCACGAATTACCGACAGGTTATTTCTCTTTTTATCAGCCTGTGCATACTCATACAAATAAGCCGGAATCTGTAATTCTTCCCCGACCCGCTTAGCCAGTTGCCGGGCATATTCAGCAGTCTCTTCCATGCTGATATTGGCAATAGGTATAAGCGGGCAAACATCAGTTGCGCCCATACGGGGATGCTCGCCTTTGTGCTTGCTCATGTCAATCAGCTCGCCGGCTTTTTTAATGGCTAAAAAGGCAGCTTCTATCACCCGCTCAGGTTCACCCACAAATGTTACCACAGTACGGTTTGTCGCCTTGCCGGGATCAACATTCAGCAGTCTTACACCTTCAACTGTTTCTATCTCGTTGGTGATTTGCCGGATGGTATCAAGGTTTCCACCTTCGCTGAAATTGGGAACACATTCTATTAATTTTGTCATTGGTTATTAGTCATTAAAAATATTCACCTGCCTTTCAATCAGTGTAAATCAGGGGGCGTTGCTGCTATTCAATCAGTGTAATCATAAAACCAGTATAAAGTCTGTGATCGTTGCCGCTATTCAATCAGTGTAATCATATAAATCAGTATAAAATCTGTGATCGCAGTTTTCCTTGGTTATACAATATTTCCCGGTAATCACTGCAGGGATAAGCCTGCATTACAGCCGGTGCACCAGTTGCCAGGGTACCACGGTTTGTTAGGCGTAAGGCATGCGCCGCACGGGAAGTTAACCCCGCAAAAACTTCAGCGGCAGTTAGTTTTTCGGCAGCGCCCAGTACAGCCGCCTGCATCAGCAGGTCGCCCATTGGGGCCGAGCCGGGGTTCCAGTCGCTGGCAATGGCAAGGCATGCGCCTGCGTTTAATAGTTTCCGGGCAGGTGCATATTGCATCCCTAATCCCAATGAAGCGCCGGGTAAGGCTACCGCCACGGTATCCGATTTAGCCAATAGTTTAATCTCCTTATCCTTACTTGCTTCTAAATGGTCGGCAGAAACCGCACCAATCTCCACAGCAACTGCGCTGCCACCTGTGCTAAACTGGTCGGCATGAACGGTGACATCAAAGCCCAGTCGTTTGGCTTTATCAAGAAAAGAAAGTGCCTGATCAGTCTTGAAAGCGCCGTCTTCAATAAAAATATCCACCCGGTTGGCCAGGTTTTCTTTTTTGACGATTGGAAGCAGGTTCTGTAAAATATCATCCAGGTATGCTGACCGTGTGCCTTCAAAATCTTTCGGAAGGATGTGAGCCGCCAGGCAGGTTGGAATTAATGTCGCTTTGGTTTTATAGGATGCCTCTTTTATGGCTCTTAATTGTTTCAGCTCCTGTTCAACAGATAAGCCGTAACCGCTTTTTACCTCAATAATGGTAACCCCATCGGATAAATGCCTGTCTGCGCGTTTTACCAATAGCTCGGTAAGTGTGGCCTCGCTTGCTGCACGCGTTTGTGTCACCGTATCCCAAATGCCACCGCCTGACTTTGCAATTTCAGTATAGCTTTTACCTGATGAACGTAAGGCATAATCATTAGCCCGGTTGCCGGCAAAGCAAATATGGGTATGACAATCAATAAACCCGGGAAGTAACACGTTGTCCCCGGTAATTTCATTTATTTGCGCCGATGGATGGTCTTTTCGCAGCCTTTCAAGTGTTCCTATGGTAACAATGCGCCCGTTATTGCTCAATACCCAGCCATTGTTGATGATCTGCAGCTGACTGTCTTTCAAAGGGCCTTTCAAAGGTAGCCCGGTGAATGGCAATATCTGGGTAAATGGGCCTGTTAGTGTTTTCATGTAACGTTTTTAGTATTTGTCATTGCGAGCGATAGCGCGGCAATCGCGAACTGCACACATCCGCATGACAGTCCGCGATTGCTTCTTCGTTCCTCATCGCAATGACAAATTTATTCTTTACTATCGGATTTTTTCAGCTTCCGGCCTTCCTTTAAATTTACCATACCTTCAAATCAAACTTCGCTGCCCATTCTTCTGCTTTATCATACCCTGCGTCTGCATGGCGAAAGATACCCATTGCAGGGTCATTGTACAATACCCGTTTAAGGCAGGTTGCCGCCCGGTCTGTCCCATCAGCCAAAACTACCATTCCGGCGTGCTGCGAATAGCCCATCCCTACGCCACCACCGTGATGGAAAGATACCCAGGTAGCGCCTCCGGCAGTGTTTGCCATCAGGTTTAACAATGGCCAATCAGATACAGCGTCTGAGCCGTCCTTCATTGATTCCGTTTCCCGGTTTGGCGAGGCAACCGAACCGCAATCCAAATGGTCGCGCCCGATCACGATTGGGCCTTTTACTTTGCCTGTTTTTACCAGGTCGTTAAATAATAACCCTGCTTTTTCACGATCGCCCATACCGAGCCAGCAAATGCGCGCAGGCAATCCCTGGAAGGCAATTTTTTCCTGTGCATTTTTAAGCCACTTGATGAGTGGCTTATCTTCTGGGAATAATTCCATCAGCGCACGGTCGGTAGTAAAAATGTCTTCCGGGTCACCGGATAGGGCAACCCACCTGAAGGGCCCCTTGCCTTCACAAAAAAGCGGACGGATATAGGCCGGTGTAAATCCGGGAAAATCAAAAGCATCATCTTCACCACCCTGCCGCGCAAATTCGCGCAGGTTGTTGCCATAGTCGAAGGTAATAGCGCCATACTTTTGCAGCTGCAGCATCAGGCTTACATGCCGGGCCATGCTGGCTAATGAAAGCCTTTTATATTCAACCGGATCGGTTTTTCTTAATACCGATGCCAGCGTTAAGGATAATCCGTTTGGGATATAACCATTCAGCGGATCATGCGCCGATGTTTGGTCGGTAAGCATATCCGGGATAAAATCATCTGACAGTAACCTTTCCAACATATCGCCTGCATCGCTAACCAATCCTACCGACAATGTTTCGCCTTTTTGCATCGCTTCCTTTACCCAGGTGATTGCTTCTTCGTACGAATTAGTCATCTTATCGATATATTTTGAATCCAGCCGTTTTTTAATCCGCGAGGCATCTACATCAGCCCCTAAAAACACACCGCCGGCCATGGTAGCTGCCAATGGCTGTGCGCCGCCCATGCCGCCTAACCCGGCGCTTACTATCAGCTTACCTGTAAGGTCATTATTGAAGTGCTGTTGTCCGGCTTCAATAAAGGTTTCATAAGTGCCCTGTAGTATGCCTTGTGTGCCAATGTAGATCCAGCTTCCGGCGGTCATTTGCCCATACATCATCAGTCCCTTTGCGCGTAATTCATTAAAATGCTCCCATGTGGCCCAGGCGGGAACGAGGTTGCTGTTTGCAATCAACACCCTTGGCGCCTCGGGGTGACTTCGGATAATGCCCACTGCCTTCCCCGACTGTACCAACAGGGAATGGTGCTCATCCAGCTCCAATAAAAGCTCAATGATCTTGCGGAGTGCTTCCGGATTACGTGCTGCCTGGCCGATGCCGCCGTATACCACCAACTCTTCCGGGTTTTCGGCAACCTGTCCATCCAGGTTATTAAGCAGCATTCTTAACGGAGCTTCTGTTTGCCAGCTTTTGGCATGCAGCTGCATACCCCGCGGGGCCTTGTATACCGGGTGGCTGGCATAGGTTTTAATAAATTCCGAATTCGTCATCGTTCAAAGTGATATGATATGTGATAGCTGCATTATCGGCAGTTGCCAATAATGCGCCATTAGTAATCAGTTGATGTAAAGCGTTAATATCATCCGCAAAAATGCGGTCATCCTCAATATGAGATACCTTTTCGCGTACCAAAGCATGGCAGGCTTCCACAACCGGGGTTGATTTTAGCGGTCGCCTGAAATCCATCGCCTGGGCGGCGTACAGTAATTCAATGGCCTGTATGTATTCAAGGTTATCTATTACCTGGTGCAATTTGCGCCCGCTGATGGAACCCATGGAAACATGGTCTTCCTGTCCTAATGAGGTAGGTAAACTGTCGGCGCTTGCCGGAAAACACAGGGTTTTATTTTCGGTAACCAGGGCGGCAGTGGTGTACTGCGGTATCATTAACCCCGAATGTAAGCCGGCATTATTGGTAAGCAGTTTTGGTAACCCATAACGACCCTCGCTCATCAGGTAACAGCGACGGTCGGCAATGTTTCCAAGTTCTGCTGTCGCGATAGTGGCATAGTCCAGCACCATGGCTAACGGCTGTCCATGAAAATTGCCTCCGCTTATGGTATCATCGGCATTAAAAATAATAGGATTATCAGTTACTGAGTTCAGCTCAATTTCAGTAAGTTCTTTTAAATGCAGCCACGCATTACGCGAAGCGCCATGTACCTGCGGCATACAGCGCAGCGAATAGGGGTCCTGTACCCGGCCGCAATTAACATGCGAATTACAGATCCCGGAATCCTTTAATAAAGTGAACAGGCGGTTAGCTACATGTTTGGTGCCTTTATAAGGGCGCAATTGGTGTAAACGTGCATCGAACGGCCTTGCTGAGCCCATCAGGCCTTCCAACGACATAGCGCCAATTAAGTCCGCACGGTTTAATGCATCGTTTAGTCGCTGCACTGCTTTTAGCGCAAAAGCCAAAATAAACTGTGTGCCGTTGATGAGTGCAAGCCCTTCTTTTGGTCCTAAAATTAAAGGTTGTAAACCATGGGTACTAAGCACATCTTTTGCCGGGAACTTTTGCCCGTTGGCATACACCTCGCCCAAACCAATCAGCGGTAAAAATAAATGCGCCAGCGGGGCCAGGTCGCCGGAAGCGCCTACCGAGCCTTTTTCAGGAACCACCGGGATAATATTTTGGTTGATATGCCAGGTAATACGCTCAAGTGTTTCTAACGCTATACCCGAGTAGCCTTGTGCCAATGCGTGCACCTTGGTGATCAGCATTAGTTTGGCAATTTCCTGCGGGATGGGATTTCCAACACCCACGCTATGGCTTTTAAGCAGGTTAGCTTGCAGGGTGGAAGTGTCGGCTTCCGAAATGCGGGTATCACAGAGCGGCCCGAAGCCTGTGTTGATGCCATACACCGGGTGCCCGGCATGTACAATCGTTTCAACCTCCCTCCAGGACGCATGTACCCTTTGGGCAGTAGTGCTATCAATTGCACCTTTAATTTCCCCCTGTGCAATATCCAGGCAAATGCCAATGGTTAAATGACTGCTGCCATAGTTAAATACTTTACTCATTGACTGTGGGTTTTAGTTCAACGGTTAGTTTGCTGCCGATCCTTTCGGCAAGGCTGGTGCTTTTGAAAGCGTTTTCCAATGAGCCGATTGCTGGCAGTAATGCACGGAAGCCGGGCTCTCCAACAAGCAGATCGTCCATTGCCTTTAATATGGCATCCCAAACGGGTAGTATTTGGGCCAGCAATTGCCAGCCGGTTTCGGTTAATTGTACTATTTGCCTGCGGCCATCGTCAGTACAGGTTACGGTTGTAACAAGCTTCCTGTTTTTTAAATTGGTGATGAGCTGACTGGCGGCAGGATGCGAAACCCCGGTTTGTTCGCTCAGTTCCTTGATGGATAACTGGTTGTTTTTTGATAGCAGATAAAAAACCGGGAACCAGCTGGCATCAAAATCAATTCCCGCGTTTTGGTAGGCGCGGTTAATTTCTGCCAGAAAGTTTTCGCTTAGCCGCCGCAGGCGACTACCTAAAACCAGGTATCCAAGATCTTGATATAAATTCATTGCTGCAATTTATATAAGCGCTTATGTAAATGCAAATGTATTTGGAAATAATATTAAACTGTCTGAATCAGAATTTACAGGATTTTAGAATTTAAAGAATTTTATTGTAATGCATGTTGCCTTTGGCTGAACGGCAAATGCAAGCGCGATAAATATTCCTCTCCACTATCTTAGCTTCATGATAGCCGAATTTATTAATGCAATTCTTTAAACAGATTATTTAATACTTTTTAAAGAAAGATAAAGTAGATTTACAAACCACCTTTCCTATGCTGCTTGCCCCATTTTATCATTTCATCAACAACGGGGGTAAGGGTGTGGCTATAAGCGGTAAGGGTATAACTTATGCTTACCGGTTTGCCGTCATGAACGGTGCGTGTAACTAATTTATTCGCTTCCAGATCCTTTAGCTCTTTTGAAAGTACACGGGTGGTAATTGCGGGTATATTACGCTGGATATCTCTGAAACGGTTTTTACCGCCATACATGGACATCAAAATAGGCACCTTCCACTTACCATTGATCATTTGTAAAGTGTCCTGTACATACCTGATCTTATCGGCCATAGTGCTGATGTCTTGTTTCATGATTGGTGTTCTTTTGGTTTTTGGTATTAAATGTATATCAAAATATTAGCATAAGCAAGAAATGAACGGAATAATTAATTACCAGTCAGTAAATTAAAAAAAATAGCAAAGCAAGTAAATTAAGGATTAATGCAATAAAAATTATTTGCTGTAATAATTTTTATATAAATTTATTTATTAAACCTTAAAACCTCTCTCATGGAAAATGCTACCTTTTCAAGTCAGCACGCTGAACTCAACCTGCAGGTAAACTTAATTAAACCATTCGAAAATATTGCCCTTGCATTTTCAGGTGGGGGCTTTCGCGCCGCCTCTTTTGCGCTGGGCGTTTTATCTTATTTTAACAAATTAACATTTGATAATGAAGACGATCCATTGAAAGGTAAGCAACTTTTGCAGCAGGTAACTTACATGTCCTCGGCGTCCGGGGGTACTATAGCCACAACATTGTATGCGCTGTATAGTGCACAGGGAAAAGAATTTAAGGAGTTTTATGTTAAACTATTCAATAGCCTTACCGGCGACTTCCTGCTGCAAAATGCATTGGAAATACTTGCTGATAAAAAACGATGGATCAATCGGCCTGAAAAGAGCCGCAATATTATTAACGCCTTTTCAATGGCATACGACGAATATATTTTTGAAGGCGAAACCCTGCTATCGCTGTATTATTATGGGACAATGGGGCATTTGCGGGAAGTATGCTTTAACACAACTGAGTTTTATACAGGTCTTTCTTTTAGGCAGGACAGGAAATTAATACCTGATCCCGGAATTGATCCTTATTTTAAATTTGGAAACGAGAATATTTTCCTGGATCAGTCTGTAGCGGACAAAGTAAAGCTGGGCGATGTGCTGGCAGCATCTTCCTGCTTTCCAGCCGGGTTTGAACCGATCTTATTTCCTGAAGATTTTACATACGATGGTTTAAATAAGGATGAACTAAAAAATGCCCTTACTTTAATACCTCAAACCGGCGATAAGGAGGAGAAAATATTTATAGCCAATAAAAATGTTGGTTTTATGGACGGCGGTATTACCGATAACCAGGGTTTACAAAGCATGATGTATGCCGATGGCAGAAGGATAAGGCGCGAAACCTCGTTTAGCCCGTTTGATTTTATGCTTGTGAATGATGTGGGAAGTTATTTCATAAAACCCTATGTTAATCCCTCTCAATCTAAACATAAGGGCATAAGCCTGGCAGGCGTAAACTGGATTATGACAATTGCCTTTTTAGCTGCCCTGGCATGCATTGTATCGGGACTTTATTTTCACAAAACCTTTTTAGCGCTTGTTGGCGGAGCACTTGTTGTCATCCCCGCGATATTTTTATTGGCAGTTAGGTCCTTAAAGAAGTTGATAGTGGGCGATAAAAATTCACCATCAGCATTAAGAAAAAGCTTTACAGAAAAGATCATAAAATTGCTGATCGGATATTTTACTAAAACACCATTGGTGGTGCTTAAACAAATGCTGGTTGCCAGGATGGATTCGGTGCTGCTTTTAAATATGAGTGTGTTTTTGAAACGGACAAGGCAGTTGCTATACAATAGCTTTTATGGCTCGCCGGAGTGGAAAAACCGTGGCAAAGGCAATCATATTTATGATCTTGCTTTTTCCAGTGATCTCTACAGGAAAAAGAATTCGCCGCCCGTACCATTTTTAAATCCGAGCCGTGATATGCAGATTATAGCTCAAACGGCTTTTAATATGGGGACAACCTTATGGTTTGATAAAACCGCAATAAGCCAGCAACACAGTGAGGGCTGTATCATTGCCTGCGGACAGTTTACCACCTGTTATAATTTACTGGGATATATTGAAAAGCTTTTGCTAAATCAATCTGCTTATGATGCTATTTACATCGGGCGGCTAAATAACTTAAAAGTACAACTGGAATCGGATTACAAATATTTTAAAGAAGATCCTTTCTTTATGTATAATAAAGATGGAAGTGATTACCACATCAACAACTTTATGCCGTTGACCATGCGCGATATTCCCTTCCCCGAAAATTGGGAACAATTAGAAAAACAGGAATAATGATAAATTGATTACTCTTCTCCTTTTATCCGGAAGATCATTCCATCCATATCTTCGCTTATGCGTAACTGGCAGGCTAAACGGCTGTCGTAACCGGCATCAGGTAGGGTATCCAGCAGGTCAAGCTCCTGGTTTGTAGCGTGGAAATACTTTTCGGGCCCTTCCAAAACCTGTACGTGGCAGGTAGCGCAAAGTGCCATACCTCCGCACGTAGCCAGGATGTTGTGGTCTGATGCTTTTAAAACTTCCATCAGGCTCAGGCTAATATCTTCAGGGATTTCAACGGGCCGGCGCAGGCCATTCCTGTCTTCAATAATTAAATTGATCATTTCGTTTAAAGCAAGCTGAAAGCACAAAGCTTAAAGCTTTTTTGTGTAAATAAATTTCTGTTATCAATTCATATGTGCTTTTCGCTTTCGCTTAAAACGCAGTTACACCATAAACCGTTGTATATTTAAAGCTCAATTTTTGATCAGGGTAAACCTGTTTAAAGGCGCTTTGGGCCATCAGTGCAGCCTCGTGAAAACCACACAGGATCAGCTTTAATTTACCGGGATAAATATTAATATCGCCAATGGCATAAACTCCTTTTACATTGGTGCTGTAATCTACCGTATCAACCATAATGGCAGATTTATCAACGTTTAGGCCCCATTCAGCAATCGGGCCAAGTTTTGGCGTTAACCCAAATAACGGGATCAGGTTATCGGCTTCAACAATAGAAATTTCATTATCCCTGCCAATTATTTCTACCTGCTGCAAATGCCCGTGGCCATTGATTGCTTTAATATGCGCTTGCAGGATAAGATTGATCCGGCCTTCCTTTGCCAGTTCAAATACCTTTTCGGCAGTATCCGGTGCACCACGGAAAGTATCGCCACGGTGTATCAAAGTAACTTCCTCAGCAATATCCGCTAAAAAGATGGTCCAGTCCAAAGCAGAATCACCGCCACCGGCCAACACTACTTTACGACCACGGTACGCTTCAGGATTTTTTACCATGTAGGCAACGCCTTTACCCTCAAATGCCTCCAGATTGTCAATTGCAGGTTTACGCGGCTCAAAGCAGCCCAAGCCTCCGGCTATAACTACCACTTTGCTGTGAACTTCAGTACCATCGCTGGTAGTGGTAACAAATGAGCCATCTTCCAGTTGCTCCAATTCGTTTACCCGTTCGCCTAATGAAAAAGTTGGCTTAAAAGGTTCAATCTGCTCCATTAAGCCGTCAACTAATTGCTGGGCGTTGATGGTAGGGAATCCGGGAATATCATAAATAGGTTTTTGGGGATAGATTTCGGAAAGCTGCCCGCCAACCTGTGGTAAAACATCAATTAAATGACAGCGCATTTTTAATAAGCCTGCCTCGAAAACAGCAAACAAACCAACCGGACCGGCCCCTATAATGCATATATCTGTAGTTATCAGTTCCATAAAATTACTATTGAATTAGTACCAAAGGTGCGGACTGTTATTACCTGTAACAAATGATAAATAGTAATTGCTGATTACTTTAAGTTATAGCTGCTTAAGCAAAAGCGTTTAAACAAATCAATCAGTTTAGCGTTTTTGCCATGCAGTTGAATGAATTGAAAAGTCCGGAAAATTTCAAGTCCTTTAATTTCAATGATACTCAGCTCGTTATATTTTAACTCGCTGATAACTGATTGGATAGAGAGAAAGGTAGCGGTTTCTGAATATAACAGGTATTGTTTTATGGCGATACTGCTTTCCAGCTGTATTTCTATATTGAGATCTTTGGGATTAATGCCAACGTTTGAAAGTGCATTAAATATAACATCCAGGGTACCCGAACCTGCTTCACGTAATATCAGCGGGATAGTTAATAACTGTTTGGGTGTTATCTCCGCTTTTTTTGATAGCTGGTTATTTGCCCTGGTCACCAAAATAATCTCATCCTTAACAAATGGTGCATAAGCTATCTGCGGATAATGAGCTGCGCCTTCAACAATGGCAATATCTATTTTTTCGGCTAAAACCAATTGTGTTATCAAATCGGTATTGGCCTGGGTAAAAGTAAAGGTAACCGCGGGGTATGTTTTTTTAAACAGAGCCAGTATTTTAGGCAGGATAGTTTGCGCAACTGTAGTACTTGCGCCAATGTGTACCGTGCCCGCCTCCAGGTTATTTAGCTGGGCCAGTTCAGTTTCCAGTTCGGTATAGGTGTGAAAGATCTTCTCGGCGTATTGCGTTAAAATCTCACCGGCGGTGGTTAAAACAATGCTATTACCGTTGCGCCTGAATAATTGCACACTAAGCTGTTGTTCCAGTTCCTTAATGTGTTTGGTAACGGCAGGCTGGGTAATAAACAGTTCGGCCGCAGCTTTGGTAAAACTTAACCTTTGTGCAACGGTATAAAATACCTTTAATCGGAAATCGAAGATCATTGGCACTAAGATAGCATATTCGTTCCTATAAAGGACGCGAAGTATTGCGTTTATAAAATGTAGAGACGGGAAGTATCGCGTCTCTACGACGTTTTTTTGGCCGTAGCCACAATCACTATACCTCCTACAAGCAGTATGCCTCCAAGGTAAGGAGGCCAGTTTATTGTTTTTTGCCTGTCGGCAGATATGTGTATTGGGCCGGCGTCAACAATGTTTTCTTTTTTAGTGTAAGTAAAACCTGTCCATATAAGCATCACTGCCCCAATAAGGATGAGTATTATTCCAAGGGTCCTGTTCATTGTGATAATTGTTTATAACACAAGGCGAGATATTTAAATTTGTTTGAATATTTTAATATCAGTGTATGATAATTGAAAGTACAATTCTAAATCCATCAGGATCTTCAAAGGTAATACCGTGTTTTGCCCAATAAGGATTTATCGGCTCAACGTGTTTTACATGGTTTGCAATAAATTTTTCTTTTATCGCCTGGAATTCAAGTAAAGAGGGGGCATAAAATACCAGCAGGTCATCATCATCCGGGGAATGTACCGGAACCGCATCAGAAACTGTAAATTCCAGGTGCCAATCAAAACCCGGCATACCTAAAAGAATACCGTCATAATTATCGTGATCTTTAAATTGATCAATCACCTTAAGCCCCAAAATTCTTCCATAAAAATCAATCATACGGTTTAAGTCTTTTGTATGCCTTGCAACTCTCAGTTTCATCTTAGTAATTATGGGCGCTAATTATTTCTCTATGTATACTTAATGTGGCCTCGTAAAGTTTGTTTTGGCTGAGAAATATCTTTGACAATATAAATTTTATATCAGAGTTATGCACGGTTGTACACAACCGTGGATTTGACTGGTCCCGAAAGTATTGATACTTTGTATTATCTTTGCGATAACTTATGCGGGCAGGAATTCCATAATTAAAGCCGGCACTATAAATGGCATTACAAAGGGATGAATTCAATAGCAAACAGTAACCGCAATTAACAAATGGATATACAACAGTATATTGACAGCGGCGTTTTGGAAGAATATTGCATGGGTTTGCTCAGCGAAGGAGATCAGGCATATCTTATCCAGATGACTATGCTTTATCCTGAAGTAAAAGAAGCTTTGACATTGGTTGAGCTGACCTTTGAAAAGTTTGCAGGATTCACAGCCATTGAACCTGATCCCTCAGTTAAACAAAATGTATTGGCCGCTATTGATTTTGATCAGGCTGATCTAAGTTTGAACAATCTCCCTGTTATCAGCCATGCCGGTGACCCTCAGCCATGGTTAAAAGCATTGGCTCATTTAATCCCGAATGAACCAACTGAAGATTTTATATGCCATGTTATAAGGGAAGACGATAAAGTTCGGCAAATGCTGGTAATAACTAAAACGGATGTTCCTGATGAAGAGCATGGTGATTTTTTAGAAAGCTTTTTTATCCTGGATGGCCATTGTGAATGCACTGTTGGCGAAAGCTTTTATGCCTTAGGCGCCGGAGAGTTTATTGAAATGCCCTTGCGTGTTAAACATAATATTAAATTAACAACGCCTGTTGTTACTGCTATTTTGCAATATAAGTTTGTGTAGATCAAAAAAGCCAATTGTCATTGTGATGACATCGTGGGAGTTTAGTCTAACAGGGTAAAGATTACACTGATTGCCCTTAATTCATCCTGAAATCCTAAAATCAAGCAAATCCTGGTTAAAACAATGGCTCGCGATTACTGTTGATAGATAGTTTGCATTCCGGCTAAATATTATAAATTTAATCCTATTGCATCATTTTATAAAAATCAATAGATTTAGCACCTTATAAGCCAATAAAGTTAACCGGGTTGAATTCAGCAAAAGTTTAACTAATACAACCATGCCTCATATTCCTTTAGACGAAAATTTGCCCGGTATTACCGGTTTGCTTAATTACCGCCAGGATACAGCTTTACCAATAAGGCAGCTTACGCAATTATTATTGCGCGGAGCATCAACACTAACCGAAGGCGAAAGGGAGTTGATAGCTACGGTAGTATCCCATGGAAATGAATGTAAATTCTGTACTGCTGCACACACTGCCGCAGCTGATGTGCTGTTGGGCGAACGGGAGACGGCTGAAAAAGTAAAGTACGATCCGGAAAATGCCCCGGTGAGCGAAAAAATGAAACACCTGCTGCAAATTGCCCGTAAAGTTCAGGCTGATGCCCGTACGGTTAGTGCAGAATTGGTTGAAAAAGCAAAACTTGCTGGTGCCACTGATATGGAAATACATGACACCGTATTGATAGCCGCACTTTTTTGTTTATACAATAAATATGTAGACGGACTTGGGAGTGTAACGCCGGTAGAACCTGCTTTTTATGATCGGCTTGCCGGTATTTTGAAAACCAGCGGCTATTTGCCGTCGCCGAACAGATATGCAAGCCTGAACGAAACGAGATGAAAACACCAACAAGATCGTCGCTTTTTTGGATAGGGATCATACTGCTGGTTATTCCGGGGTTGATACATGCTTACCTGCTAATGCCGTTTCCCGGCAGCCAGGATCTGAATGCCATTACAGTAGCTTATTATCTTGAAAAAATTATATTGCCCCTGCGTATTGCGGGTGGTGTTGTTATTATCTGGTACCTGCTAAAATATTTTTCAAAGAACTCAAAGGCCGGTAAGATCAGTAAGTTAGTTGTGCTAGCGCTTTGTTTGGGCAGCTTTTACTTTACCGATTTTATGTTTAAAGCCGAAACGATGTTTGAAGAGCCTCAAACAATAAAATTTGTTACCACTATCTATAATAAAGTACCCGAAAATGCTGTAATAATAGGTGTGATACATGGAGGTATAGCAAAAGCGTATTCCCTGGTTTATTTAGGGTATCATCATAAAGTTGAGGACAGTGTAGGCAATGAGCCGGTGCTTGTTACCTATTGCACCATGTGCCGTACAGGGAGGGTTTACAGCCCGCTGATCAATGGTGTTAAACAAAATTTCAGGCTGGTGGGGGCGAGGCATTATAATGCCATAATTGAGGATGCCGGAACAAAAACATGGTGGTACCAGGCAACAGGCAATGCAGCTGTTGGCAAGTTAAAAGGATCCCACCTGCAGGAACTGCCTTACGAACAATCAACCTTAGGCGCCTGGATTACACGGCATCCGGGTACACTTATATTACAACCTGATAAACATTATTTAAAGGATTACGATGACCTTAAAAATTATGATCGGTTACAGGCAGTGGATAAAGACAGTACATTAAAAAATAAAGATACACTGATAAGAAAAAGCTGGGTAGTGGCTTTAATATTAAACGGACAGGCAAAAGCGTACGATTGGCGGCAACTAAGCAAAAAGCATGTGGTAAACGATCATATCAACCAAACTCCGCTAATGGTAGCTATAGAGAAAGACAGCCTTAGCTATCATGCATTTAACCGGGTTGTACAAGGCAAGGCATTGCATTTTAAGCTGGATACAATAGGTCGGCTTACCGACCAGGAGACCGCTTCGGTATGGGATTGGGATGGTGTGGCAACGTCGGGGGCAATGAAAGGAAGCCGCCTGGGTAAAATTCAGGCCTACCAGGAATACTGGCACTCCTGGAAGCATTTTCATCCAAATACGTTGTTCTGGAAAGAGTGATCAGATTTAATTAGCATGTTACAATCAACATCAGAAATAAAAATTTACTATGTGCTGCGTATGGCCTCGGCTATGTGCTTTATTGGACATGGTGCTTTTGGAATTATCACAAAAGCCATCTGGTGTAATTATTTTGCGGTGATGGGCATAGGGCACGGCATGGCTTACCAGCTTATGCCAATAATGGGATCTGTTGACATCCTGATGGGAATCATTATGCTTGTTTACCCGGTAAGGATCCTTGCCCTGTGGTTGGTAGTGTGGGGGTTGGTTACCGCCACCCTCCGGCCTGTATCCGGCGAGCCTTTTGCCGAATTAATAGAGCGCGCAGGCAATTTCGGCGCTCCAATGGCCATGTTAATACTGTGCGGCAGCGGGCAAGGTTTACGATCGTGGTTTCAAAAAATAGATGTGCCCGGTCCGGATAGTTCGATCCGGCTTAAAACGGTGAAGGTTTTCCTGCAGTGGATAGTGTTCCTGTTACTCACCGGGCATGCCTGGCTTAACCTGCTTGGCAAAAAAAGCCTGCTTTCACAATACACTTCGCTTGGTTTTCGTGATACACACCACGTTGCTATTATCGTTGGATCAATAGAAATTGCAATGGCCCTCATAGTGCTGGTAAAACCATTAAGACCTTTGTTGCTGGTTTTTCTTTTTTGGAAAGTAGGCACGGAGCTTTTTTATCCTCATTATGAAATATTTGAGTGGATTGAGCGGGGCGGAAGCTATGGCACCATACTGGCACTATGGTTTGCCCTGGGTACAGGCGTAACTACAAGCCATACAGAGAACTATAACATCGCTCATCAGGCTCCAGTTAATTAGCCGGCATATTACAGATAATAAATGCGATCATTGTGGTGACCGCATTTATTGTTAATGACTATTATAAAAGTTAAAAGAATACCGCTACCCTCAGTTTAGCAAAAAACGAGGTTCCGGGCGTAAAGCTCATCTGGTCGACCGGTGCCGTTTCGCCTTTTAACTGGCTTACTTGTTCGGCCTCAAACTCATTCCATTTTCTATTGAGCAAATTTTCAATGGTTAATCCTATTTCATATTTTTTTTGAGTATAGCTTATTTTAAAATCGGTCACAAAATAGCCGTCGGCAGTTAATGTGTTGGTGTTGTTACCCGGGCGGCTGTGCATGTAACGATAGCTAATGCCCCCATTAATTCCATTGTCCAATTTAAAATCGAGGCCGCCTGTACTGGTAAATGTTGGTGCAAGCGCAAGGTAGCCATGTCCAGCAAGGCTGTCTGCCAGGCGCGGCCGTGCAAGGTTAACGTTCAGGTCGGCAAACAGCCATTTAGTTAACTGGTACCTGGCCGAAAAATCGATCCCCTCACGCTCTGTTTTACCACCCGGTACAATGTTGCCATCATCCGAGTAAACAAATTCCTGCTGCAGGTATAAATACCATAATGCGGCGTTAATGTACAAATGTGGTATAGGTTTCCAGTTTAAACCTAAATCAGCGCCGTAAGCTGCCGGTAGCGTTTCAAAATTGTTATTTCCGATTACTGTGATTGCGTTATTTGAATGAAAGCCTTTACCAGCCTTTAAATAAAATTGTATCTGATCATTTGCGGTGTATTGTATATTGATCTTAGGGCTTACAATAACTTTGGTTTTGGTAGTATCATGAAAATTAAAATTAAAATAGTCGAGCCTGGAACCCGCATTAAACAGCCAGTTACCGCTCTGCAGTGTTTCATCTATATAAACATTGGTATTATTCTCCCTGATATCGCCCAAAACGACATCATTCAAAAATTGGTATTGCTCTGTTACATTGCTTCGTTCTGATCCATAGGTCATATCATACCGGGTTCCGATTCCGGCCGATGAAGTAAGCACCGCATTATCCAGGTAGCTTTTTTTAGTTATTTTCCCATTATAACCAACCATATCCCTGGATTCTTTTTGCTGCTGTTCGCCCCCATTGATACTGTCGTTAGCAAAAAAAGAATTGTTGACATTCAGCAGGAAGTTATAATGGGTGTAATAAGCTTCGTTTTCCATTAACCAGTTGTTTTTAAGATCGGTATGTAGTTTTGCAATAATATTTATTCTGCTGGTTTTTCCTCCCTGCGCGCTGTCAATAGTTCCGAACCTGCCGATCGGATTTGGAGCTTCAGGAACGATGTACGGTTTGCCGTTTGCGTCAACGGCGGTGGTGCCGGCGGCAACAGCCCGTTCTGGTATTTCACCTGATGCCCGCCAGGTAGTGCTGAAGGCAGAAGCAATGAACGATATTTTGTTATTTGTATTTAACTGCCTGGTGTATTTGCCAAATAAATTAAAACGTTTATAGTGCTCGGCAAAAGTAAAGGGGCCATCGGTATAATTGTACTCTCCGGCTATGTAAGCATTTTCACCATTTTGTTTGGCTTTACTGCTCAGCAGGTCTATTAATCCGGCTACCCGGAAAGTATGGAACTGCCCGCCTTCCACGCTTATCATACTTTTATCAAGCGCATCTTTTGTAGTATAATTTAAATATCCTGCGGTGGTAAAATTGCCTTTGTCTGTATAATACGGGCCTTTGCCAAAATCATAGGTTGCTATTGTTTCTGGTATCATGAAATGCAGATCAGCATAGCCCTGCCCGTGAATGTGGGATACCATATTTACAGGCATACCATCTACCGAAACATTTAAATCAGTGCCATGATCGGCATCAAACCCACGAACAAAGATCTGTTCCGCTTTTCCACCGCCCATGTGTTGGGCAATAAATAAGCCCGGTACTAAACGCATCAAGTCCTGTGAAGAGTTAACCGGGCGCAGGTTAAGATCAAGGCTGCTTAATGTATGAAATGAGTTATTATCCAGGTTCGGAGAAATAACTACTTCTTTCAGGTCGATTGCTCCCCGTTTAAGCACTATAATAATGCGTTTATTAGTGTTTATCACTTTTATTGTTTGGGTAGCATAGCCAATGTATGAAATTTGAAGTAAGGCCGTATCTGACGGAAGTGCCAATTGAAAGTTGCCTGATCTGTCGGTAACTGTTGTTTTACCGGATATACCGGAGTTGACGCCTGCATATTCTACAGGCTGCCTGGTTAATTCATCAATTACCCTGCCTTTAAATATTTTTTTTTGCGCGTAAGCGAACGATAATGCCGTAAAAAACAGCATAGCAGTAAATAATGCTTTTTTGAGTAAATGCATTTAAGTATATAATTTGTCACGATAGGATATTCTTTTCCATCATGGGGTGGTAAATAAATTGAAGATATAGGAAGATTATCGTCTTCTAAATGGCCCGTAAGCTGTATCAAAAGATTTTGACGGTTTTCCGGGTGCGCGCAGGTATCAAGTGAAACAAAAAGTTTCAGATAATCCGGCTATAATTAAAAGACAAAATAGAAAAGGCGATTAACCAAGTTTGGGAGGCTGAAAGATGGGGAGATCAACATTTGGCAAAGTAATGCGGTGGTTAGGTACCTGCATTACCTGCAGCACTCGCGAATAAAACCGGGTATTGGCTTTTTTAACAAATAAGGCTTCCTGGAAAAGATTTTTTTGCGACTGACGTTCGTCATTCTTTTCCTTTTCTTCAGCTTGCCTTATTTTTTTTATGAAATAGCATTTGCCATTGCAGTGCAGCCATGGTTTATCCCGGTTTTCGCAGAGTTTTGTAGCAATATAATTTTTGTTCAACTCAAAACCCGCATAGATAAAAAAGCGGGAAAAGTTAACAGAAACTAATGCGACAATTAATAAATAAGCAATAAAACGGCGAGCCATATTATGCAAATATAAAAAGCTGCACTTAAATAGTGTGTTTTGATAATTTAAACAAACAATTTATAATTATTCTTATTTATACGCTATGCCGGTTGATGAATTGCGTAGTATTACGCTAATAATCAGGTGTTTTTACCGGTATAGTTTCGTTTTTTGTAACTAATTTTGACTTCTACCAATTCTTAAGCAACACCATGGCGGATATCCAAAAGGTTTTTGATATCTCTGTTCAACCAAAAAGTTTTTACCATGCGGGAGTCCTTGGAGCGGAGATTTATATGGGTATCAGACGGTCTAAAAGGCCTGAATGGAGTGGGTGGACTATAATTGATTCAATAAAACAAGCAAATCCACGTGCAGATGTACCAACTTTGAATGTTCTATTCAAAGAAAATAAGGAATTATTGTCGGCAGTTATAACGTTTTATAAATGCGGTTACTGGACTCCATGTAAATAAATTCACAATAACCAGTGGTAGCCGGATATTGTGAATTTGATAAGTAATCATTACTTAATGATGCGCTTCAGCGTGGTGTGCAGTTTCGTGCCACTAAAATCTATATCCATCCCTACAGAATCAGCTGCATCGTAAAATTTGCCGGTGTGCTGATAATCATTACCATCTACGGTAACTTTAAAGGTAAAATCGTTGCCGGTAATTTTTCCATTGTCAATAGGCACGCTACCTTGTGGAGTTTCGGCTGTTCCGGTTACTTTACCACTATCGACCTTGAAATTATAAGTTAACGGGATTTCATTGCCATCGGGTGTTTTAAGCGTACCCGTCCATTTTCCGTTCAAATTATTAATAACCGCAATAAAAACAACAAAGCAGCATACTAATGCTGTAGTTGTAAAGAATGTTCTTTTCATAATGTTTATAGTTAATTAGTTGTATGATGTGTTAAATAAGCTAAAGGTTACAGCTTAATAAAGAAGCCCAATAAATATCCGGCCTGTAAAGGTTTAAAGAATTATTTATCGCGCTTAAGCGTGGTGTGCATTTTCATCCCGTTAAAATCTATGTCCATGCCTATTGAATCGGCGGCAGGATAAAACTTGCCGGTATTTTTAATATCCATCCCGTTAAAACTAAGTGTAAAAGATATATCAGAACCAGTTATTTTTCCATCGGTAAATGGCACGTCGCCATTTGGAGAGGATGCAGTACCTGTTAATTTATCTCCGTCTGCCTTAAAGGTGTAGGTAAGCGGAAATTCATTTCCATCAGGTGTTTTAAGTGTGCCGGTCCATTTTCCGGTTAAATCGGCTACTATTGCAAAGCACACCGCAAAGCAGCATAGCAACATGGTAGTTGTAAAAAATTTTCTTTTCATAATTGGGAGGTTTTATTTGAGATAAAATAAAGGTATTAATGTTACAATTGGTTCGTAATTTAATATTTTAAAAATAATATTTTTAATCGAACAAATTGAAGTTCAGCCAATAAAATTATTTACAGTGGTTGCCTTGCCATTAAAAGGCCATTGACTGATCATATTGATAATGACTATAAAAACCAGTCATTAACACCTATTTTAGGGTTGGGGAACTAAGGTGTTCTTTTTAATGTAGAGTGTGATTTCGCGTCTCCCATGCTGATATCTACCCCAACTGAATCGCCATAAAATTTACCGCAGTGGTCTATTTCCATGCCACTTACAATTACGTTAAACGTAAAAGTGCTTCCGGTAATTTTACCATCATTTATGGGCATATCTCCCTTTGGAGTTTTTGCAGTACCGGTTAATTGATCACCGTCGATCTTGAAATTATATAACAGGGGATATTCGTCGCCCTGGTCGGTTTTTAATGTGCCGGTCCATTTTCCGTTCAAGTTTTCAATTGTTGCAAAGCCAACAAAAAAGCAGCACAGCAAAAGCGCAGTAACAATAATTCCCTTTTTCATAGTCGTTGTTTCAATAATTAAAAATAGGGTTGATATTAAATTTTATCGTAAACACTATGTTAAGTTTGCTGTAAAAGTCCTTCTTGAAGGTTGATTTTTTTTAACATTAAAACGGTTATCAACATTTATTATTACTTAAAAAAGTTCGGGATTCACGCTTGGTATTTTAATCTTAAGTTATTTGTGCAGATTTTATTCTTGCGCGCAAATAATAAACATAAAGAAGTACGGCGCTGTCAACCTTTTTGTAAATAGTCGCTTTCTTCTACATTATACCCAAATAAATTTAACAAAGGCTTTAAATAAGATAAAATATAGTTACAATCAGGTAAAAATGCTTTAATATAAACTTTAAGAGTATGTACTTTTACATATGCAAGGTTTACCTGATAAGCTTATGCTAAATCATTCGTTAAGTATATCTAAGTAAGGATATGATGAAAAAGAGTTGTTTGATACTGATTGCCTGCTGTACCTTTTCGGCCTATGCACAAAAACAGGATTACCCCATACAACCTGTTCCTTTCACCAGTGTAAAGCTAACAGATCAGTTTTGGTCGCCAAAAATTGAAACCAACCGTACTGCCACTATCCCGGCGTCGTTTACACGTTGTGAAAGTACAGGAAGAGTGAAGAATTTTGAAATGGCTGCTGAACATAAAGGCAAATTTTGCACTACTTATCCTTTTGACGATACTGATATTTATAAAACCATTGAAGGGGCATCTTATTCCCTGGCTGTTCACCCTGATCCTAAATTATCTGCATACATCGATTCACTTATTGGTATTATAGGCAGAGCGCAGGAACCGGACGGCTATTTATATACCGCGCGTACCATCGATCCGGCTCACCCGCAGGCATGGGCAGGCCCGGAGCGCTGGGTAAACGAACAGAAAAGTAGCCATGAGCTTTACAATTGCGGGCACATGTATGAGGCAGCCGTTGCGCACTACATGGCTACTGGTAAACGCAACTTTTTAAATATCGCCATAAAAAACGCCGATTTGCTGGTACGCACCTTCGGCCCTGATAAAAAACAGGTAGCTCCCGGTCACGAAATTGTGGAAATGGGTTTGGTAAGGTTATACCGTGTTACCGGTAAAACGGATTATTTGAGCCTTGCTAAGTTTTTTATTGACCAGCGCGGGATAAAAAAATATAATACCAAAAGCAAAGATGTTTATGAAAACGGCACCTATTTCCAGGATAATATCCCTGTTATAGATCAGGATGAAGCGGAAGGACATGCCGTACGCGCGATGTACCTGTATTCGGGTATGGCTGATGTTGCGGCCCTTACCGGTGACAGCGCTTACATAAAAGCCATAGATAAAATATGGAACAATATGGTTGGCAAAAAAATGTATGTACAGGGCAGTATTGGTGCCGTTGGGGATGGCGAACGTTTTGGAGATAACTACGACCTGCCAAACGCCACCGCCTACAATGAAACCTGCGCCGCAATTGGCAGTGTTTTTTGGAACCAACGTATGTTTTTGCTGCACGGCGACTCCAAATACATCGATGTGATGGAAAAAACGCTTTACAATGGTTTGATATCAGGAGTAGGGTTAGATGGCAAGTCGTTTTTCTATACCAATGCCATGCAGGTGAGTAACAGCTATAATCAACCCGATTTAGAAAGGGAACGTTCCGGCTGGTTCACGTGTTCGTGCTGTCCAACCAATGTGGTGCGCTTGTTGCCATCTATCCCGGGCTATATGTATGCGCAAAATGGTAATGATGTTTATATAAACCTGTTTATCACCGGTACGGTAAATTTATCGGTAAATAAAAAATCGCTCAAAATCATCCAGCAAAATAATTATCCATGGGACGGCGGTTTGGCCTTTACTATTGATCCGGCTTCCGCAATGGATATGAATCTGAAAATCAGGATCCCCGGATGGGCTCAGGATAAGGCTATTCCCTCAGACCTTTATACCTACGAAAGTCCGTTGGCACAAAAAATTGAAATAAAGGTGAACGGTAATGTGGTTGACTATCAAATGAAAAACGGTTATGCGGTTATCAATAAAAAATGGAAAAAGAATGATAAGGTAGAACTAACCTTGCCTATGGAGGTACGGAGGGTAATAGCTAATACCGCCTTAATCGACGACAATGGCAAGATAGCCCTGCAACGCGGTCCGGTTATGTATTGTGCTGAATGGAAGGATAATGATGGGAAAGCAACCAATATTATAGTGCCAAAGGGTACAGTTTTTACCACAACATTTGAACCTTCTTTGTTAAATGGCGTAACTGTTTTAAAAGCACAGGTAAAAAGTGTTAATATTGATGAAGCAGCACAAACCATTGCTACCGGAAATAAAACCATGACAGCTATACCTTATTATTCGTGGGCAAACCGGGGTAAGGGCGAAATGACGGTATGGTTTCCGGAACAGGTAACAGATATTGCGCTGCTTACCAAATAAGTACTATTATGAAGAAAATATTAATACTGACTTCCCTGGCTATAGCCCTTTTTTTAAGAGCTGCCGCACAGGAAATTTCACTTGATAAAGGCTGGAAATTTTCAACAGGTGACTCTTCCCAATGGGCGTCAGTAAATTATAACGACCAAAACTGGAGGCCTATTGATGTAACCCGTAATTGGGAAGTGCAGGGTTATCCAAATTATGATGGTTTTGGCTGGTACAGGCTGCATGTGGTTATTCCATCATCAGTCAAAGAAAAATCATATCTGAAAGATAGCCTGCGAATTGACCTGGGTATCATTGATGATAATGATGAAGTTTATCTTAACGGCAAGCTAATTGGTAAATATGGAGGTAGGAAGGGTGATATTAAAATCTCCAATTATGGCCCGCGCAGCTATACCATTGCGGCAAATAATCCTGCTGTTTTGTGGGACAAAGAAAATGTGCTGGCAGTACGTGTATTTGATACCGGCGGCGATGGCGGTATGTATGGCGATAAACACCAGATCACAATGGCTGACCTGATGGACCATGTGAATATTAATACCGATGCCGACTTTAGTTATGGTGATAATAACAGTTTAAGCAAATCCATTAAACTGTTAACTACAGGAAGTTATGCTTATAAAGGCAAATTAGACTTTACAGTTACCGATCCTGAAAATGGCACCGTTCTTTATCAAAAGACTAATGATGCCAATTTTTCGGCTGGCAGGCCTTTTACTTATACCTTTAATGTTGCCCGGCTTGATAAAAAATCATATAAGATCAATTACACTTTTACAGAAGAAAAGTCGGGTAAATCAATTAATAAAACAGAAGGAACGCCGTATGTGCTTACCCCATACCCAAGCTCAAAGCCTAAAATAAACGGGCCTGATGTTTACGGTGCACGGCCGGGCAATCCATTTTTATACATGGTGCCCGCTATCGGAAAAAAACCATTAGTCTATTCAGCAACAGGCTTGCCTGACGGCTTAACGCTCAATGCCGGCACGGGTATTATAAGCGGTTCGGTGGCCGCGAAGGGAGACTACCCCGTAGTGCTCACCGTTCATAACAGTGCCGGCACTAAAACAAAAAAGTTCACCATAAAAATTGGTGACCTGATTGGTTTAACCCCCGCTTTGGGTTGGAACAGCTGGAATGCCTGGGGATTGACCGTTAATGACCAAAAGGTACGTGTCTCCGCTAAAGCAATGGCCGATAAACTGAGTGCTTACGGTTGGAGCTATATAAATATCGACGATGGTTGGGAAGCAGCGCAGCGGTCTTCAATCGGTGAAATTACACCCAACGAAAAGTTTCCTGATATGAAGAGCCTTACTGATTATATCCATAACCTG
>JAQBOU010000007.1 GCA_028287865.1 Mucilaginibacter sp. | reverse complement strand
ACTTTTATCTCTGCGCCGGTTTCAACAGTCGCGTTTTTTAATGCACCGGTGGAGGTATCACCCTTAACAGCAGGTTCGGTATAGGTGATTTCCAGTTCGGCAGAGCCGGGGATCTGGCCCATTATTGGTTCATCACTTTCAAAAGCCACTATAACATTCATTCCTTCTTTCAGAAACTTTACTGCAGAGCCAAACAACGATTTAGGGATATTATGCTGATCAAAAGTAGTGTTATCCATTATCACTAATGAATCGCCATCTTCATATAAATATTGATAGTCGTTGGTTTCAACGCGTGCTATGGTCACATCTTCATCTGTACGGAAACGGTATTCAACTAATTTGCCGCTTTTAACATTACGCATACGTGCCTGGTAAAAAGCGCGCAAATTTCCCGGTGTACGATGTAAAAATTCTTCTATCTGCAACAACTCGCCGTTAAAGCGGATGATGTTGCCATTTTTAATTTCGGATGCCTTTGACATAGCGATATAATTGAGGCGCAAACTTAGGCACTTACAGGCAAAGAAACAAGAGGGCGTTAAGGCAAGATGAAAGGTAAAAGGCGGACGGTAAAAATAGGGCAAACGCATTAAAAAAATTCTGTCCATTGTCGTTTCAAAAACAGCTGTATGGAGGAGGCTCCTAATGCAGCCCTAAACTTTTCCGTTTTCTTTTCTATAAACAGGGGGCTCCGCCGGAGCCCAATAACTCATTTTGTAAGATCAATTTGACTCCGTAGGAGTCGCCGTTTATAGAAATGACACAATCTGCCCTATTATGGCTCCATAGGAGCCTCCTTAAACTAATTTAATTTAACACTCCAGGTTATTTTAATGCGTTTGCCTTGACCTTTCATCCTTTTACCTTTCGCCTTTCACCTCAAAAAAGTACATTTGCACATCTTTAATTTTCATAGCCAACATGAGTGTTTCCTTATTAGCCCAAAATCTGCATGGGTCTGAAATTATAAAAATTGCAGGCGAGATCAACGAATTAAAAAAACAAGGACAAGACATTGCTAACCTTACCATTGGCGATTTCGATTCCAATATTTACCCCATTCCTGATCAGTTAAAACAAGGCATTGTTGATGCGTATGGTGATAACCAAACCAATTATCCCCCTGCCGACGGTATGCTGAACCTGCGCGAAAGTGTGTCGGCGTTTTTGAAAAGCAGGTATGATCTTGATTATTCATCTAATGAAATATTGATCTCGGGCGGCTCAAGGCCGTTGATATATTCAATATATATGGCCGTTGTTGACCCGGGCGACAAAGTAGTTTTCCCGGCACCTTCATGGAACAATAACCATTACTGCGACCTGACAGGATCCGAAGCGGTGATCATCCAAACCGGGCCCGAACACAACTTTATGCCTACGGCTAATGAGATCCGCCCGCATTTAAAAGGCGCTGCGTTGCTGGCTTTGTGCTCTCCGTTGAACCCGACGGGAACCATGTTCAGCAAAAAAGATCTGGAAGAGATCTGCGACCTGGTGATTGCTGAAAACAAAACCCGTAAGGCAGGCGAAAAACCGTTGTATATTTTGTACGACCAGATCTATTCGCAATTAACATTTGGCGAGCATGTGCACTACAACCCGGTGAGCCTGCGTCCCGAATTAAAGGACGTTACTATTTTTGTTGATGGCGCTTCTAAATGTTTCGCAGCAACGGGCGTACGTGTTGGCTGGGGATTTGGCCCGGCACATGTGATCAATCACATGAAATCCATCGTAGGCCACATGGGTGCATGGGCACCAAAAGCAGAACAGGTTGCAATGGCTAAATATCTTAAGCAGGATGACTTTGTAAAAAGTTACCTGTCTCAATTAAAATCAAACATTCAAAACAGTTTAAATACGCTACATCAGGACTTTCAGCAATTAAAAACCGAAGGTTTTAATGTAGATTCCATTGAGCCAATGGGAGCGATATACCTCACCGTAAAGGTTGACTATGCCGGCAAGACCACTCCTGATGGCACCGTTTTAAAAACTTCTGCCGACATAAACTTTTACCTGATTAAGGAAGCGAAGGTAGCTTTTGTGCCTTTCTCCGCATTTGGCACACCGGGCGATGTAAACTGGTTCAGGGTATCTGTAGGGGCAAGTACTTTAGCGGATATAAAAGAACTTACACCACGCATAAAGGAAGCGCTTTCAAAGCTTAAGTAGACTATAGACCATGGTCGATGGTCCATAGTCTATAGCCGAAACAACTTGCGCAAGGTTTATAGTTGTGGGCCTGTCCTTATTGCCAAAATCAGCATTCAAATGACACTACTTCCACGCGTTTTAGTAATTTTGTATCAACACCCGTAGTTGATGGATAATTGCGTGTTTACAATGTATATGATCATCACCAAAGAACAAGTTTTACAAGCCCTGAGCAATGTTGAGGAGCCCGACCTTAAAAAGGACCTGGTTACGCTTAACATGATACAGGACATACATATTGACGGTAACAAAGTTAGCTTTTCAGTGATATTAACTACGCCGGCTTGTCCGCTGAAGGCAATGATCGAGAATGCCTGCCGCAATGCCATAGCCTACTTTGTTAGCAAGGAAGCCGAGGTGCATATCAACATGACATCAAGGGTTACTACCCAAAAAAATACAGGTGTACCGGGCGTTAAAAACATCATCGCGGTAGCTTCCGGCAAAGGTGGTGTAGGAAAATCAACCGTTGCAGTAAACCTAGCGCTTGCGTTGGCAAGGACCGGGGCAAAGGTTGGTTTAATTGACGCTGACATTTATGGCCCATCCATACCCATCATGTTCGGACTGGAAGGCGCTCGTCCAAAGGCCAGGGACGTTGATGGTAAAACCTGGATTGAGCCGATAGAAAAATATGGGATAAAGTTGCTATCGATAGGTTTCTTTACCGACCCAAACCAGCCTGTGCCATGGCGTGGGCCAATGGTATCTACTGCTATTAAACAGCTTTTTAATGATGCCGACTGGGGTGAACTGGATTATATGATTGTTGACCTTCCGCCGGGCACCGGAGATATACATATTACCGTTACGCAAACTTTCCCTGTAACGGGCGCGGTGATTGTTACTACTCCTCAAAACGTAGCCCTCGCTGATGCCAGAAAAGGGATAGGTATGTTTATGATGAATGCCATCAATGTGCCTATTTTAGGTATTGTTGAAAACATGGCTTATTTTACTCCGGCGGAGCTGCCTGATAACAAATATTATATTTTTGGCCAGGACGGCGGTAAAAAGCTTGCCGAACATCTCAAAGTTCCTTTTTTAGCAGAGATCCCGCTGATAAAAAGCATCAGCGATTCGGGTGATGCCGGCAGACCTGTTTTGCTGGATGAAGGTATTATGACGGCTGCTTTTATTGATATGGCTAAAAAAGTAGCGCAACAGGTTGCTATTAATAATGCTATTGCAATAGATAAGAAAAGTGTTGTAAATATTTAATAACTTTACTTTTTATAAATTAGTACAAATGAGTTTATTAGATCAGGTTGAAGCAGCATTGGATACCATCAGACCGTATTTGCTTACGGATGGCGGAAATGTGTCGGTGGAAGAGATCACTCCTGAAAATGTAGTACGGCTCAGGCTGCTGGGATCTTGCGGATCATGCCCCATGAGCATCATGACGCTTAAAGCCGGTATTGAAGAAGCTATAAAGAAAGCGGTTCCCGAAATTACCGGCATTGAAGCTGTAAACCTAACGGATATTGACGACCCAAATGCTGTATTGCCCGAAAACCTTAGGTAATGTTAAGTTTTGTTAAAATGATGTCCGGATTGTTGCAATAAGCTATTTTTGTAAAATATTGGAATTTGAACGAGGAATGAAGAAGGTATTTGGCATCTTATTTTTACTGGTTTCTGCACTAGCAACCCTTGCCCAAAAGCAAGAAAGGCCATTGGTGCAATTTAGCGGTATTGTGCGCAATGCTGATAGTACCAAACTCATTGTACCTTATGTAAGTATTATTAACGTTTCGGAAAAAGGTACGGTAAACCAGTCGGGTTATAATGGTTATTTTTCTTTTGTGGCACACGAGCAGGACACCTTGCGGTTTTCGTCTGTTGGCTATGCATCAGCAATTATAGTTATTCCGGCAAATGTATCTAACAAAAGCTATACGCTGGAGGTTTCGCTTAAGCCTGTAATTATTAATTTACCTGTATTTCGCGTATTTCCCTGGGCAACTACCGAAGAATTTACCAAAGAGTTTATTTCCATGAAACTTGCCGACGATGACCTTGAAATTGCCAGGAAAAATATCAGTCGCTCATCCATCCAGGCCTTAATGCGTACCCTGCCGAGAGATGGGGGCGAAATAAATACCTTTTCTGATTTTCATAATAGTGTAATGAATTCCCATTCGCTTACCAACCCGCTGTTAAATCCCTTTAACTGGGGTAACCTGATTAAACAGATCTCGGATGGTGATAAAAGCCGGAGCACTGATAATAGCAGCGGGAATTAGATTCAAGAAGCAAGATTTTAAGAGGCAAGACTGTTAACCTGATAAGATCAACAATTTCATTCCTGGTTTTTGACTCTAAATTCTTCTTATAGCTTCCTTCCCTATCTTCCTTTTTTAACTGCCGGGAACTTCATTTTATATTCCACATCCACGATTCCTCTTGAGATATCGTTCAATTTTTTCTCAATAAGGCGTTTACGCAAAGGGCTTAATTTATCTGTAAACAACTTACCTTCAATATGGTCATATTCATGCTGTATAACGCGTGCTGCCATTCCTGAAAATGCTTCTTCGTGATGTTTCCAGTTTTCGTCGTAATAGGAAAGTCTGATGTTTGAATTACGATAAACATCTTCCCTAATATCCGGTATGCTCAAACAACCTTCGTTAAAAGGCCATTCTTCACCAGTTTCTTCAAGCATTGCAGCGTTTATGAAAACCCTTTTAAAGCTCTTTAAGCTAGGGTCGTCATCCTGAAAAGGATTCGCATCTATTACAAATAAACGCATGGAAAGGCCCACCTGGGGCGCTGCGAGGCCTACACCTTTGGCAGCATACATAGTCTCGAACATGTTGTCAACAAGTTCTTTTATATGGGGATATTCATCCGGCTCAATTGCGGTAGCTTTTCTTCTTAAAACAGGATCACCATACGCTACAATAGGAAATTTCATTCTGCAAAAATAAAGGATTATTCTTTAGGCTCAAATAGCAACGTGATCAACTTATCCTTATCAAAAATTTCATTACTTATCTCTAACAATTGCGCTGCAGTTACTGCATTAATTTTGTCAAATACCTGTTGCAGGCTATCGGCATAATTAAAATCGAGCAAACTTTTGGCCATCGAAATTATAAGTCCCATCCGGCTTTCTTCGGCAATGGCTATCTGGCCTATAAATTTTTGTTTGGCCTGGTGCAGCTGCAAACTGCCCAATTTTTGTTCCCGCAGTTTTTTTAGTTCTTTATGGATCAGTTTGGTTGCCTTTTCAGTTTTTTCAGTATCCGTACCAAAATAGATAGAAAATATACCGGTATCGGTTAGCGCTGTATAATTCGATTCGATGGTATAGGCAATGCCGTATTTTTCCCTGATCTCCAGGTTCAGCCTGCTGCTCATACCCATACCACCTAACAGATTGTTCAAAAGCAATAAGCCATTTTTATGCTGATGAGAGGATGAATACGCCTGGTTGCCAATTATGCAATGCGATTGTGAAATGGGTTTTGTAAAAATGTGGTGACCAACACTGTTTTTTTCGGGTTTTACCCGGTGCTTTTGGGCTGAATTTACCGGCACCTTACCAAAATATTTTTCGGATAATGCGACCACCTTTTTGAAATCATAATCCCCAAAAACAGCAAAAACCATTTCGGACGTATTATTATTGGCGACCATAAATTCGTTAATCTCCTTACTGTTTAGCTTAGCCACAGATTCGGGAGTGCCTAAAATATTTTGTCCGATAGGGTGCCCTGCAAATAGCAGGCTCTCAAAATCGTCCTGGATTGCTTCTTCAGGCTGATCGAGGTAAGATCCAATTTCATCTAAAATTACACCTCTTTCCTTTTCCTGCTCATCTTCCGGGAAAGTAGAATGGAATAAAATATCCTCAAAAAGATCAATAGCGCGCTCCAAATGCTGATTTAGCAGTGATGCATGGATACAGGTATATTCTTTTGTGGTATAGGCATTCAGGTCGGCGCCAACTATTTCCAGCCGGTTAAGAATCTGACTGGTGCTGCGCCGTTCGGTTTCTTTAAATAAAAGATGTTCTATAAAATGTGCCAGGCCGGTTTGGTGTTCCAGCTCATCGCGCGAGCCGGCATTAACAATAAAGCAGCAATGGGTTATTGCCGATGATGCCTTTTTATAAAGTATCCTGATGCCGTTGGCTAAGGTATGAACCTGGTAATCCGTCATGTAAGGCGCAAAGATAGTGTTTTAGCATTTACAATTATTTTGCCCTTTTTTACTAATTTAGACGCATGAAAACAAAAATTGCCGATCTGGAATTTGAGCCTCTTATAAAATCCGCGGCTATAGAAGAACGCATAAAAACTATTGGCCTGCAATTAAATGCCGACTACCAGCACTGTATACCTGTATTTGTGGGCGTACTAAACGGCAGTTTTCTGTTTATTGCCGACCTGATAAAGCAAATTGATATTCCCTGTGAAATTACTTTTACCAAACTTGCATCCTATTATGGCGGTACACAGAGCAGCCTCAAAATACGCGACGACATTGATTTTAGCGTTGATATTAAAGGCCGCGAAGTAGTTGTTATTGAAGATATAGTAGATACAGGCAATACGGCGCATTACTTGCTTGATAAATTAAGACTAAAACAGCCCGCATCTATCAAATTATGTTCCCTGTTGCTAAAGCCTGCGGCTCTGTTAAAAAAGATTGACGAATTAAAATACGTTGGCTTTGAAATTGAAAATGAATTTGTGGTGGGCTACGGTCTTGATTATAAAGAAATGGGCCGCAATTTGAAGGATATTTATAAGAGAGTGAAATAGGGGAATGATTCGGAGGCCGGGTATTCGATTTCGGATTTATTAAAGTTCTCTTCCATCTGTAACCCCTATCTTCAAAGACTGTCCCGTATATGCTGGGCAACGTGCATTTTAATGAGGAACTTGATAATAACCCGCCGATTTGTAGCATGCATCGGTATGCCAATGATATAAGAATACCCGTTTAGAGGGAAAGTTGCGGTGATAGTATTATCAAATTGAAATTTAATAGAAAGTTTTTTAGGCAGCAACTGGTAAGCAGCCAGTCACTATACTAGTTAATGATTTTTCTGTTAAATTTGATAGTAATAACCAAACTTCAATCTTATACGCCATGAAACTTTTTACTGTTATTTTTATTGCTTTAGGCATCGTATGGTTGTTTAATTCCTGTGAAACGGCAAAATCTGATTCACAAACAACTGATAATGTCGCCCCATCCAAAGATAGCCTCATTAAACGGGGAAATTATTTAGTTGCAATCATAGGTTGTAATGATTGTCATTCTCCTAAACACATGGGACCTAACGGGCCCGAAATTGATTCTTTAAATATGTTGTCGGGGTTTCCGTCTACCAGGCCGGTACCTGAGCCGGGTGCAAACGATATCAAAAATGGATTGATCGTATTTAATGGTGATCTTACTGCTACTATGGGCCCATGGGGCAAAACGTTTGCGGCCAATATAACTTCGGACGAAACCGGGATAGGAAACTGGACCGAAGAACAATTTAAAAATGCTTTACGCCACGGGAAATCCAAGGGAATGGACGGTGGAAGAATGATGATGCCTCCTATGCCCTGGGAAAATTTTAGCCATTTGACAGATGGCGACATTCAGGCGATTTTTTATTACCTGAAATCCACAAAGCCCTTCAGGAATATAGTGCCTGCTTTCAGGCCGGCTAATATTAAAAGTTAGCAATAAAAATATTGCAGTCGGGTTGAACCGTTTACTTCTTTTTGGGCGCCGACAAATAAAAATGCCACAATAACATAGTAGCTACTGTACGATACGGCTGCCATTTGGCAGTAATGGCCAGTAACTCATCCCTGGTAGTATTTACCGGCAAATTTTTTACACGCTTTAGCGCATTTACCGCTGCAAGATCCCCAATAGGGAATACGTCCGCATGCTGTAAAACAAACATCAGGTAAACATCTGCCGTCCAATGGCCAATGCCTTTTAATGCAAGCAACTTAGCACGTACTATATTATCCGGTAAACTTTCCAGTTCTGTTAAATTTAAACGACCACTTAATAATGCTTCTGCCAGGTATTTTATATAGCTTGTTTTTTGGCGACTGCAATAACAGGCTCTCATTTCCTCATCGGTGAGCAATAATAAGCGGGCCGGGGTCAACTCCTGCACACGTTCTTTTAATTTGTTTAAGGCTGATAATGCAGATGCAAGGGACACCTGCTGCTCCAGGATAATATGAACCAAAGTTTCAAACGTGTTTGGCCGACACCATAATGGCGGATACCCATATGTTTTTATGATAGCGGCAAGATCAGGGTCGTTTAAAGCCAGTTCATCGCAAATGCTATGGTAATTGGATTTATTAAAAGTGCGGATCATAATTTTGATGAAACCAACAGCGTTTATTTCAATTAACTATTCGTCCAGTAAATCTGGTCTGCGTTGCCGGGTACGCTCAATGGCCTGCTCAAAGCGCCATTTCTCCACTTCGGGGGTATTTCCGCTTAATAAAATATCGGGCACCTTATGGCCGTTCCACTCGGCAGGGCGGGTGTAAACGGGCGCATCCAACAGGCCATCCTGGAAAGAATCAGAGAGTGCAGACGTTTCATCAGACAATACACCCGGTATCAGCCTAACCACAGCATCAACCAATACCGCTGCGGGCAGTTCGCCACCCGACAGTACATAGTCGCCGATGGAAATTTCGCGGGTAACATAAATATCCCTGATGCGCTGATCAATACCCTTATAATGACCGCATAAAATAATAATATTTGTTTTAATAGAAAGCTGGTTGGCTATCTGCTGGTTGAGCGTTTCACCATCCGGCGACATAAAGATCACTTCATCATAGTCGCGTTCGCTTTTTAGCTTTTCAATACAATTGGCAAAGGGAGGTATCGTCATTACCATGCCGCTGCCACCGCCGTAGGGGTAATCATCCACGCTTTTTTGTTTACTTGTGGAATAATCGCGCAGGTTATGTACATGAATTTCCGCTATTCCCTTTTTTTGGGCACGCTGTAATATGGAGTGAGCAAATGGGCTTTCCAGCAAGCCGGGCAAAACAGTGATGATATCAAAACGCATTGCGCAAAGATAGTTTTTCTTGAGGGGAAAGGTAAAAGGTTCTGTTGCGATCCAGGGCAAACGCATCTAAAATATGTTGATAAGTTAAGAAATAGTTTTATATAAAAGTTTGAATAGGGTTTA
>JAQBOU010000221.1 GCA_028287865.1 Mucilaginibacter sp. | reverse complement strand
GAGAATAATGTGCCGCATTTTACTTCCTACAGTTACCGGTTAAATGCCAATCATTATTTCTATCCGGCAAGTACCGTAAAATTACCAACGGCCATATTCGCGCTGGAGAAATTGAATGCGCTTAATATAAAAGGGTTAAATAAAAAAACGGTTATGAAGACCGATAGCTCCTTTGGGGGCGAAACCAAAATGCTCACTGATACCCTGTCAGTTAATGGGTTGCCCAGTGTTGAACAATACATAAAAGAGATTTTGCTGGTGAGCGATAACTATGCCTATAACCGCCTTTACGAATTTGTTGGCCGGGCAGAGATCAATGATAAATTAAAGAAATATAACCTGGATAACACCCGCATTATTGGCCGGCTGGCGATTTATGATGGCGGCGAAGGCGCCAGGCATACCAATGCAATTGATTTTTATAAAGGCGACAAACTGATCTATCATCAGCCTGCACAATATGATCCTAAGAATTATCCGATGCATTTGGATAATATGCTACAGGGAAAGGGCTACTTGGACAAGAACGATAAACTGGTAATGCAGCCTTTTGACTTTAGCGAAAAGAATGTTTATACCATTGCCGATATGCAAATGGTATTAAAACGGCTGCTGTTCCCGGAAACATTTCCAAAAGATCAGCAATTCAATTTAAAGCCGGACGACTACAAATTCATTTACCATTACATGAGCATGTTCCCTACCGAAAGTAAAAATCCCACTTACCAAAGTCCTGACTACTATCCAGCTTATTGTAAATTCTTGTTTTATGGCGGAGACAGCACCGCGGTAATAAATCCTGACATCAGGATATTTAATAAGGTTGGTGATTCATATGGTTATGATATTGACAATGCATACATCGTTGATTTTAAGAATAATGTGGAATTTATTTTAACTGCTGTGGTACAGTCGAACGAAGACGGCATCTATAATGATAATAAATACGAGTATAAAACTGTATGCCTTCCCTTTATGAAAAACCTGGGGCAGGTCATCTATCAATATGAATTATCACGTCCCAGGAAGCACTTACCCAATTTGTCGAAATTTAAGTTTCAATATTAATAACCGATAGCATTGATCAACCCGTATCGAACCAATGAAGAGTGGCGGATACTATTGCGAAAATTATTTAATTAAAAGAAAACTGCATGTATCATAGTTTGTTTAATAAATGTATTAATTAAACATTTTACTATGACAACAACAACATTACAGCGGACAAACGGTATTCAAACCGGTGCTGCAAATGATTTGATAAATTTAAACTGGCCCGAGCGCTATATTTCTATAGCAGCAGGTGTAAAACTTAGCCTTTCGGGTATAAAGCATATATTTTCGAGCCCGTTTACAAGCATATTGAAATTAGGCGCCGGGGGTTATCTTTTAAACAGGGGCGTTTCAGGGCATTGCGAGCTTTATTCGCAAATCGGAAAAAACACCTTCGACCCGGTAAATATTAATATTAAATCATCCTTCACTATTAATCAGCCGCGCCAGGTAGTTTATGATTTTTGGCGTAAACTCAGTAATTTACCGTTATTTATGAGCCACCTGGAAAGTGTGGATGTTTTGGATAATGAACGCTCACATTGGGTACTTAAGCTACCAACCGGCGTTGCGAAAGTGAGCTGGGATGCTGAAATTGTAAAAGACGCCCCTGGAGAATTTATTGGCTGGAGTTCATTGCCCGGCTCAATGATTGACAATGCAGGTAAAGTACGTTTCAGGGATACAGAAGTTGGCGGGACCCTGGTTGATGTAACCATCAGTTATCAGCCCCCTGCCGGCGGATTTGGAGCAAGCCTTGCACACGTCTTAAATCCAGTGTTCAAAAACATGGTCGACAATGACGTGCAAAACTTTAAACAGTACATGGATATTTCTGATGCTGAGGAGATTATAACTTTATAGCGTTAGTGTCTCTATACAGCATGTGATTGCTTCGTGCCTCGCAATGAGAAGATGGAGATCACCTATAACAAAAAACCCGCTCATCGCGGGTTTTTTGTTATATCAGAATTACTTCTTATTATTTTACAGCGTCAACTATCGCTTTGAAAGCATCAGGATGATTCATTGCTAAATCAGCCAATACTTTACGGTTTAAGCCGATTTCTTTTGCTGTTAATTTACCCATTAGTTGTGAGTATGAAATTCCGTGCTGGCGTGCACCGGCGTTGATACGCTGGATCCACAAAGCCCTGAATTCTCTCTTTTTGGTTTTACGGTCACGGTAAGCATATTGCAAACCTTTTTCGACTGTGTTTTTAGCAACGGTATAAACCTTGCTGCGTGAACCCCAATAACCTTTGGCGAGGTTCATGATCTTTTTCCGGCGTCTTCTCGACGCTACTGCATTTACTGAACGTGGCATGTTGTTGTTTTTTGGTAGCAGGTGTCCGGTTGTGACCGATACTTAAGACGCTGATACCTGGTTAAAAAATTTGTTAATTACTTTCCGATGCAAAGCATACGTTTTACGTTACCCATATCAGCATTCGATACTAAGCTGGTATGTGTAAGGTTACGCTTACGTTTAGTCGACATCTTGGTTAAGATGTGGCTTTTGAATGCGTTTTTCCTGGTAATTTTACCTGTTCCAGTAAGCTTAAAGCGCTTTTTGGCACTGGAATTGGTTTTCATTTTTGGCATGATACTGTTGTTGTATGTTAAAAGTTGTGTGTTGCAATATTTTCCTTTTGTTATTAATATTGTATTATTGAATGTCATCCTGCAACTTATAACATTCAACTTACAACTCTTATTATTTCTTCGCTGCCTTCGGTGTAACGGTTAAAAACATCCGTTTTCCTTCCAGCTTTGGCAATTGTTCTACTTTGCCCACATCTTCTAATGCCTGTGCAAAGCGTAATAACAATATTTCGCCCTGTTCTTTGTAAACAATTGCACGGCCTTTAAAGTGAACGTAGGCCCTTACTTTTTCGCCGGCTTCCAAAAACTTAATCGCATGCTTTAATTTAAACTCAAAGTCATGGTCATCTGTATTAGGGCCAAACCTTATTTCTTTAATAACGGTTTGTTTGGCGTTACTCTTTATTTCTTTTAACTTCTTCTTTTGCTCGTAAATAAACTTGTTATAGTCTGTTACTTTACAAACAGGCGGGACAGCGTTAGGGGAAATCTCAACAAGATCCAATTCCTGTTCTTCAGCTATTGCAAGGGCATCCCTTAATGAAAAAATGCCTTGCTCCACATTGTCGCCCACAAGACGTACTTCCTGAGCCCTTATAAATTGATTAATGTTGTGTTCGGCTTCCATTTTCTTAAATGGGAGCCTTGGTCCTCTATTGAAAGGTTTGTTTAATGCCAAGTTATACTGTTATTTCTTTAATTATTTGTTTTTTA
>JAQBOU010000183.1 GCA_028287865.1 Mucilaginibacter sp. | reverse complement strand
AGTGATTTGCACGGTATAGCAATGGATCCAAAGTTGTTTGTTGGGAAAAGCGTAAGCGACGTTTTGGGTTATGAAAAAGCAAAAAAGTTCGATGACCTATTGGATTATGTAATAGAAAATAAGCAGTCGAACTCCATGCAATACCAGTCTGACGTAAGCGGCCGTTGGTTTTTAGTTAAGATGGCACCTTTGTATGACCGTTACGGAAATTATACTTCCCGTATTTCAGCATCCTTAACCGACATATCCGAGCAAAAAAAATATGCTGATGCTTTAAAAGAAAACGAGATTTTATTGCTTGAAGCGCAGGCCATTGCCAAAACAGGCAACTGGTGGTTTGATTATAAGACCGATGAGGTATACTGGTCAGATAATTTATATACTATATTAGAAATTAACAGTATCCCGGAGAATATAGGCAAGTTTGATTATTATTTGAGTATGATACATCCAAACGACCGCCTGGCTGCTTTCAAATACTTTTCAAATATCCATAATGACGATTCAAAACAACATGTACATAAGTTAATTACCCCTAACGGCAATTTAAAATATATTAAAGTTTTAAAGGGAGATGTGATCACTGATGATGAGAGTAACCCTAAACGTATTTTTGGTGTTTTGCAGGATATAACTGAAACAAAGTTGTCAGAAAAAATTATAAAAGTAAGCCAGGCAGAATTACTGGAAGCCCAGGTTATTGCAAAAATTGGCAACTGGAAGTGGGATATCATCTTAAATAAGCTTGCATGGTCCGAAGAAATTAATAACATTTTTGAAATTGAGCAAAAGCCAACCAACGAAGATAATTTGGTTAAGCTATTAATAAAATACACCCATCCGAATGACAGGCACATACTGAAACAGCGTTTAAAAGACATTTCAAATATCACCAATACATCTTACGAATACCGGATCATCACAGCAAAGGGCAACATTAAGTATTTAAGTATAATAGTTGGGAAACTGATCAGGCGCGACGATGGCACGGTACGAAAAATCATTGGCACAATACAGGATGTTACTGAACGTAAGCAAGCCGAAATAGACTTTGAAAGAACTGAAAACAAATACAAGCTGGTATTGGAAACCATTAAATTGCCTGCTATATCAGTTGATAAAAAGGGGAATGTTATTTTTTGCAATGAATGCATGGCTGACTTGCTTGGATATAAACAAGACGAAATATTAGGGTTAAACTGGCTGGATTTTTTGCCTGAAAACTTCAGAGGCCTGTTAACCGGCTGGTTCGTAAATGATACTTTCGAAGCTCAATTTATTAACCCCGTTATATGCCGGAACGGCGAGCAACGGATCATCAGCTGGCAAAACACCATAAGTTATGATGAAAACGGAAGAATTAAAGAAGTTACGGGGATTGGAGAAGATATAACCGAACGACAAAAGAAAACGCAGGAGCTGATTTCTGCCAAGGAACAGGCCGAGAAATCATCACACTTTAAGTCTGAATTCTTATCCATCATGAGCCATGAGATACGGACACCTATGAATGCGGTTATTGGCACCACTAATTTGTTATTGAGCGAAGACCCAAAACCCGATCAGTTAGAATACCTGAACACCCTGAAATTTTCGGGAGAGAATCTGCTCGCCATCATAAATGACATTTTAGATTATAACAAAATAGAAGCAGGCAAACTGGAACTCAATAAAATACCATTTAATATTTATCATCTTACGCAAAAGATCAAACAGTCATTTTATGCTAAAGCATCAGAGAAAGACTTAAATATTGAATTGGCAATTGATGATTCCATACCGGGATACCTGATTGGCGACCAGATAAGGCTTGGACAGATATTAAACAACCTTTTAAGCAATGCAATTAAATTTACGCATGCCGGCAAAGTAACTATTAAGCTTGATAAAGAAAAAAGTGACAATAGCAAGGTTACAATTAAATTTACAGTTGCTGATACAGGAATAGGTATTGCCGCCAAAAATCTGTCGATAATATTTGACCCTTTTGAGCAGGAAACACAAACATCAGACAATAACTATGGAGGTACAGGTTTGGGGCTTGCCATAACAAAGCGGCTTATTGAACTTCATAAAAGCACTATTTACGTTATAAGTGAACCCGGAAAAGGAACAGAATTTACCTTCTCTATTTCGTTTAACATCGCTGCACACGAACAGAAGAAAGAAAATCAGGTATTACATCCTGCTTTTACAGCTAATTTATCCGCTGATCTTTCAGGCATGCGTATATTGTTGGTTGATGATAATAAAATGAATTTATTGATCGCTTCAAAATTTCTTAAAAAGTGGCAGGTTGAAGCTGACGAAGCGATAAGCGGCGCACTTGCTATTGAAATGGCTAAAAATTACAATTACGACCTGATAATAATGGATCTTCAAATGCCTGGTATGGATGGGTTTGAGGCTACCAGGATCATCAGGAAAGCAAACCCGCAAATACCTATAATAGCGCTTACTGCTGATGCTATGCCAGAAACCCATACCAAGGCTTTTTCGGCCGGCATGTGCGAATATTTAACCAAGCCTTTTGTGCCGCAGGTATTATTTGAAAAAGTGGCCAAACATTATATACCTTTTGAGGCTATGCTAAAGGGGAAAACTGAAGAGCTTAAAGTTGAATAACCAGCCAGGTTTTTCGCTTTGCCGTTGCTTTTAGCTCAATTAGAGCGTATTGCTTCAACAGGATCAAGCCTCGCAGCGAAGTATGCAGGGATAATTCCTGATATAACACCGATACTTACAGACGTACCTATACCCACTATAATATTTTTAGTATCAAGTACTACCTGTATATCGGCAAGAGCCTTAACAATAAATGTTCCTCCATATACCATTCCAAGTCCTATTATTCCTCCCATTAAACAAAGGATAATTGACTCAATCAAAAATTGCAATAAAATGAAATAGCTTTTGGCGCCGAGTGATTTTTGGATACCAATTATATTGGTACGCTCCTTTACAGAAACAAACATAATATTTGCGATACCGAAACCTCCAACAAGGATAGAAAAACCACCAATTATGATACCTGCTATGTTTAATACTCCAAAAACGACGCTCAACTGATCGGACAGGATGCTGGTTTTATTTAAAGCGAAGTTATCATCCTGGCCGGGCCTTAACCGACGAATAGAGCGCATTAAACCACGCAATTCACTTTCTACCTCAACATCGGATAGTCCTGCCTTTCCTCTGACAACAATTTGAGGATTGTAATTTTCATTTTGTATATCAATAATATTTTTAGCAAAGTTTAATGGTAATAAAATTTCATTATCGTTTGAGATCCCTAAAATATCTTTTCCTTCTTTTTTAAATACACCTATTACGGTGACGTACCGGCCCATAATTTTTAATTGTTTTCCGACAGCGCCCCCATATGGAAATAAATTTTGAGCGATATCATAACCAATTACAGTAACCGGACTGCCCGCCCTTGATTCCAGGCCGGTAAAATAGCGGCCATCCTCAAAGTCAAAATTCCAGGTTTTATCATGGTCTTGTGAAGCGGCATCAATCGAGGCACCTTGTACTGTATTACTTTTATATTTAACAATACGGTTGGCAATCCCTATTTCGTATGAAATAGCCATGGCCGTCTGGCTGCGTTTTTGTAATTCATCAAAGTCCTTTAATTTGGGAACCGGCCGCTGCATATACTTCCACCATGGGTATTCGCCCCCACCTCCCCATGGCCACTTTTGTACATAAATGCTATTGCTGCCCAACTTATTTACGCTTTTTTGAAGATTATTACGCAAAGTATCAACCGCTGAAAAAACCGATATAATGGTAAATATCCCTATGGTTACCCCAAGCAAAGAAAGAAAAGTGCGTAATTTATTTTGCCTTAACGCATCGTAAGCAAATAAAAAGCTTTCCCTGAAAAGTTTTAAAAATAACATATAGTTTTATGGATTACACCGGTACTTATTGTTTACGATGATGTGTTTGATTAGGCACTTTTGTAAATTTAGACTTTGATACTGGTGTTAAGTTACAATTTTTATTGTTTCATTGTAATTATTATTCAGTGTGATTAAAACATATTCGTTTAAACGGTGTAATCAAAGTGATGAAGCAAAAAATGGTGAAAAATACTAAAAAAAACCTTACATTTGCGCCCTTGAAAATTCATATAATTAAGCATGAAATTATCTCAATTTAAATTCAATCTGCCCGAATCGTTAGTTGCCCATACACCCGCCAACACCCGCGATGAATCGCGATTAATGGTATTACACCGGGATTCGGGTAAAATTGAGCATAAAATATTTAAAGATGTACTGGACTATTTTGATGATAAGGATGTTATGATCCTTAACAATACCAAGGTATTTCCAGCCCGTATGTACGGCAATAAAGAAAAAACCGGCGCCACTATTGAAGTTTTTTTATTGAGAGAATTAAATAAAGAGTTAAGACTTTGGGATGTTCTGGTTGATCCGGCCCGTAAAATACGTGTTGGCAACAAATTATATTTTGGTGATGACGACCTGTTAATTGCTGAAGTAGTTGATAATACCACCTCAAGAGGACGCACAATCCGCTTTTTATTTGATGGGACAGATGAAGAATTTCGCCGTAACGTAGAAATATTAGGTGAAACCCCGCTTCCAAAATATATTAAACGTAAAGCAACAGCCGAAGACAAAGATCGTTACCAAACTATTTTTGCCAAACATGAAGGTGCTGTGGCTGCCCCTACCGCAGGTTTGCACTTTAGCCGCGAATTGATGAAACGCCTTGAATTAAAGGGTATTGAATTTGCCGAAGTTACGTTACATGTTGGGTTGGGCACTTTCCGCCCGGTGGAGGTTGAAGACCTTACCAAACATAAAATGGATTCTGAGCAATTCATTATCGAAGAAACACAGGCCGATATCGTAAACAAGGGAATTGAACGCAAAAATCGTATTTGTGCAGTAGGTACCACTTCTATGCGTGCCATTGAATCAGCAGTATCGGCAAATAAAACTTTAAAATCAGCTAATGACTGGACCAGCAAGTTTATCTTCCCTCCGTACGATTTTAGCATTGCCAATTCAATGATAACTAACTTTCATATGCCCGAATCAACTCTTTTAATGATGGTTTGCGCATTTGGAGGGTTTGAAAATGTAATGAATGCCTACGAAGTAGCTGTAAAAGAAAAATATCGCTTTTACAGTTATGGCGATGCCATGCTGATTATTTAATTAGATTTGAGTATTGAGATTTGAGATAAGTGATTTTTAAATCATTTATCTCAAATTTAAGCCAATATATCTCATGTCTCACATCCCAGGTTTCACAGCTAAAAACTATGTTATTATTGTAGCCGGCGGCTCGGGTACACGCATGCAAGCAGCGGTACCAAAGCAATTTTTATTGCTTAACGGCAAACCGGTTTTAATGCATACAATAGCAGCGTTCCATACGTCCGAAACACAGCCGCAGATAATCCTGGTTTTACATCCCGAATTTCATACCTACTGGAACCAGCTTTGTAAAGCGCATGATTTTAACATCCCTCATCAATTAGTAAACGGAGGCGAAACACGTTTTTATTCCGTTAAAAATGGGCTTGATATCATAAATAACGATGCAGATGCGCTAATAGCCGTCCATGACGCCGTTAGACCATTACCTGGTAAGCAAATTATTGACGAGTCATACAAACATGCATCGCAGCACGGAAACGCCGTAGCGGCCGTTAAAAGCCGCGATTCAATAAGGCAGGTAAAAAATGGCATTTCACAAAGCCTGGTTCGTGATGAGATCTATCTTGTGCAAACCCCCCAAACATTTAAATTATCGCAATTAAAAACAGCATATCTGCAACCTTATAATACTAATTTTACTGATGATGCAAGTGTGGTAGAGGAAACAGGAGTTGCTATACACTTTATTGAAGGCAGTTATGAGAATATCAAAATAACGTTACCTATTGATATTGACATTGCCGAAATGATAATGCGAAATAAGGTTAATAATGGTTCATAATTTATGATTGAATTTACAGTGATCATAAATTATGAACCAAGTAGGTTATGCCCTTCTTATAATTCCTAAAAGTAACGCTATAACAGCAATTACTAAAAGGATATGGATCAATCCCCCGCCAACCGGGTAAACAAAAAATCCTAGTATCCATCCAATTACAAGGATAACGGCGATTAAGTACAGTAAGCTTCTCATGTTGTAAAGTTTTAGTGATAATAATTTATATCATCTTAACTAAAACTATTCCAAAAAGTTTCATCAATAAAAAAAACCCTGTCAAAGCAGGGTTCTTTATAAATACTGTCTTGTTAATACTCGTCTTCGTTAAAAAAGAAGTCATCCTTTGTAGGGTAATCAGGCCATATCTCTTCAATATTTTCGTATGGCTCACCATCATCTTCCAGTGCCTGTAAGTTTTCTATTACCTCAACAGGTGCGCCGGAACGGATAGCATAGTCAATCAATTCATCTTTTGTTGCAGGCCAGGGGGCATCTTCAAGGTGTGATGCCAGTTCAAGTGTCCAATACATATTTTATTATTTATTTTATTCGGTAAATTTAATTTTTCGCAAAAGTATAATATTTTTAATTTGATTATCAATATTTTTTTTCATTTAGGTGAATTGTTTTTTCAGCTGTTCATCATTCATGCCTAAAAGGCGCCTTTATCTCATTAAAATAGGCTTGATATCAATTTATGAGTTATTAGCTGCAAGCTCTTAAATGCGTGGTATCCATTGATTCTCAGGTATTTTATTATCATTCGCAATTTTTCTTGCCAAAGTGAACAGGTAATCACTGAGTCTATTCAAATAAATATTCACTTTTTCATCTACTGCACTATTTTCAGCCAGGTGCACGGTTATTCTTTCAGCTCTGCGGCATACGCACCTTGCAATATGACAATATGAAATCGTATTACTGCCGCCTGGCAATATAAAATGACGCAGCTCTGGCAAATTCAAGTTCATTTTATCCATTTCTGTTTCAAGCAATTCAATGTCTTCCAGGTGAAGGTCAGGTATAATCATTTTTGATTTTTCAGGATCAGCCGCCAGTGAGGATCCAATAGTAAACAATCTGTCCTGTACTTGTTTTAAAATTTGTTTATCATGTTCAGCAATATCCTGGTCGCCGATCAGGCCAATATAAGAATTAAGCTCGTCAACTGTACCATAGCTTTCAATGCGGATGTGATGTTTCGCAACGCGGGTACCGCCAATTAATGATGTAAAGCCCTTATCGCCTGTTTTTGTATATATTTTCATTGATATCGGATTAACGGTACTGCGTCTTCGCCGTTTTCGATTTCGAATTTATTGTTTTGATTTCGGATTTCACTAATCAATTTTTTGATTTAATGGTTAATCTTATAATCCGAAACACAAATATGGCTTTAAATGTTAATCAGCTTTATTGTAGTTTTACTATCGAATTAGTGAAGCCTTCAAATCAGTAAAAAATCAAACTTCCCAATTCCGAAACATCATGAGATCCATTATATTATCAACTAAACATAGCTTTGTCCTCATTACTGTACTAGTATTCTTAAGCTTAAAATGCAGCAGTAACAGCAATAGTGGCGCAAATAATAACATTAATAAAATAGCCGTAGCCAACATTTTAAGTGAGCAACAATTTAATGATCTTTTCCCGCTTCGTGATAAATTTTATAGTTTTACTGCCTTTATAAAGGCAGTAAAAGAGCTGGGGCTTGTAAAATTAAAAGTAGTAAGACGCGCTACCTCTGTTTACCAGTTTACCCGTACTAATAAAAGCACCGGGCAGGCTGCTGTTATACGGCAGGATGAAGATTGGAATGAAGACTGGGCGAAAAAAAAGCCGGATAGCACCTATGTGATTGATTATGGCAATTTTTGTTCGGAAAGAGATGTGCAGACCAATAAAAAAGAACTGGCGGCCTTTTTTGCACAGATAGCTCATGAAACACGCCATGGCGAAAACGGCAAATACAATGATGGCCTGATGCTGATCCATGAAAGCAATACATCATTACCCTATGTTGCCGATAACGATACCTACCCTCCCGCACCGGGGCAAAAATATTACGGACGGGGGCCAATGCAGCTAAGTTACAATGGCAATTATGGTTATGCCTCCGATTGTATTTTTGGTGATAAAAAAGTACTGCTTAACAATCCTTCGCTTGTAGAAACTGACCCCGTGGTGGCTTTTAAAACAGCTATTTATTTTTGGATGACCCCGCAAACTTACAAGCCATCCGCACATGATGTTATGATTGGCAAGTGGGTACCTAATGCTGCCGATAAAGCTGAAGGACGAACTCCGGGATTTGGAATGACCATTAATATAGTAAATGGTGCAGTTGAATGTGGTAAAGGCGAAAACATGTACAGCATGAACGACCGGATTGGCTTTTATAAATATTTTTTACAAAAATTAGGCGTCAGTGATCCTAACTGCGTATGCTCATGCGGGAAGATGAAACCGTATTGATTTCGGATGTCGGATTTTCGATTTCGGAATTGTTAATAATCGACCCGAAATGAAGAATGAGCGCCAATTCAAACAGAACCTACCAATCATTTTAAACAGCCAATATTTGACAAATGGTTAGTAATAACTACTTTTATCAAAAGTCATTTAATGAATTATCCCTTTGATACCGTTTCCCTTTCTTCTGATATAATCGATAACTACCTTGATATTTATAATGGGCTTAAAGCCCGGTTTAATATTCAATTTACAGGTGATATAGATTTCCAGCTTGGGCAGTTTGAAGTATTTAAAGGATATGCAGGTATAAACATTAAGGGCTCCTACGTTATAAAATACAATAATAACGACTGCTACATCCTTTTTACAGAAGCACATTCGCGCGTTAATACCAGGCATGGCATTACAGATGTTTATAAATATCAAACCTGGGCGCTTGCATTTTTAAAATGCGATTTTGGCCGCGTACTGATCAGGCGTGAAACCCTGGCAGATAAGCTCATTGAGCTGGTACATTCCATCGAGCTTGATTTTGAAGAAGATAAGCCATTCAGTGATACCTTTTATGTATTAGTAAATGACCGGAAAAAAGCTGCCAGGGCTATTAACCGTAATTTTAGAAATGCAGTAATGGATACCCGCCATGATAATTTTACGACCGAAATTTTTGAACATACACTTATTATCGGCCAGCATGAAACTTTATCAGCTGAACGTGCTGTTTACCTGGCTGAGTTTGTTGAACGATTGGCTTCGACGTGTTGATCTTTGCTAAACAATAGTCTGCATAGTTTATTTGAACTGAATTCGATAAAAATCCCTCTTATTATTTATCGAATAAATTACATTATTTTAGAGGCTCAAACTTAACCTATACCGTAATGTACCTAAACGACAACAAAATGGAAAAATTAACCAGAGAACAGCTAAAAAATGTAAAAGGCGGCTTACAAACACCTCCTGCAGGATGCTTTTGCTTTACCCCGGCGGAAGCGGGATTACCGGCGGGTGGTTTAGATCCGGATTGTTCTTTTGGCCAAAATCCCGAATTATATTGCCCTGCTGACCAGCTATTAGGATGTTGCTGAGTGTAAGATTTAAACTTCCAGGATTGTCGGCTTTAATTGCTGACAATCTTCTCATCTGCCAAAAAGATTAAAGGTCAGTCGCTATTCAGCCAGCACCTTACTCCTGTCAACCTTCATAATATTTGGATTGGCATAATCGTTCTCAATCAAACCATCCCGCATGCGCACAATACGATGGGCGTGCATGGCAATATCTTCTTCGTGGGTTACTAATATAATAGTATTGCCTTTGGCGTGAATATCTTCAATCAATCCCATTATTTCAATGGACGTTTTGGTATCCAGATTACCGGTAGGCTCATCCGCCAATATAATGGATGGATCATTAATCAGCGCACGGGCCACAGCCACACGCTGGCGTTGCCCGCCCGAAAGCTCATTGGGTTTGTGATCTATCCTGTTTCCTAAACCAACATTCTCCAGGTTCCTTTTTGCCCGCTCCTGTCGTTTTTCTTTGCTTACGCCAGCGTAAACCAATGGCAAAGCCACATTATCCAAAGCTGTATTACGGGGCAATAAATTAAACGTCTGGAAAACAAATCCTATTTCTTTATTTCTTACCTCAGCCAGCTCATTATCGGTCATGTGGCTTACGTTGATACCGTTCAGGGTATATTCTCCTTTCGAAGGCGTATCAAGGCATCCCAAAATATTCATCAGGGTTGACTTACCGGAGCCAGAAGGCCCCATCAGAGCCACAAATTCTCCTTTATTGATGGATAAAGAAACCGATTTAAGGGCGTGAATTATTTCACTGCCTATCACATATTTTCGTCCGATATCATTAAGGATAATTAGTGGCTCCATACTTTTTCTGATTTGACTACAATGCCGGAGATTTGTTACAGTGTTTACTCCAGAAGATTATTCCTGCTCATTCCATCTTTCGGACATTACTGACTTTCCGACTCTACTAACTTTCTGCCTTCCCTAAATCTATCACCTTTGCTACCAAAAAGTAATCATCATCGTGTTTGGGGGCATTCAGCAATGCTTCTTCGTGGGTGATCTCCATTTTTATAACGTCCTCTCTAAAAACATTTACCTCGTTAACCATATAAACCAGCGGCTCAATACCCGATGTATCTATCTCGTTCAGCTTATCCATAAAGCCGAGTATTTTGTTCATATCCTTAATCATCTCCTGCTTTTCATCTCCGGTAAGCTCCAGCCGGGCAAGGTGGGCTATTTTATCAACGGTTTCTTCGTCAATAGTCATGCTTTATCTAATTTTTTTTTAATCAATTCATGTACTTCATCCCGTAGCGTATCAGCATCATCTAAGGTTAAGTGCGCTGTTTCAATGGGTTTGTGTACAAATATATCAGAAATGCCCGGTCTGCTGCCATATTCGCTGCCGGTATTCCATAATATTTTCCAGGTGTTGAGGGAAGTGACGGGGAGAATAGGGATTTTCAATTCGATTGCCAGCCTGAATGCACCATTTTTAAACGGATACAATGTTGGCGGATATTCTTCCGGGATGGTCGCCTCCGGGAAAATCACTACGCTTATGCCATTCTTTAAACGTTCTGCAGCAGTTTTAAACGCCCTGAAGGAAGAAATTTTACTATCGCGGTTTACAGTGATGTCTATCGTTCTGAAAAAGAAACCAAGTACCATATTACTGAGCAGCTCTTCTTTACCAATAAAACAATGATTATTTTTTGTTGCGATGCATATGGCTGAAACATCGAGATTTGAAGTATGGTTGCCGCAAATGATATAAGTGCGCTCCCAGTCAATGGGTTCCTCGTAATCGATACTGAAAAGTATTCCCGAAACAATAGTACTTAAAAGAATAATTAGCCGCCGGAAACGGTTGATATATTTATACCGGCTTTGCTTACGGGAAAGAAATAATAAAATCGGCCAAACCAGCAGAAAAAAAAAGGCTACGCTATACCGGTAAAAATGGGTATGTATTCTTTTTATGATCTTCATGAATATCAAAAATAGGAAAATTACGCTATAATTAATTTTTGATAAAAAGACTTTTTGTATTAAAGGGATTGATGTTAGTCTTTTGTGAGGGCATTTATATTATTTAGCTTTATTTCCCTGAGTGATAGCAGTATTAAATAGATCAACGCAGGGTAAACTTGCTGGATAAGTCTGTCGATAGAGGTTGTTAAATGCCAAACCAGGTCATAAGGTGTTGTTAAGTAGGCGAAAAAATAAGCTCCAAGCAGTAACAAAATAATGATGAATGGAAAGCTTTTAAAGAATTTGCGGTTAAAAACCACAGCTGCCAGGATCAGCATCAGCAATATCATGTAATTATTCATCAGCATATTAATACCGAATTTTATAATAGTAATATATCTGCCGGTGTTAAATAAAACCGATTTGAATGATGAAACTCCCTTGCTGTTGGCTGCAACCAGATCATTAACCGGAGCATAAAACACTTTAAAGGCAATAAGAAACAGCGTAGGCACTAATATGCCCATTAGATATTTTTTAAAAGTTTGAAGGTTTTTGATATTCGTCAATAAAAAGCCAATGGTAAATATGATGTAAAATACCATCCCCTCATTTTTAACCCAGGCACATGATGCGCAGATAAAACCTAAAATATAAGCCTTATCACTATCGGAGTCTTTCAGTTCCTGATACTGAATAAATACCGCCAAAATTAGCAACGACAGCAATGAATCAGCTATTTGGGCGCATGCCAGGAATTTATAATTTATATCGATAACAAAAATTGCCAGTGCTATACAGGCATAAAAGCTTAAACCTTTCTTTATCAATGAATAATATACCAGTAAAGGAATCAGCAATAACACCCCATAGGCCAAAAGCACAGGGACCTCAGCTGCCGTAGCGTTAACACTCCGCCAAAAAAAAGCAACTATAGATGGAAGCATCAAAGGATAATCGGCATGGGTATAAGTTAGTTTTGTTGAGAATAAACGCTGCCAGATCTCCGGATAATACAAAAACTTTGCGTGCAAATTCCATATGGCCCAGGCATCCCATTCGCCATGTTTGCTGGAGAACAAAGCGAAATAAACAGTGAAGAAAAACACAGTGCTTAAAGCCCAGAACCTGGTATAGTTAAAAGATGGTGAAGGCTCACTCTTAAAAATTTCCTTTATTGAATTTTTGGTATAGTAAAAGGCTGATAAATTAACAATGGAAAGCAATATCAATAACCTGGTAAAATCCTGCTTCAGCATCAGCATCAAAAAGTACAAAAAGCTTATTGTTATCAGCTGAATCAGTATGGAGTTTAATAGTGTCGTTACTTTGGTATGAGCTACTGAGGTCTTTTTTACAACTGTATAAATTCCGGCGAATAATAAAAAAATATTAATTAAAGTAATTATTAAGTGGATCATGTTATTTTACTTTAGTAATGAGCGAAATAATCCTGTTATCATACTCGCTTTTGGCTATTGTACGGTAATTCGGGATATTTATTAATTTATCGCCTTTGGTTTCGGTCAATATAACAGTGTCGGTATTTGATCTTCCTGATATAATTCGCGGGGCTACAACGTATTCCATGGTCATGTACAGGCCTGCATTTTCTGTTCTGTCGTCAAAACCAATATTATTGCCGGGGGTGAAATATTTTTTAAAGGGATCTATTTCCCTATTCACCACATCTGTATCGTCAAAGTGCTGTTTGTGCAAACTACAAACCCTGAAAATAACCAGCAGGATAATTATAGCTAACAATGTGTTATTGGTATATTTTAATAAAAATTGCCTCATACTAAATAATGCAAGTTTCTTTTTGAAACAATAATAGCAATAAAGAAGGTATTAAAGCAGGCCGAATTGGTTATCGGTTATACTTTTTAAATTTGAGGCAGATGGCATCATGCACGTGTTGAGTAGAATATCGTGCGGCATTAAAACCAATTCATAACGCAGAGTTGACTCAAAGGCATCGCTGCCGGCCAACCCTCTTTACTTCTCGAAAAGAGCGTAAAATGAGGTTAAATAATTTTATTGATTAAACTCGGCCGCCACATAACCATTTATCTTTTGCTCAATAATATTATAAACCTCATCCCGTAAAGCATCCACATCGGCAGAAGTAAGATGCGCTGTTTCAATTGGCTTATGTACAAAATATTCACAAACTCCAGGTTTGGCTCCATATTTTGCACCATCGTCCCACAGCATTTTCCAGGCATTGGTGGAGGATACCGGTATAATAGGGATTTTAAATTCGATGGCTAATTTGAAAGGGCCATTTTTAAACTGATGAAGTGCAGGTGGATAGTCATCAGCTATCTTTCCTTCGGGAAAGATGATGAGGCTGGTACCCTCCTGAAGCTTTTCGGAAGCTTTTTTAAAAGCCCTGAAAGACGACATTTTACTTTCACGATTAACAGGTATATCCACCGACCGGAAAAATAAACCGGTAACCAAACCTTCCTTTAATTCCTCTTTTCCCATAAAACTGCAATTGCCTTTTACCAGTATACACATTGCCGAAATATCAAGGTTTGAAGTATGGTTTGGACAGATGATATACGTTTTATTCCAGTCAATTAGCTGTTCATATTCAAAACGGTAAAAAAAGCCAACCAGCAATGAGCTGATAAATACCCCTATGCGCCTTAACCTGCTCATATTTTTATACCGCGACGGATTACGTGAAAAATAATAGAATAAAGGCCACAATAAAAAATAGATAAAGGCAACACTCATCACATAAAGATAGGTATGTACTTTCTTCAATATCATTTTCATCTTCACCAAAAATATAAAAATTACTTACTTTCGTCCCATGGAAACTGTTGTTAGTGGGATTCGTTCAACCGGAAACTTACACTTAGGAAATTATTACGGCGCAATACAAAACTTCGTAAAAATGCAGCATGAATATAACTGCTATTTTTTTATAGCCGATCTGCATTCGTTAACTACCCATCCTACCCCTGCCGATTTGCACGGCAATATAAAACAGGTATTGGTGGAATACCTGGCCGCCGGTATTGACCCTGAAAGGGCAACTATTTATATCCAGTCTGATGTACCCGAAATATCCGAACTGTACCTTTACCTTAATATGAACGCTTACTTGGGCGAGTTGGAACGCAGCACATCATTTAAAGATAAAGTACGCGCAAATCCTGAAAATGTTAACGCCGGGCTGTTAACTTACCCCGTTTTAATGGCCGCTGATATTATTATTCATAAAGCCACAAAAGTACCCGTAGGTAAGGACCAGGAGCAACACCTTGAAATGGCCCGTACTTTTGGCAATCGTTTTAACAGACTATACAACACCGAGTTTTTCCCCGAACCTTACGCCTTCAATTTTAGCGAAAGCCTGGTAAAAATACCCGGACTGGACGGCAAGGGCAAAATGGGTAAATCAGAAGGAGAAGGAAATGCGGTATACTTGTCAGACGCTCCGGAAATGATCCGCAAAAAAGTAATGCGGGCCGTTACAGACAGTGGGCCTACTGCTGAAAACTCCGAAAAGCCTGTTGAGATACAAAACCTATTTGATATTATAAAAGTTGTTTCATCGGCGGATACGTATACACACTTTGATAACTTATACAACACCTGCCAGATCCGGTACGGCGATTTAAAAAAACAGCTTGCCGAAGATATTATCATTGCTACAGCGCCAATTCGCGAACGGATCAATGATATAGCAAATGATGCCCCTTACCTGCGCCAGGTAGCGCGGCACGGTGCTATCAAAGCCCGTGAAAGCGCCTCAAAAACGATACGTGAAGTGCGGGAAATTATCGGCTTCAGAAGCTTTTAATTCCAATAGTCGTTATCTGAACCTTAATCCCGGCTAACAAAGTGTTGCCCATTTTCCATGAAATGCATTCAAACAGCGGCAACACCTCGACAGTTAATAAATTAACCTATAGGTAACAGCCGATCCTGCAATTAAAATATAAATCAACCCTTAAAAATTCAAGTAATTCTGTAAATTCGACAAATCGAGGTTCTGAAAAAAAATATAAAACATGCACATTGCAATTGTAGGAAACATAGGCGCCGGTAAAACTACCCTTACCGAATTACTGGCAAAGAATTATGGATGGGACCCTTTATATGAAGCTGTAGATAATAATCCGTACCTGGAAGATTTTTACAGTGACATGAAACGCTGGAGCTTTAACCTGCAGATCTATTTTTTGAACAGCCGTTATCGCCAGATCATCGAAATTCAGAAAAATGGCCATAATATTATCCAGGACCGGACCATTTATGAGGATGCCTATATTTTTGCCGAAAACCTGCATGATATGGGTTTGATGACTACCCGCGATTATGAGAACTATCAATCCATATTTGATAATGTAACTGAATTTATCAAACCGCCCGATTTGCTCATTTATCTGAAAGCATCGGTACCAACATTGGTTAATAATATCCAGCGCCGGGGCCGCGAATACGAATCGGGCATCAGGCTTGATTATTTATCAAAACTGAACGATAAATACCAGAAATGGATCAACAGCTATAAACTTGGCAAACTGCTGATCATTGATAAAGACAATAATGATTTCGTTAACAATACCGAAGATCTAGCCACCATTGTGCAACTGGTTGAAAGGGAATTGAACGGGCTGTTTTAAATTTTGTTGCAGGTTATAGGTTGTATGTTGCAGGCCACTTACGCATGTTTAAGCGTGGACGCTTAAACAGATAATATTGTAAGCGTCAACGCTTACCACAAAATCCCGCTGTCCGAAGTCTCTGACTTCGGATGCAATATGCCAGTAGTCTTCAGACTACTTTAAAAAACAAACAATCCACGTCAGTTATCTGATCGATACCGGCGTAAGTTGTTGATAAGATTTAAATTAAATAAATCAGATCGTGTAGTTACAAACTACACGCATAACCGTTCGAAGTCAGAGACTTCGAACAACATAGTATTTAACAGAATTACAATAATGAATTTTCCAATTTCTTAAACATACAACTTTCAACCTTCAACTTTTGATGAACATTCTCGGTATCATTCCCGCACGTTATGCATCTACCCGTTTTCCGGGGAAGCCATTAGTTGATATTGGCGGCAAAAGCATGATCCAACGGGTTTATGAGCAGGCCAAAAAATGTGTTCATCTATCCGAAGTGATCGTAGCTACCGATGACACCCGCATTTACGACCATGTGCTGAAATTTGGAGGGGAAGTAATCATGACCTCGCCCGATCATCAAAGCGGTACCGACCGTTGCGCTGAAGTGGCCTTACAGCATCCCCAATATAATGTGATCATTAACATACAGGGTGATGAACCTTATATAGATCCCGAGCAGATCAGCAAACTGGCGGCTTGTTTTAACAATGCTGATACCCAGATAGCAACACTCATAAAAAAGGTGCAAAATGAACAGGAATTGTTCAATATAAATTCACCCAAGGTGGTGATCAATAAACTTTCTGAAGCGGTTTATTTTTCGCGCTCCCCCCTGCCCCACATCCGCGGACAGGAGCAGCAAAAGTGGTTAAATTATTATACCTACTTTAAGCATATCGGCATTTACGGCTATCGCGCTGATATATTGCAGCAGATCACCAAGCTGCCTGTGTCTTCACTTGAAAAAGCCGAAAGCCTGGAACAATTGCGCTGGATAGAAAACGGCTACCGCATAAAAGTTGCAGAAACCGAATTGGAGACTTATGCCATTGATACGCCGGAAGATTTGATTAATTTGAAAATTAGATAATTTGAGGATTTGAAAATTATTTAAACTATCAATTGCCAAATTTTTAAATTGATTTCCCATCTTCAAATCATTTCATTTTCTTCCATCTAAGCTCGAAATTTTTCCTACTTTTGTATCCCGTACACAAACAATTTGTTTCGGCCCTAAAGCCGGGCCAAACAGGAAAAAAATCATGACTAAATACATTTTTGTTACGGGCGGCGTTACCTCGTCGTTAGGGAAAGGCATTATTTCTGCTTCCTTAGCCAAGCTGCTACAATCCCGCGGTTACTCGGTAACCATCCAAAAGTTCGACCCTTATATCAACATTGACCCGGGTACGTTAAACCCATATGAACATGGTGAATGTTACGTTACCGAAGATGGTGCCGAAACAGACCTTGATCTTGGTCATTACGAGCGTTTTTTAAACACCCCTACCTCTAAAGCAAATAACATTACTACCGGCCGTATCTACCAGAATGTGATCAACCGCGAAAGGGAGGGTGCTTTTTTGGGTAAAACAGTGCAGGTAGTTCCGCACATTACAGACGAAATTAAAAGAAACATCCGCATACTGGGCGAAAGCGGAGATTATGATATTGTAATAACCGAATTGGGCGGCACCGTGGGCGATATCGAATCGTTGCCTTATATTGAAGCAGTAAGGCAATTCAGGTGGGAAGTTGGCTCTGGTAATTCCCTGGTGATACATTTAACACTTATCCCTTTCCTTGCTGCAGCGGGTGAACTAAAAACAAAACCGACACAGCACTCTGTAAAAATGCTGCTGGAGTATGGCATACAGCCGGATATACTGGTTTGCCGTACAGAGCACCACCTTAACATGGATATCCGTAAAAAGATAGCCTTATTCTGTAACGTAAACATCAATGCGGTAATTGAATCAATTGATGCTTCAACTATTTATGATGTGCCCTTACTGATGCTGAAAGAGCAGCTGGATAAAACGGTGCTCACCAAATTAAAGCTTCCGCATAAAACTGAACCTGAGCTGGTAAACTGGAAAGATTTTTTAGGCCGCTTAAAAAACCCTACATCTGAAGTAAGAATAGGGCTGGTGGGTAAATATGTTGAGTTACCAGATGCCTATAAATCTATCATTGAATCTTTTATCCATGCGGGTGCTAAAAACGAATGCCGCGTAAAAGTTGAATATATCCCATCGGAACAATTAACCCCGGGCAATGCTATTGAAAGATTAAAAGGCTTGCATGGCGTTTTGGTTGCACCGGGTTTTGGCGAGCGTGGGTTTGAAGGTAAAATTGAAGCCATCCGTTATGTGCGTGAAAACAATATTCCTTTTTTCGGGATCTGCCTGGGCATGCAATGTGCCGTTGTTGAATTTGCACGTAATGTGCTCGGTTTAAAAGAAGCCAGCAGTACTGAAATGAACCCGGATACCCCTCACCCGGTTATAGGAATGATGGAAGAACAGAAAAAAGTGGTTAATAAAGGCGGCACCATGCGTTTGGGCGCTTATCCATGTGATCTTAAAAAAGGAAGTAAAGCTGAAAGATTTTATGCTAAAATGCATATCTCCGAGCGTCACAGGCATAGGTACGAGTTTAATAACGAGTATGTTAAACAGTACGAACAGGCCGGCTTAACACCGTCGGGAATCAATCCTGAAAGTAACCTGGTAGAGATTGTGGAGCTTAAAAACCATCCGTTTTTCATCGGTTCGCAATTTCATCCTGAATTAAAATCAACAGTTGCAAATCCGCATCCACTTTTTATTAACTTTGTCGCCGCTTCGATGGCTTATGCCCGTAAGCAATAGGTAATTGTACGATATATAGAAATGGATAAAAATACGTTCACAGGATTATTCCTGATCATGGTAATAATGGGTGCTTCCATTTATTTCATGAAACCGTCAGATACGGACTTAAAGAAAGAAAGAATAAAAGCACATGCCGATTCAGTAAAAAGAGGTCAGTTGCCAAAATCAGCAGAAGCCAGCGCTAAATTTACTGATACTGCAAAAACTCCGACTAAAGTTACCGTTGATTCAGCCGCTTTAAAAAGTCCCTTCGGAGCAACTACTGTTGGCGCCGAAAAGCTGATCACCCTCGAAAATAAAGATCTGCTTGTAAAATTAAGTACGCATGGCGGAAAGGTATACTCAGTTGAGTTAAAAAACTTTAAAACCTTTGATAAAAAACCGCTTATATTATTTGATGGCAGCCGCAATCATTTTGGCTTAACCTTTACCGCAGGTAATAACAGTATAAATACCGACAAGCTATATTTCACGCCAAACGCAACTTCGCTAAATGTAGCCGGGCAGGACTCTGGTGCTGTAACCATGCGTTTAAGTTACAGCCCTACGCAGTATATTGATTATATATATTCATTAAAGGGTACCGGCTATAAAGTAGGCTTAACTATAAAGCCAACCGGGCTGGACCAGGTAGTAGCAAATACCAGCACTATTAACTTAAACTGGCTTACCAGTGTACGCAAGCAGGAAAAGGACATGGAGCAGGAACGGCGCTATTCAACCGTTTATTATAACAATACCGACCAGGAAAATGATTATCTGAGCGCTTCAAAGGATGAGCAAAAAGATATCACTGATAAAAAGATTCAATGGGTGTCATTTAAGGCACACTTTTTTTCGAGTGTTTTGATTGCTGATAAGGGTTTCGACAAATCAAATCTGGCTGTAAGTACCGATGTAACAGACACTACCGATATTAAGCAGATGAGCGCCAACCTGGTACTTAGCAAAAATGCGGATGGCAGTTTCCCCATGCTGTTTTATTTTGGCCCTAACCGTTATTCCACTTTAAAAGACCAGGGATATGCCCTTGAAAAACAGGTTGACCTTGGCTGGGGACCGTTAAAATACATTAACCGTTTTGCCGTATTACCGGTATTTAATTTTTTGAAACAGTTTAACTGGAACTATGGCCTTATTATATTGGCCTTAACCATTGTTTTAAAGCTGGTTTTATCACCGCTTACTTATAAGTCATATCTTTCAATGGCCAAAATGCGTGTGCTAAAGCCGGAGATGGACGAAATTAAAGGTAAGGTCGGCGATGATAACCCTACCCTTTTACAACAGGAATATTTAAAGCTTTATAAAAAAGCCGGCGTAAATCCATTGGGCGGATGTTTACCGTTACTTATTCAAATGCCGATTGTAATTGCCTTCTTCCGCTTTTTTCCGAGTTTGTTTGAATTGCGCGGCCAAAGCTTTTTATGGATGCATGACCTTTCAACTTACGATGCAATAATTACATTTCCAACTATACCGTTCATTGGTAACCACCTTAGTTTAATGTGCCTGCTGATGACCATCTCTACCCTTATTTATACCTATTTCAATAACCAGATATCAGGAGCAAGCGGGCAGATGAAATATATTGGTTACATCACACCAATTATGTTTATTGGATTTTTGAACAGCTATCCCGCAGGTTTAAATTATTATTACTTCCTTGCTAACATGATGACCTTTTTGCAGCAATACATTATACGCCTGATGGTTGATGACAAAAAGATTCATGCCCAGATCCAGGAAAATAAAAAGAAACCTGAAGAAAAAAAGAAAACAGGTGGCTTCCAGGCAAAAATGGAAGAAATGATGCGCCAGAAACAACAGTTATCGGCTGCGCCGAAGAAGAAGTAATTCTTTGTTGTAAGATTGAAATGTTTGAAGGTTGGAATATTGCACCTTCTATTCAAGATAAAAAGACACCTGGTTGTTATTCAACCGGGTGTTTTTTTATGCGTCTAAAGCGATCACACAACTTCCAAACTTTACAACATTCAAACCAGGACAGAGGCATTAAAAATTTTTAAGCGTGTTTTTTCTTTTATGATGTGCCGGTAGGTATATTTCGTGGGTAGAATGTTTGTTCAAGATTCACCAAGCGTTCCTATAGGAATGCCTCGTGCTTCTTTTGGACGCTTCTACCCACCAAAAGTCCCTATGGAACTAAGGAAATTACAATTTAGGGGTTAGGTAAAATAGCCCAGTCTTGTATTTATTAATGCGTCTGTCCTACATTCAAACATTTCAACTAAAATAATTAGCATAATCTTCTTACATTTACATCCATGTATGCGATTGTTGATATTGAGACTACGGGTGGGCATGCCAGTGCAAATGGCATTACAGAAATAGCCATTTGCATACATAATGGTAAAAAGATTATTGAACGCTACTCTACATTGGTAAATCCCCGAAGGGAAATACCTATTTATATTAGCGCCTTAACGGGAATAACTAATGAAATGGTGCAAAATGCCCCGCCATTTGAGGATGTAGCGCATGATGTATACCACCTGCTTAACAATAAAATATTCGTCGCACACAATGTAAACTTCGACCACTCTTTTGTCCGCTATCATTTAGCCGCGGCAGGATATGAGCTACAATGCAATAAACTATGTACGGTAAGGCTTGGCCGTAAAATTATTCCCGGCCTTCCCTCCTACAGCCTGGGTAAGCTATGCCGGCATTTGAGCATTGAGAACGAAAGCAGGCACCGCGCAGCAGGCGACGCCGAAGCAACTGCACAACTGTTTTCCATGTTATTGCAAAGGGATACACAAAATCATATTCCACTCGCTTTAAAGCAAAATTCGAAAGAACAGGTTTTGCCACCCCATTTGCCTAAACAGGATATCGAAACCTTGCCACAATCGCCAGGTGTTTACTATTTCCATGATCAAAAAGGAAAGGTCATCTACGTTGGCAAAGCTAAAAACCTGAAAAAGCGGGTATGCAGTCATTTTACCGGCAATAACCCCGGCCCCCAGCGACAGGAGTTTTTAAGAAATATCTGCCATATTACTTTCCAGTTATGCGGAACGGAGCTGGTTGCCTTTGTATTAGAATCGGTTGAAATTAAACGCCTGTGGCCAAAATACAACCGCTCGCTAAAGCGCTTTGAGCATGCATATAGCTTGTATGCTTTTGAGGACCAACGCGGCTATATGCGACTGGTGGTAGATAAACACCGGAAAATGACAGGAGCCATTTATAGCTGTAATACCTTATTTGAAGGGCGCACATTACTTTTACAATTAATTGAAAACTTTGGTCTTTGTCCCAAACTATGCTTCATACAAAACAATACAGGAGTATGTACAGGTGTAAATGGTGAAAATTGTGCCTGCCATGGTCATGAAACACCTGATGAATACAACCAAAAAGTAAGTGCCGCCATTGATGAATTAAACAACGTACTTCCCACATTTGCCATAAGGGACGCAGGCCGTACCGATGATGAACACAGTTGCCTGTTAATTGAAAAAGGTAAATTTTACGGCATGGGCTATATCTCCCATTATTTTGATGTGGATAACCTGGTCCAACTCAAAAAACACCTCACCCCATATCCCGGTAACGATTATATAAAAGGCATGGTAGCCGGCTATGCAACTAAATTTCCGGAACGGAAGGTTGTGTTTACCCCATAAAGTTGTTAAAAACGTCATTGCGAGTGAGGAACGAACGTGGCAATCGCGAACTTTGCATAACCGCTCTGTTATAGTATGCGATTGCTTCGTGCCTCGCAATGACATAGTTTTATCGTGCGTGTTGGTTCTTAATTCTTGACTCTTGAATCTTTCCTAAATCACTCCCGCCTTTTCCAGCTCCGCCTGCATCTGTTTTTGCATACTTTGCGCTTCGGTTCTAGCAGCTTCGGCAAAGTCCCTGCCATTAGAGGCGTAAATAATGGAACGTGAAGCATTTATCATCAGTCCGCAGTCCTTATTCATTCCGTAGCGACAAACATCCGGCAAGCTTCCCCCTTGCGCTCCAACACCGGGCACCAGCAGGAAGTTATCAGGCGCTAATTTGCGGATGTTTACAAACTCCGTGCTTTTAGTAGCGCCTACAACGTACATTATACGGTCGGCCCCGGCCCAGGTATTGGCTTTTTGTATTACTGCTTCGTATAAAAAACCATGGTCGGTAGTTAAATATTGAAAATCTTTACTCCCGGCAGACGAAGTAAGCGCCAGCAGGATCACCCATTTACCAGGGTAAGCCAAATAAGATGTCACAGTATCATGTCCCATATAGGGTGATACCGTTATGGCATCAAAGCTCATCCCGGCAGCTTTTTCGTCCAAAAATGCCTTGGCATACATATCTGAGGTATTGCCAATATCGCCCCGTTTGGCGTCAATTATATTAAGGCAGTCGGCCGGCAGGTATTTCCACGTATCAATTAAACTTTGCAATCCTTTTACACCCCTGCTTTCGTAAAATGCAGCATTGGGTTTATAGGATACACATAAATCACGTGTGGCATCAATTATCCTTTTATTAAATTCAAATACAGGATCGGCGTATTCTTTTAAAAATTCGGGGATCTTTTCTATATCAGTATCAAGGCCGACACATAAAAATGATTTTTTTTGTTTGATCTGTTCTATTAGCTGCTGGCGGGAAATCATGAAGAATGGATAATTTTTTTAATGTTCAAAAAAACTAAAAATTAACCTAAGTGTTAGCTTAGTAAGGATATTTTTTTAAATAATTTGAATTTTTAAATTAATTGATTAGAATTGCAGTGTTTTCCATTGAAATTTTTCTTGCACTAAAGAAACAATTTAAAACTCCAGGTTATTTTATTAATATTTACATGGGTTTAGATGTTGCAAAAGCAAAGTTGCCAAACAAATTTCTTTCAAATAAAACATCTTCATACATAACTATATAAGTAGAATTTGCTAATACAGCTAATACAAACAAAGCCTTACTTTTAGGCAAACAGCTTTACATAGCTCGATCCTTAATACCAGTGAAAAATATATACAATCACAAAAAATACTCAAATTAAAAATCATTTTGAACTATAATTCATAATATGTTTGATACAAACGAATTGAACGACAAACTCGTTTCTGAGTTGCGCGATATTGCCAGAAATTTAGGTATAGCAGAGGCTGATGACCTTAGAAAGGCACAATTAATTACCAGGATAGTTGAGCAGGAACAATTAATTGAAGCTGCCCGTGCACAACAACAGGCGGTTAACAGCAATTATGCAGTAGTTGAAAAAACCCCTGCTGAACCGGTTGAAAAAGTCCGCAAAAGAATACGCGTGGTTAAAAATAGTAATGAACCCCGTGTAGAGGTACCTTTGGATGATACCAATTTATTCGATATGCCGGATGACGAGACTGCAGCCGATGAGGAAGAAAATGTACAGGTAACTGCCAGTGAAGGTGAAGAAGGCTCCCCAATTGCTCAGGAAGGTGAAAATATAAACAAATCAGAAGAGCAAACCAACGAAGTTCGCCCGCAGAAATTTGAGCGGAAGGTGAATAACCAAAGCAACCAGCAAAAAAGCCAGGAACCGGCGATAAATCTTGATTTTGATAACGTAATTGTAAATGAAGGCGTATTGGAAATTATGCCTGACGGATACGGTTTTTTACGTTCATCCGACTATAATTACTTAACCTCGCCTGATGATATTTATGTATCACAGTCGCAAATAAAACTTTTCGGCCTTAAAACCGGCGATACCGTACGCGGAAGCATACGACCGCCAAAAGAAGGTGAAAAATATTTTCCTTTAGTTCGCGTGGAGGCCATTAATGGCCGTATCCCTGCCGAAGTACGTGACCGGGTTCCATTTGATCACTTAACGCCCCTTTTCCCTTCAGAAAAGCTGAGCCTGTTTACTGATGCGGGTAATTATTCAACCCGTATCATGGACCTGTTTTCGCCTATCGGTAAAGGACAGCGCGGTTTAATAGTTGCCCAGCCAAAAACGGGAAAAACCATGCTGTTAAAAGATGTTGCCAATGCCATCGCCAAAAATCACCCCGAAGTTTACCTGATCATATTATTGATAGATGAACGTCCGGAAGAAGTAACCGATATGGCCCGTAGCGTACGCGCAGAAGTGGTCTCTTCTACTTTTGACGAGCCTGCTGAAAGGCATGTTAAAATTGCCAATATTGTTTTGGAAAAAGCAAAGAGAATGGTAGAGTGCGGGCATGATGTAGTGATTTTACTTGACTCAATAACCCGCCTTGCACGTGCATATAACACGGTTGCTCCCGCTTCCGGTAAAATATTATCCGGTGGTGTTGATGCAAACGCCCTTCATAAACCAAAACGCTTTTTTGGCGCCGCCCGTAATATTGAAGATGGTGGTTCATTAACTATTATTGCTACCGCGTTAACAGAAACCGGATCAAAAATGGACGAGGTGATATTTGAAGAATTTAAGGGTACAGGTAACATGGAACTTCAGCTTGACCGTAAGCTTTCCAATAAACGAATATTCCCGGCTATCGATATTACAGCTTCGAGTACCCGCCGTGATGATCTGTTGCTTGACCGCGATACCTTACAAAGGATCTGGATCCTGCGTAATCACCTGGCTGATATGAATTCACAGGAATCAATGGAGTTTTTACAGGCCCAGATAAAAGGCACAAAAACCAACGAAGAATTTCTAATATCAATGAATTCGTAATAATTTAGTGTTTATGAAGTTATATTAGCAGCAAGTTAATATCTAACTTCATAAATACTTAACAAAAATCTTGATACCTTCATAGCGGAATGAAGATTCGCCTCAAAAAACACCTGCCGAATGCCATAACCTGTGCAAACCTGTTTAGTGGATGCATCGGTATCGTTTTAGCCTTTAAAGGAGAGCTTATTGCTGCTGCCTACGCTATTTTCCTATCGGCTATATTTGATTTTTTTGATGGGCTTGCCTCACGGGTGCTTAAAGCATTTTCAGGAATAGGTAAAGATCTTGACTCCCTGGCCGACATCGTAAGTTTTGGGGTGTTACCAGCGGTAATAATGTATCAGCTGCTTTTACAGGCCCGGCAAATAGATAACATTAGCCCTTATTTGAACTTTATCGCATTTTTAATACCGGTATTTTCGGCATTAAGGCTGGCTAAATTTAATGTCGATACACGTCAGGCAGAACATTTTATAGGATTGCCAACCCCTGCAAATGCAATTCTTATTGCTTCATTCCCGTTAATTCTGGATCATCACAACAGGTATTTTACCCCCTATTTGGTAAACCCTTATGTACTGTCGTGCTTTATAGTTGTTATGTGCTCATTACTGGTAGTTGAAGTGCCAATGATGTCGCTTAAATTTAAGAACAGCGACTTTAACGAAAATATTTTCCGCTATTTATTATTGTTATTTTCAGCAATACTGATACTATTTTTTAAATTTGCGGCAGTTCCGGTGGTTATATTTATCTATATCACCTTATCCATAATTCAATTCAAATTTACAAATGACAAAGTTCCAGGCTGAAATTGACGTAATGCCAAAAAAAGAAATACTTGACCCCCAAGGAAAAGCAGTAACAGGAAGCATGAAAAACCTGGGTTTAGCCGAAATACAGAACGTACGCATTGGCAAACATATAACGCTGGAAATTGAAGCAGATAGTACAGAAACCGCACATAATAAAGTTGATGAGGCCTGCAAAAATTTGTTAGCTAATCTTATTATGGAAAGCTATACTTTTTCAATCAGGAAATTAGAAGTTTAAGATTAGAGTTCAAATCTCTGATCACTGTTTACAATTCAGCTTCCTTTTCTGCTCTTATTTTTTTCAGTGTAACTAAATTGACAGAAACCATTTGTTTTACTTCATTAAACTTTGAAATCAATAGTTCAGGATCAGGAGCGCCTGCCTTAGCCATTAGTTCAACCTCCTGAATGGTTGCCTGACTTATCGGCATACCAAAAAAACCAAGATTAGGCTTTAATTTATGTGCAGCACCAGCTGCAACAGTCCAATCTTTATCAGCAATAGCGGTAGTAATTGTCTCTAACATTTCTGGTGTGTGATGCAGAAACATGTCGATAGATTCAACAATAAACTCTGTACTGCCATCGGCAATTTCGTATAAGAAAGAAAGGTCAAGATCCTGATCGGGCAAAATATGTGACATATGAAGGCTTACTATTTTCCAAAATTATAACTTTTTTACGATCAAGTCATCTTTTAGTTCACTTTTGATCTGTAAAATATTTTTATTTAGTAACGGATGTACAAATTCAGGTGCTATTTCTGCTAAAGGCTCTAACGTAAACCTGCGTTTATGCAACTCAGGATGTGGAATGTGTAGCGCCGGCTCATTAACAATCTCCTGTCCGTAAAATAATATATCAATGTCAATTGTCCGTGAGCCCCATTTTTCTTGCCGCCGCCTGCCCAGCATATTTTCTATGTGTAATATTCTCTCCAGAACATTTTGCGGCGATAAACCGGTTTGTAAAGCAACTACCTGGTTAAGATAATCCGGGGCATCATTTTTACCCCAGGCCTGGGTTTCATATAACGATGAAGCCTTTAATACCGGGGCAATATCATCTGCTATCAGTTTAATTGCCTGGTTAATAAACAAACGCCGGTCGCCAAGATTACTGCCTAGTAGTAAAAAAACATTAATCATGTTGTAACAAATATTATGTACAATGCTCTTAACAATAACGTACTGAATTACTAAGTTTGCATAGATAAAAGATTTATAGCAGTTAATGAAACAATTCTTCAAATTTGTACTTGCCAGCATGGTAGGTGTTCTTTTAATTACCATCATTTTTGTATTTGTCATTATAGGAATAATCACAGCCAGTGGTGATAAAACGCCCGTGGTTGATTCAAATTCAGTTTTGCAGATATCATTCAATTATCCTATTTCAGAGCGCACACCAAACAATCCTTTGTCTGGCTTGAGCTTTTTAGGTATCGACGGCGAAAAAACAATGGGACTTAACGATATCCTTGCAAATATCAAAAGGGCAAAAACTGACGATAACATAAAAGGTATATTTTTGAACGAAAGCGACGTTACCCCTGGCGAGGCAACTTCAGAAGAAATACGTAACGCCTTGCTCGACTTTAAAAAATCCGGAAAATTCATTGTCGCTTATGCCGAAATTTACAGTCAGGGCTTTTATTACCTGGCATCTGTAGCCGATAAGGTTTATGTTAATCCCAAAGGCATATTTTTATTTCATGGCTTTAATCAACAGGTTACCTTTTTAAAGGGAGCACTTGACAAATTAGGGATTGATGTGCAGGTTATAAAAGTAGGCACTTATAAAAGCGCCGTTGAACCCTTTTTCCTTACTAAAATGAGTGATGCTAACCGTTTGCAAGTTACCTCCTACCTGGGTTCATTATACGATCATTTTTTAACCGGTATCAGCAAAAGCCGTAACATCAATAAAGATTCCCTGTTCAATTATGCTAATGAGCTAAAGGTCAGATATCCCGAAGATGCACTGAAATACAAACTGGTAGATGGCCTTAAATATAAAGATGAAATTTTAAATGAGTTAAAGGGCCGTACCGGACTTGATGCTAAACAAGATCTAAAAACCGTTGAACTGGGCGACTATGCTAAAAGCGAAGATCAAAAAGGGGCTGACGATAAAAAGGAATCAAAAAACCATATAGCAGTTGTATATGCCTCCGGCGAAATTAATGGCGGCGATGGCAATGACAACAATATCGGATCCGAAGGGGTCAGCAAAGCGTTACGCCAGGTACGGCTGGATAATAAAGTAAAAGCCGTGGTTTTACGTGTGAATTCACCAGGCGGAAGCTCGCTGGCATCAGATGTGATATGGCGGGAAGTAATGCTGACAAAAAAAGTAAAACCTATTATTGTTTCCATGGGCGACTATGCTGCATCAGGCGGATATTATATTTCGTGCGCAGCTGATTCAATAATTGCCGAGCCTAATACCATTACCGGGTCAATAGGAATTTTCGCAATTCTTCCAAATATGCAGAAGTTTTTCAATGACAAGCTGGGCATTACTTTCGATGGCGTAAAGACAGGTAAATATGCCGACCTCGGTGAGGTAAGCAGGCCGTTAACTCCCGAAGAAAGAAGTATACTGCAAAACCAGGTGGACCATGGCTATGATGAATTTACAAAGGCTGTGGCAACCGGCAGGCATAAAACGCAGGCTTTTATCAACAGCATTGGACAGGGCCGCGTTTGGACAGGCACACAGGCTTTAAAAATAGGATTGGTTGACCGTTTAGGCAATATAAATGATGCTGTAACATCAGCTGCAAAGATGGCTAAACTAAAAAACTATAAACTGGTCTCCTACCCTGAGCAAAAAAGCTTTTTAAACAAGTTTGGCTTAAATATGAGCGCCGAAATAAAAGCACATTTTGTAAAATCGGAGCTCGGCGATAATTTTAAATACTACGAACAAATAAAAGGTGTAACCCAAATGATGCGCACCCCGCAGGCAAGGTTACCTTATGATATTTCAATTAATTAGTTTAAAATACATTTTATTGGAAAGCCATCCCTCAATTTAAGGATGGCTTTTAATTTTTATCTAATTTAAAATATCATTTAACAAAACATCTCCCGTTACATCCTGCTTTCGTATTTTTACACCTTTCAATCTAAATATGGAAAACAAACCCATAGCACGAAAACTTCGCTTATTGTCCCAATTAATGGAACTGCACGAGGTAAATTCTTTTAAGGTAAAATCAATGGCAAATGCGGCTTTTAAAGTGGATAAGCTGCCTTTTCCCGTTAAAACTAAAACAACAGAAGAGCTTGAAAAAATTGATGGCATAGGTAAAAGTACAGCTTCTAAAATTACCGAGTTGCTGCAAACCGGCACCATGACTGAGCTGGAAGAACTGCTTGAAAAAACACCTCAGGGAGTTATTGAAATGATGGGCATTAAAGGCATTGGCCCTAAAAAAGTAGCCGTCATTTGGCGGGAACTGGGAATTGAAAATATAGGTGAATTGTTTTATGCCTGTAACGAGAACCGGCTGGTTGAAGCGAAAGGGTTCGGTTTAAAAACGCAGGAAGACATCGGTAAAGCCATTGAATTTGCCATGGCAAGCAATGGTAAGTTTTTATATGCCCATATTGAGCCTGAAGTAAACCAACTTATTGATCAACTAAAAAGTATTTTCCCGAATGGATTGATAGACTGTGCAGGTGAGTTTCGCCGCTGTTGTGAAATCATTACCAAACTGGTTATCGTTTTGGGGAGCCGCGAAGAGGAGATGGCCTTTAATACACTTCTGCAATCAGATATTCTGGAGGATTTAAAAGCTGAAGGGAATCATATCGTGGGCAAATTACACAATGGTTTGCAGGTTAGCATTGTATGCATTGAGAAACGATATTATTACCAGGAATTATTTATCCAGACGGGCGACAATGAGCATGTTAAGGAAGTTTTAAGCAGGACCGCTGATACCATAGATCAGCCAATAAGTGAAGACCTGATTTACAAAAAGGCAGGCATGGAATTTATTCAGCCTGAACTACGCGAGGGTATGGTATTTATCGAAAGGGCTGAAAAAAACACGTTACCTCAATTAATCACCCATCATGATCTTAAAGGGACCCTACATAATCACAGCACCTGGAGCGACGGGATAAATACTGTTGAAGAAATGGCTTTATATTGCCGTGATGAGTTAAAGCTGCAATATCTTGGTATGTGCGATCATAGCAAAAGCGCATTTTATGCGAAAGGACTTAGTATTGAACGGGTATTACAACAGCAGGAAGAAATTGATCACCTGAATAAAAAACTAAACGGCTTTCATATTTTTAAAGGTATTGAATCAGACATACTGTATGATGGCTCGCTTGATTACCCTGATGAAATATTGAAAAAATTTGATTTTATTGTTGCCTCGGTACATTCCATACTCAAAATGGATGAAGAAAAAGCGACTTCACGCCTGATAAAAGCTATTGAAAATCCGTTTACCACCATCATAGGACATCCAACCGGGAGATTATTATTAAGTCGCAACGGCTATCCTATCAATTATAAAAAAGTGATTGATGCCTGCGCGGCCAATAAGGTAGTAATAGAAATAAATGCTAACCCGCTGAGGTTAGATATGGATTGGCGTTGGCACCAATACGCACTTGACAGGGGTGTTTGGCTGTCAATTAATCCTGATGCTCACCGTAATGAAGGCTTCCTGGATACCCGCTTTGGATTATTAATTGCGCGTAAAGGCGGTTTATATAAGGAAAGATGCCTGAATGCGTTATCATTGCAAGAAATTAATGATTTTTTTACTTTAAAAAAACAGGCTAAATAATTAAATCGATATGATTAATAAAGTACGATCAATTCAATCATCTGAAAAAAAGCCTTCAGTACTGGTGATCGGCGACTTAATGATTGACCATTATATATGGGGGAGTGCAACCAGGCTTTCACCGGAAGCACCGGTGCCAATAGTAAATATTAAAACTGAGTCCACCACCCTGGGAGGTGCCGGTAATGTTGTGCAAAACCTGGTTTCTCTTGGCGCTAAGGTAACTGTTGCAGGGATAATTGGAAATGATACGCAGGGTATTCAATTAATTGAACTCCTGGAAAATGAGGGTGTTAAAACCAATGCGATCATTAAAGATAATAGCCGGACAACCACCATTAAAACGCGTATATTAGCGGGAAACCACCAATTGGTTAGAGTAGACAGAGAAGTAACAGATGCGATTTCAAAAAAATTAGAGGATGAGTTAACAGATAAGTTAATTACCTATATCAATGATGTTGATATTATTTTATTATCAGATTATAATAAGGGGTTATTTACGTTAGGCTTAACTCAACACATCATAAAGATAGCAAATGAACATCAAAAGAAAGTAATCATTGATCCTAAGGGATTAAGTTATGAAAAATATAAAGGAGCTTATCTTATAAAACCCAACCGGAAAGAGCTTGCAGATGCCGCTAAAGTGGAAAAAATAAGCAATATTGGGGATTTGGAAATCGCAGCAAAAACTATTTTTGAGCAAACTGAAACAGAATTTTTAATAGTTACATTGTCAGAAGAAGGGATGGCCATTTTAACTAAGGAAAGCAGCAAACTGCTACCCGTAAAAGCAACGGAGGTTTTTGATGTTACCGGAGCCGGAGATACAGTGATTGCTACAATAGCTTATTTTATTGCGTTAGGCTTTGCAGTTGAGGACGCATGTGAACTGGCAAATCATGCTGCTGCCATAGTAATAAGACGCGTAGGCAGCGCGAATACCACCATTGAAGAAATCTTAAGTGATATGGAAAATGATAAGATGAACAATTTATTATCTAACCGCTAATAATCTAATCTCTTAATTACAATAATGGTTATTGAAGAACTTAACGATCATCAGCAATTAATAGAAAAAGTAATTAATTTGCTTACTGACGATATTGAAGCCGGATGCAAAATGATTACTTCGGTTATAAAGGCCGGAAACAAAGTTTTACTGGCAGGCAATGGCGGAAGCGCTGCAGATGCACAGCACATTGCTGCCGAATTATGCGGCCGCTTTGTTAAAGAACGCAAAGCATTACCGGGCATAGCGTTAACGGTTGATACCTCTGCTTTAACAGCCATTGCTAATGATTATGGGTATGATCATGTATTTTCGAGGCAGGTGGAAGCCTTGGCACAACCAGGAGACCTATTTATCGGGATCTCTACCAGTGGCAATAGCCAGGGAATACTAAACGCATTCCAGGCGGCTAAAAAGATTAATTGTAAAACCCTGGGTCTTTCTGGCCGGGAGGGCGGTAAAATGAACGGGCTTTGCGATTTGAACATTATTATACCTTCGCAAGTTACCGCCAGGATACAAGAAATGCATATTCTTATTGGGCATATACTTTGCAAAGCCGTAGACGACCTATTTTAATTAATAGATTAATCAAGTCTAAAATAATCCATGAGAGACGACATAGAAAGAACACTGTTAAATAAAATATCAGATCTTGTATCGCTTAAAAACCTGGTTGTCCAATGGCAGTCAGACGGTAAAAAGGTGGTTTTTACCAACGGTGTTTTTGATCTGCTGCACATTGGGCATATTACCTATATGGCACAAGCGGCAGAGCTAGGAGATAAGCTGATTATAGGTTTAAATTCAGATAGTTCTGTAAAACGTATAAAGGGTGATGATCGCCCTGTAAATGATCAGAATAGCCGGGCTGCACTATTGGCAGCACTTTTTTTTGTGGATGGCATAACGATTTTTGAAGAAGACACACCATTTAATATCATAACTGCGTTATTGCCTGATATATTAGTAAAAGGTGCTGATTATTCAGTGGATGATATTGTGGGGGCCAAGGAAGTGATTGCAAACGGCGGTGAAGTTAAAACCATTAACTTTGTTGAGGGATATTCATCAACCTCAATTATAAACAAAATTAAAGCAAGAAGTTAGCAAGATGATCAGTAATCACTGTAACCAGGTTTTTGAATTGGCTATAAAAAATTATCATTTATATAATGACATTGATAAAGCCTGTGAAAACCCTTACGAAGCAGGCTCCTTTGAAAACTTGCTATATACTAAATGCTGGATAGATACAGCACAATGGCATATGGAAGACGAAGTGCGTAATCCCGCTATCGATCCGGCTAAAGCGCTGATATGGAAACGCCGCATTGATAGCTCTAACCAGGAACGTACAGATATTGTTGAAGTAATTGACAGTTACTTTTTGGAAAAGTACAAGGATTTAAAGCCGTTACCCTCGGCGCGTATTAATACAGAAAGCCCGGCATGGGCTATTGACCGACTTTCTATCCTGGCTCTGAAAATTTATCATATGTACGAAGAAACCATAAGGATAAATATTAATGAGCAGCATTTAAATCAATGCAAGGCAAAATTGAATGTTCTGCAACAGCAAAAAACTGATCTTTCATTGGCAATTGATGAGTTAATGGACGATATACAAAAAGGTAAAAAATACATGAAAGTATATCGCCAGATGAAAATGTATAACGACCCGGATTTGAATCCCGTTTTGTACAATAGCAAAAAATAATGCCGCATTTAAAACACATACTGGTTATTCGTTTTTCGGCCATGGGTGATGTAGCCATGACAGTTCCTGTTGTAAAAGCCCTTCTTGATCAAAATCCGGATATAAAGATCACTTATGTTTCAAGACCTGAATTTGCTGCATTTTTCAACAACATCTCCCGCCTTACTTTTTATCCTGCCGACCTAAACTATCAATTTAAAGGACTACCTGGCCTTATAAAATTATTCCGCTCCCTTAAAAAGAAGGCCAGGTATTACGCGCTGGCTGATCTTCACGATAATTTACGAACCAAACTACTAAGAAAGCTCTTTAGGCTATCCGGGTTAATTTATAGCTGTATTGATAAGGGCCGGGCAGAAAAAAAACTTTTAACCAGGTTTCCGGGAAAAGTATTAAAACCGCTCAAGTTAACTACCGAACGCTATGCGGACGTATTTAGAAAATTGGGAGTTCCGGTTAATCTTAATCATCAATTATTAAAAAAGACGCAGATTTTAACAGATGAAGTTAAAGCGATGATTGGTGAAAAAAAAAATCAGTGGATTGGTATAGCTCCTTTTGCAAAGCACAAAGGCAAAATTTATCCGCTTGATAAAACTGAAGAGGTTATTAAATTGCTGGATTACCAAAATGTTACGATATTCCTTTTCGGAGGCAGCCTGCTTGAAGAGGAAATTTGCCTGCAGTGGCAGAAAAAATACAAAACGGTCATTTCGATGGTAAGGCGCCTGTCAATGGAACAAGAGCTTAATCTTATCAGCCAGCTGGATGTGATGATGAGCATGGATTCGGCAGGCATGCACCTTGCTTCACTTGAAGGGATCCCGGTAATATCCGTTTGGGGCGCTACACATCATTACGCCGGCTTTTTAGGGTATGGCCAATCAGAAAACAACATAGTTGCAGATGATATTGAGTGCAGGCCATGTTCAATTTATGGCAACAAACCGTGCTTTCGTAAAGATTACGCATGCTTATATAATATCCCTCCTGAAACAATTGCTGGTAGTTTAATTAAATTTATAAGCTAACTTGTTGGCAATAGCAAGATGCCGGCTATTTTTCAAAATCAATTTATATAAATTTTATGTTCATTTGAATACAATTAATTGTATTTTGTAACGGGCTTTATTTTTTTAATAAGCCCTAAAGTTGAATTTAAAAGCCGGGTAATAAAACATATAGCCATGAAAAAATTAATGTTGATACGGCACGCCAAAGCAGAAAAAGATTCCCTGGGGAAAGATATCGACAGGCCTCTAAAATATATTGGCATACAGGATGCCACTTTTATGGCAGCCAGGATTAAAGATAAATCACTAATCCCGCAAATTATTATAACAAGCCCGGCTCTGCGCACAAAAACAACGGCAGAAATATTTGCAGACCACCTTTTATTACCAGATCCAGAAACAAATAAAGCTATATATGAGGCAACGCAGCAAACATTACTTAAGGTAATTAATAATTTGCCTGATAATTATGATTTTATCGCTCTGGTTGGGCATAACCCAGGAATAAGTTATATCCTTCAGTATTTAACCGGGGAAACAAGAGAAGTACATACCAGCACAGTTGCAGTAATTGATTTTGAAACGAATGATTGGGCATCAATAAGCGGGAATACAGGTAAGCTGGTTTATTATAGTTCGCCAAAAGAATAAAGATCAAAAAGTTTCTCAACTAATACAATACGTTTTACCCGGTAACGAACGTATATAACCCCGCAATTCCATATTCAATAAATTCATCGCCAACTGGCTGATTGTTAAACTGGATTTTATGGTAAGGTCATCTATTGCGATAGGAGCTTTGTGATGCTGTAAGATGTCAAATATTATTCTTTCCTCGGCTGTAAGATCAATTGGAAGCATAAATTGTTCTACAACCGGCTTTGAGCTATCAGTTATTTCCCACCCTAAAATGTAGGCAAGGTCTGCGGCACACGTTAACAATGCTGCTTTGTTGTTACGTATTAAAAAATTGCAGCCTTCCGAGTATTCATCCCCAATCCTACCCGGAAAAGCAAAAACGTCCCTATTATATGAATTAGCTATTTCGGCTGTGATCAGCGCGCCTCCTTTTACACTTGCTTCAACTACAATAATGGCATCGGCAATCCCGGCTACAATACGGTTACGTTGCGGAAAGTTTTCCCTGTCGGGAATTGTTCCAGATGGATATTCAGTTAACAGACCACCATTGTTGAGCATTTTTTCTGCTATTAAACGATGTTGGCTTGGATACATTCTATCCAGGCCATGGCCCAATACGCCTAATGTTGGCACATCTAATTTTAAGCTTTCTTTATGCGCGGCAACATCTATTCCCAAAGCTAAACCGCTAACAATTAAAATATTGTATTGCTTTAACTCCTCAATCAATTGCCTGCATAGTTGCTTACCATACTCGGTGGCATTACGGGTACCAACTATGCTAATAATATGCTGGGAATTTAAGTTTGCATTTCCCTTTGAAAAAAGTAATACAGGCGAGTCGTTACAGTTTTTTAATCTTTTGGGATAGGTATTATCAGTATAGAAAACGACATCGATTTTATTTTTTTCAATATATTTTATCTCTTCGGCAGCTTTTTTCAATGCCTCATCAAAGTTTAATTGGCTTACCGTTTTTTCACCTATACCTGGCACTTTAAGCAGTTTGCTTCTGGAAGCAGTAAAAACATGCTCAGCATCCCCAAAATAACTAACTAATGATTTAGCTAGTGCAGGACCAATATTTTTAAGAAAAGTTAAACCAACCCGGTGAAGCAGCGACATAATTTTTACGAACTTCTAAAATATAAAAACAAGTGCTGGTATTACTATAATTTTTAATTTAAATAAATGATAAAATCCACAAACAGCGCAGCTACCGGGAGTAATTTATAATTTTTGACCATTTATACTTTAGTCAAAAAAATAGGTTAAGTTAATCCGGGCGTGGGTATTTTTTATGACAGAACCTTGAAGATATTCGTAGTTATATGTTGTGATAGGCGTGTATTGCAGGGCAATAAGATATTTCTTAAATTTCATGTTGGCATAAAAAGTACTAGAAAGGTCAACCCAATTTGAAGTAAAATTGGTTGTGCCGGCTAACCCGCTATAGTACAAGTCCTGGTCATGCACGTATCTTTCAAACTTTATTCCAAACGATGATAAACCTCTTATGTAACTGAGGTCAAGCATAAGACTATTGCTTCCGGGGCCAATTCCGGCTCCAATATAACGCCCTTCATTTGTATAGCCATCCCTGGGATCAGTTATATGAACATACCAGGAAGGTTCTGCTCTTACTAGAAAGCTTGCGGGTACTTGCAAATGAGTTAACTCCATTTTTACCTGAAAAAATTGATTCCCTGGCAAATTAAACAGCCGACTTCCACCAAAAGTATATGCAGAGGAATGTTCCGGTTCCAATATAAAATCTTTCAGGTTTGCAACCTGATCATTACGGGCATATTCAAAATATATTTCAGCGTTATATTTGCTTAAAACCTGGCGAATATTTACCGCATAAGCATAATCCTGTCCATCTCCCTGGTTCGATAATCCTCCTGAACCAACAGACTGATTTGTCTGAGGAGAAGAAGGTGAAAAAACCGGAAAATATTTCTTTAAAATACTGCGCTTATTATAGCCGGTATCCTTATTCATGTAATCGTATCCCGAAACACCTAAATACAATCCATCAATCCATTTAGGATGCCAGTTTGCAGTAAAGGCAGATATATATCTGTTAACTTTTGGCTTAGGGATATAGTAAGCATCTCCGCCATAAGCAAGTTTGCCCGCGTCGTAAGGCGCATATCCTGATTGCTTTAATATACCTCCTATCACCTGCCATTCAAATGAACCGATAATTGTTTTAATAGGATTAGCTGAATTAAATGTCCAATGCAAAAAGCCGGGAGCTGAATTACTCATCATAATAGAATTTTGCACCCCGGGCCCCCACCACATATTTTCTGTTGAAACACCTGCTTCAATATTCTTATAACTGAGCGTTATTTTCGATTGGCCAAGGCCAGCATAACTTATTCCATAAGGACCAAATCTTTCAGGAGCATCTATACCATTGATTACATTAAAAAAACCTGGAATAAGTGGCGATTTGTAATTAGCCTGTACATCAGCAAATGTAGCAAACGGGGCATTTTCCGCATGTACCAGTTCTGGTTTAAATTGTATGTTAAGAATTCCAGCCTTTATAAATATTCCGCCACTTATCATTGTTTGATAACCAACGTTAGGATATAATGGCCCGTTATTATATCCAAATGGCAATTTTGAGTTATAATCACTTAACCAGTTAAATGGAAGTGCTTTTATAACTATTGGAACCCCAAACAAATCCAATTTCGGAAACAGGCTTTTACTAGCGACCATCCCTCGAATAGATGAATCACCTTTGCTGTTAAAAGCACTATTTATTGGATGCTGAGTAAAAGAAGATAAATCATCACTTACCCCTAAAAGTTGATTCATACGTGCTACACTTTCAGCATAACTTCCTACTGTTACTGTTTGAGAAAAGGACTTAAGTACAAATAATGATAAACAAATTAATGGAAATATTTTTTTCATAGGGCGAGATAAATTATATTTAAAAAGAAATGATCAAATATTTAATTGCGAATTACCCTTTTAAATCATCAATAATAAATAATTTTTTTTACTTATTTTATTTTAGTGCAGGAATACTCTAAAACTCTTTATCATGATAGTTAACCAAAATACTGAATTATAAATAATCTGTTATCAAAAAATTGAATTTATTGTAATTGCGTTTTTTGTAAACTTCAACCAAAACAATTTAAAAACATTTAGTTTGGTATAAAATATATAAACTGTTTAACCTAATTCTCTTTTTTCACAGTCATTAAACCAATCAGTTATTGCTTCTTCCAAAGTATATCTTAATCTATAACGGGAATTGTCTAATTTTTCACCGGAAATATTTGTTGAAATCATCAGCTTTTTTACTCTATCCGGATGTATACCACTAATTTTTTTGCCGAATACCTTGGTAACGCCATACAGTACTCCTGCAGCCCATTTCAATATTTGCGGATGCAAAACAACTTTAGGTTCCATAACGCTCGTCACACGAGCGATAGTTTGACATATTGTTTCAATTGTTGGTGCAGGGGAATAGGTTAAATTTAATGTGACCACCCCTGGATTTTCGAACAGTGAAGTCTCATATAAAATACGTGCGACGTCTTTTACATATACGGCTGCCTTAACGGTGTCTTTTCTGCCCGGATAGAAAAAAAATCCATTTTTAAGCGAATTATATAACCTGCTAAAATTACCCTCTTCATTTTTCCCAAATACAACTCCTGGTCTTACAATGATTAATTTTCGTTCTTGTGGCCGTTCTGCCTGCCATATTTTATAAATACTTTCTGCAATGAGCTTAGAGATGCCATAAGGGGTGCTTGGCATGGGTAAGGTGTCTTCAGTTTTGAGATATTCAGAAACACCGTAAGGAGCTATAGAACTGGTAAAAACAATGGTGTTAATCTCTTGTTTTCGGGCAAAATTGCAGACATTTTCCGCACCCCTTATATTTGTTTCGAAATATTCATGTTCAGCATGGCCAGGCGTGATATGTACAGCAGCAAGATTAAAAATTATCGTTGACGAAAAATCAGCAAGTTGCAGATCAATTGCATTGCGTACATCGATGTTTACATACTTACTATAAATATTTTCATTACCGTTTATATCTAAATTATAAATAGTTTCGCTATACTTATCTTGTTCAGCTATATAGTTGGCCAGGTGAGTGCCTATAAATCCCCCGCCTCCAAAAATTAAATAAGTCATTATTAATTAATTTATTAATCCACCAAGCTAAATCTTAGTTGTATGGCATATATCCTATTATATTATCAATGCTGAATACAAGAGAAATACCTTGGTCAATAGATGAAACGGAACTTTTTTCAAATAAAACCATAATAATCTATAAATTCCTAAACTTTTTATTGATTTTTTATTTATTTAAATTGTCTTTTCTATCATGAGACGAACCAGATTTATTGTATTGATAAGGGCGTTTTTTATATAATATAAAGCCAACCTCGAAAAAAAAATGCGAACGGATGCTTATCCAGGTTCAATAAATGATCTATGAATAGTAAGAATTTTAAGTGAGTACCGATTCAGACTATATCTTCAAGATAAATAAAAACGTTACATCAGATTGATTAACTTACTATCTTAATCGTTCCAATAGTATTTATGCATCGATAACATCCTTAAAACCTTAGTAGGAATTTTTTTGTAATACTTCCCGCTTTTATAACCTAGCCATTTTGACCCCAACGAGGTTATTGATTTAAAAATACTTTTTAAATCATTCATAAAAACGTATTTTAATTCCGACTTGGTAAATTTAATTCCTTCTCCTGTTGGCCTACCAAATTTATTAATGAGCCATTTATTTTGTTCATGAAAAACCCGGGTATCGAAATAGCGCTTAAATTCTTCATCAAGGGTATAGCTGTGAGAGTGATACACAGTTGCTTCGGCAACATATGCTTTTTTTAACCCAGCAATTAACATTTTTGCAGCTATAATAGCATCTTCGCCCATAATCGAGTCGGATGGGAATCCTCCCACAGCAACTAATGCACTTTTCCGGTAAGCAGCGAATGAATTAGAACAAAAGAACACCTTAAAGCCAAGTCGTTTGTGGTCAGCTATTGAGAGCACTTCAGATGTAGAAGGGTAATTGAATAACCTGGCATGCGTTTCCAGTGGCTCGGCATTTAGATGAGGCAACTGCCTGCCATATGCCATTCCAACTCCAGGGTCGTCAAAAGCTTTAACCAGGTTACTAATACTTTGCGAAGAAGCTAAAATAGCATCCTGGGTTATAAAAACACAAATATCACTGTCAACACATGCATCTACTAATAGTTGCCTAGTCGCACCATGGTTAAATTCTCTTTTTTCAATTTCTATAACCTCAAATCCGAATTTTTTAGCCTCAATCACTGTGTCGTCGTTTGATCCGGAATCGACTGCTATTTTACTTTTAAACTCACAGGCTTGCTCATTAATACTTTTAAGAATTTTTGTCCATTCTTTCCCTGCATTAAGAGTTGGTATTAAAATAGATATTTTTAAATCATTTGTCATGAATTTCTTAAAAAATTAATGAATAAATCATTAGGCGAAAAATAGCTATTTTTGTTAAAAAAAAAGGCTGGTTACAATCATTTTGATAAATTTGCTATTGATTGAAAAGTCTTAGCCTGGCTAATACAATTTCAAAAGTTCAACAAAACAACTGATAATTGTTTAAAGTAAACAATAAAAAATCAATTTAATAAGTAATACTACAATATATCTAAGTGCAAATATGGAAAACATAAATAGGAAATTTCTCGCCGACTTAATTTACACAAAATTAAAAAGTGAAGAATCAGTAATTCAGAAACAATACAATGATGCTAAAGATAAGATTGGTTATTTTTTTATTGATGATTTGTTGCCCGAACATATCGCCCGCTACATATATGAAAAATTTCCTTTGCCGGAAGAGGTTACCTTAAAAAGAAGTTTAAGAGAGTATAAATATATTGCAGCACAAATGGATAAGTATGATTCGATTTTGGAGGAAATTGTTTATGCATTTCAGGATGAAAGAATTGTAAAATTGGTCGGCAATATATGCAAAATTAACAATCCTTTGCCCGATAGCAATTTATATGCAGGTGGAATTTCTATGATGGGGCATGAAAACTATTTAAACCCTCATCTTGATAACTCTCATGATAAGGACAGGAATTTATGGAGAGTGTTAAATCTACTTTTTTATGTTACCCCAGACTGGAAAGAGGAAAATGGTGGCAACCTTGAAATTTGGCCTGACGGTATCAAAAGCGCTCAGACCACTATTCACAGCAAATTTAATCGCTTGGCTGTTATGGCCACACATCAAGGTTCTTGGCATTCGGTAAGTCCGGTAAAGGCCCAAGGAATAAGATGCTGCGTTTCTAATTATTATTTTGCTGAAGAGCCTTTATTGACTTCTGATGAGTTTCACGTAACGTCATTCCGCGGTCGGCCAGAACAAAAAGTTGTTGACGTAATTTTACAGGCAGATAATTCTTTGCGAATGGGTCTCAGGAAAGTTTTTAAGAAAGGGGTAGTTGAGAATCCGCATGTTTATAAAAAACCCCCTCAAAACAATCCCAAATAAATAATATATTCCAGAATGAAAGATAATTACCAAAAATAGTTGGTAAGACCATTGTGATGGAGGAGGATAAAAAGCAAATTGGAATCAATTTCAATTTGCTTTTTAATGTTTAATGAAATCGTAAAAAGCTTGTGAAAATGCAAGCACCATATTATCAGATGGAGGTGACAGAATCATAAACAGCGTTATAAATATTAAGGCAAGTGGCCCTGCTTTTTATCTGTCAACACCGTGGAAAAATAAAAGAACAGGTTTGTATAGCTTGGAGGATTAGTTGATTGGGCGACAAACGATAAAGTCTTGGACAACTTAAACACACCAGATTATCTCATTCACATAGAAAAGAGTTTATCATATAGTATCTGATTAATAAAAAAAGGGACTTTCACCCAGCCCTGGTTATCGTTCACAGCTCAGATTGCTGACAACCATAGAGACAGTTTACTGTATTCTAGCTTCGAGAAAATTTATCTTTATTGCCTCTAAATTTTATATATGGATTTTCAATAAACAACACCTGGTCTGTATCCTTAAATTCCGAACGGTGTGAATGATCCATAATATGGCCATATCTTATTTGTTTGAGCCATTTTGAATTTTTGAAAACTCTTTCTTTTTCTAGAAAATGAGGTATACATATTTTTCTTAAAGCTGATGCCTGATTAAATTCTTCAATCGCAAGCAGCGCTCCAGCATATTCATTATGGGGGATTAAAGAAATGTCATCTGCATAAATTGCAATGACGGGAAGATATTTTTGCGGATTTTGATCATTTAAAATTAATAGTGCATCTTTTGTTGAACTATAATAATCTAAATCGAAAGAAACAAATCCTATTGGACTCTCAGGATTGATTAATTTTAACTGCTCCTGTATGGTTTCATGTACATTCCCTATTACTAGCCGGGCGTTATCCGGGAGTCTTTCTTTAAGCAACTCGAACATCATTGGAAAATCTCCCTTCAAATATAAATCGGGATGGTCACGATAATCTATTGGACTTGGCATCCCTGCACCTGTATCAAAACCCAGTATGTTAATCCGGACATCATAAGCCTTTTCCAGTTTTTTTGCTATTGTTATCATATTCATTAGTCCAGCCCCTGAAGCAACGCCAAATTCGATAGCAGTAAAGGATTTAAGATTTTGACTTACAGCTTGTTTACATGCAAATTGCAACCCATATGCATGATGCTGTCTTATAACCAAATCAAAATCAATTTTACTTTTTATTGATCCGAACGCAGCAACAAACAAAGAAATAATATTCAGATGAATTGGTTCCGATAGTCTTTCTATCCATATTCGCTTTAAAATATTTATGTTTTTAAGTTTTTTTAAAAAAGCCATAAGGTTTTGTATTATAGAATATATGTGGTACTGCTTGTTTTATTTAGATGCTATACAAGATGCAAACGTTGTTAGCATTTTATCTAATTATGGTTAATTGCTGTTGAAGTAAGCGATATAAGTAAGTCTTAAAGAAATGTGTTAAAAGAAGCGATTTTTGTACAATAACATAAACTTATTATCTTTTTAAATATTCAATAAAGTAAACTTTAACTTATACATTTTACTAGAGGAATTAAACGTTTAACTTAAATTAATAAGTCTCCTCAAAGTTAAACATAATTTAAATGATTTTCCGAAGATAATTTGACTTCCTTCGACAAGAAAGCAACTGTATCGTCCCAGTTTTTAAAAAAAGGAAAATGATGATTTGTTTCCTGGGTTTCGTCAAATACCAGTTTGTTGTCAATTAGCAGGTTCATATAATTTGCCAACTCCACGGGATCATCACATTTGAAAAATTTGGCTTTATTGAACACCCCCAATGTTTCATGTGCATATTCTAAATCAGGAA
>JAQBOU010000160.1 GCA_028287865.1 Mucilaginibacter sp. | reverse complement strand
ATTGCCATAAATATTTTTACAGATATTGATTTAGCGTACAAATAAACGGATATTTGTATCGCTAATTTATAGTATTACAAAAGATGTCAAATATAGTAAGGTTAATTATTGCTTGTGTGGTTTTTGTTGGCGCGGTAGCGCTTTGTGCCTTTGGTTTTTGGGGCTGGGGCATATTGGTATTGTTTTTAGGCGGGATTACGCTGCTCAGCTTCTTTTTTAATGAAAATATGATCATTGCGCAATGGTTTTTACGCAAGGAACAGTCGGAAAAAGCTGAACAATGGCTGTTAAAAATTACTGATTACGAAAAGCAAATAAACAAAGCTCAATGGGGTTACTACAATTTATTGATAGGCTTGATCGAGTCTCGTAAATCTCCTTTAAAATCAGAAAAGTATTTTAAGAAATCTCTTTCCCTGGGCATGAAAATGTCACATAACATATCTTTGGCTAAACTAAGCCTTGCTGGTATAGCTATGTCAAAACGCAATAAGCGCGAAGCGCAGATGTATTTACAGGAGGCAGCAAAAGATGATAAAAATAAACTGCTTACTGAACAGATAAAAATGATGAAAAGCCAGATGGCGCAGATGGATAAACAGCAGGTAGTAAGGGGCGGGTATCGGCAATTTTAAATATGTTGAGATGCAATTGCATCTTAACAATCTTCTCTATCGGGCGTAAAAAAACATCCCTTACTTCTCCTCTATTGAACCGTAATAATCAGGCTCTGACGAATGACTTTGAGGCATATGTCTTTCTGCAACAAATGAGTGATCGTCAGAGGGGTTAGCTACCTCAACCATTTTTAATAAGCTGCGGATAAAGGATAAATTGAAATTGTTCCTGTTTAGTTTTATCAGGTATTCATTTTCTGTGATTTCAAGGATGGAATTAGTCATAACTTTAGTTATAAGTGTTTATGCAATAATAAACAACATATTTTATACCAAAGTTGTATTCGTTTTATGGTTTCGTTAACAAATTGTTACTAAAGAGCAGATTTACAATTAATTATTATTTTATTGACCGTTATCTGGTTGTTGATTTTGTAGCAAAAAGTTAACACCTGTTTTTACAGTCTTAATTTTTGTATCAATAACTATTCAAACCATGCCATCACTGTCTCTTTGGAGGGCATAGTAATATCAAGCTTTAATTTTTTGCGCATCCCGCCCAGATCGTTAAATACCTTATTGGGATTAGCGGCTTTTAGTTCTTCAACGGTGTTGAATCCCATTTTATTAATTACAGGAACCCATTCGGCAGGGACGCCGATGTTGACAAAATCGTCTGCAGTTACCGCTTTAGCCTTTTTCTCAGGCCGCATCTGCGGGAAGAACAATACTTCCTGGATGGTGCTTTGATTGGTCATCAGCATAACAAAACGGTCAATTCCAATACCCAGACCAGATGTTGGCGGCATGCCATATTCGAGTGCACGTAAAAAATCATCATCCATCGCCATCGCTTCATCATCGCCGCGGCCGGCAAGTATCAATTGTTCTTCCAAACGTTCACGCTGATCTATAGGGTCGTTTAATTCGGAATAGGCGTTGGCAATTTCTTTACCGTTCACAAATAATTCAAAACGTTCCACCAAGCCATCTTTTGTGCGGTGTTTTTTGGCAAGCGGTGTCATTTCGATGGGGTAGTCGGTAATATAAGTAGGCTGTATCAGGTTTGCTTCAACTTTGGCGCCAAATATCTCGTCAATCAATTTGCCTTTACCCATAGTGGAATCAATTTCGATGCCCAGCTCTGCACAGGTTTGACGTAACCCGGCCTCATCCATTGCTGACACATCTATACCAGTATATTTCAGGATAGAATCATACATAGAAAGCTTTTCATAAGGTCCGGCAAAACTAATCTCATTGGCTCCGTATTGCACAACCGGGATACCATGTACCGCACGTGTTACCGTTTCCAGGCATTCTTCAACCATGGCCATCATCCAGTTATAATCTTTATAGGCCACATAAATTTCCAGGCTGGTAAATTCAGGGTTATGAGTACGGTCCATACCTTCGTTACGGAACATTTTACCAAATTCATACACCCCATCAAAACCGGCAACAATTAAACGTTTTAAATAAAGCTCGTTGGCTATGCGCAAAAATAACGGCATGTCCAGCGTGTTATGATGCGTTGAAAACGGACGTGCCGCAGCACCGCCGTGCACCGGCTGAAGGATAGGCGTTTCTACTTCCAGCCAACCCTGACTATTGAAATAATCGCGCATGCTACTGATAACTTTTGAACGCTTTATAAAAATCTGCTTATATTCAGGGTTAACGGTAAGATCTACATAACGCTGGCGGTAACGCATCTCAGGATCGGTAAACGCGTCATGTATATTTCCTTCTTCGTCACGCTTTACTACCGGCAGCGGTTTTAGCGATTTTGAAAGCAGTACCATTTCCTGTACATGAACCGATATTTCGCCGGTTTGGGTTAAAAAAACGAAGCCCTTTACTCCAATGTAGTCTCCAATGTCCAGCAGCTTTTTAAATACGGTATTGTATAATGTTTTATCCTCACCAGCGCAAATATCGTCGCGTTTCAGATAAACCTGGATGCGACCTGTTGAATCCTGCAGTTCAGCAAAAGAAGCGCTCCCCATAATGCGGCGGGTCATGATGCGGCCTGCTAAGGTTACATTTTTATAAGTATCAGGAAATCGCTCAAAATTATCAGCAATATCCTGTGCAAAAGCGGTAACCGGATATTCTTCTGCCGGGTAGGGATTAATACCTAAGGCACGAAGTTGTTGTAATGATTCACGGCGTAAAATTTCCTGTTCAGATAGGGCAATACTCATGTTTTTATATAAAGGTGCAAAGGTAGGGATTTAGTCGGAAAGTCAGTAAAGTCCAAAAGACTGAAAGATCAGATTGATGTGATTTGAGCACAATTATTTCCAGGTATCCTCAATAGCGATTTTTAGGCCTTCACCCTTTTTCATATCTTTCCTTCCTTGCTCCACCTTTTTAGAAAGGTAAGGATTCGTTTGTATGCGCTCGGTTTCATCTTTTAAGCGATTGT
>JAQBOU010000138.1 GCA_028287865.1 Mucilaginibacter sp. | reverse complement strand
ATGGGTCAAAAATACAGAATTTATATTAACGAAAAAGTGGTGCTGTTAACAGAATCAATGCCGCACAATATTGAAAGCTATGAAAAGATCAATGCTGAAGTATTTGATCTGAAAATAATTTATACCTGGATATTGAACCATAAAAAAAAGCTTTTTTGTGTATTGTGCAAGGATGCCAAAGCATTTTTAAAAACTGTAGCTAAAAATGTAACGCTGATTGAAGCGGCCGGAGGGCTTGTTAAAAATGAAAACGGCGGCTATTTATTTATTTACCGCAATGATAAATGGGACCTTCCCAAAGGAAAGATAGAAAAAGGAGAGAAGGTTAAAGAAGCCGCTGTGCGGGAAGTAGAAGAGGAATGTGGTATAAAGGTAAGCAAGCTTAATGATAAAATATGCAAAACCTATCATGCCTATATTTACAAAAGCGAGGTGGTACTAAAAAAAACACATTGGTTTAATATGCGGTGCAAAGGGCAGCTTAAACTCAAGCCGCAGAAAGAAGAAGGAATAACTGATGTGCGCTGGTTTATAAAAGGGCATATCAACCCTATTATTGCAAATACTTTTCCGTCAATTATGGATGTGCTTGTAAAAAAGAAGCTTATTAAAGATAAGCCAGTGCCTCTTTAGGTATAAACTGGCTTACATCACCCTTATAACGCAAAATTTCGCGAACAATAGTAGAGCTAATGGACGAATAGCCTGGTTTGCTTACTATAAAAATGCTTTCAATTTCGGGGTTGAGCGAGTGGTTCATCTGTGCAATTGCTTTTTCGTATTCAAAATCTGACACGGTACGTATACCACGTATCATATAACTTGCTCCAATACTAGCGCAAAAATTAACGGTTAAGCCTTCATAAGCTACAATATGTATCCGCTCGTCGGTTTCAAAAACAGCACGGAGCATTTGTTCCCTGGTTTCAACACTTAGTAAGCCAGCCTTTGTACTGTTAACACCAATGCCAATGTAAACCTTGTCGAACAAGCTTACTGATCGTTTTACAATATCAACGTGGGCCTTGGTAACAGGATCAAATGAACCCGGGAAAAGAGCGATTTTCATAAATTGAAGATAAACAAAGAGTCAATATTTGCGCCGGTTAAATTTATAAATCATTATCCAATATCAATTAAAATATTTGCTGTTGTGGCCGATAACAAACATAGCTGTAAATCATTGTGGATTTTGATTGCCTGTACCAAAAAACGAAAATGAAGAATGCCCGTATTCCCGCTGTTCGATAAATAAGGGATGTTTACTTAAGTTTTGAAGCGATTGATGTTCAACGATCAATAAACCATCCGGTAAAAGAAGATTTTTATCAAAAATGATTCCCGGTATTTCGGGTATACGGTTCAGGTCATATGGAGGATCGGCAAATACAAGATCGAATTGTTCAGTTTCCAGCTGCAGGTATTTAAAAACGTCGTCTTTATAGGTTTTTATATTGTTTAGTTTATGCTGCCGTGCCGTATCCTTCAGGTAATTTACACATTGAATGCTACGATCAACCGAGACAACTATTTCAGCGCCCCTCGAAGCAAATTCCATTGATATATTACCGGTTCCGCTAAAAAGGTCAAGCACCCTGATGTTTTCAAATGCTATTTTATTTTGGAGAATATTGAACAAGGCTTCTTTGGCAAGGTCTGTAGTAGGCCGAACAGGTAAATTTTTCGGCGGATTAAGCCTGAGCCCCCTTAAAGCACCACCGATGATTCGCATAACGATAAAGATGCCAGTGCCAATAATTTATGGGAGTCAATTTGTTCGGGAAGTTCTGATACAGTAATACCGTTCATTTCGATATTTGGGTAAAAATCAGCCAGCTTTTTTATGTATAAATCATCCCGGTTCACGTCGCCGCTCAAAATAAGGGTAGTTTGTTCGGGTATTAGCTGAAGTTCATGCGCCACAAATGCAGTAAAATAAATCAGGTCATCTGCATCTTTAAACTCAAAAGTGTTGTAAAAGCGGAGTTTGTTTGATGAAAAGTATAAAAATTGAACAGTATCTTTTCCTAGTTCAAGATAAAGATTATTATCCGGAGGGTTACTTTCTGCAATTGCTGTTACCCAGCCACGGGCGGTATAAACTGTATTTTGAAGATCAAACTTCTCTACAGCAGAAACCAGTTCGCTGTTAGTTTTATAAATGATCATATTTTGATCATCAAGTTTTTGAGCTAAAACCTTTTCGGTTTCTTTTACATCTAACAAACGTGCAATGCCGGCAACATGATCTTCATTATATAAACTTTTAGGTACAAGTGTTAAGGCAGTAGAAGGTAAGCCGACGATGATTTTTTTATACTTTGCTGTTAACAGATCACTCAACTTTTGGGGGTTGGAAAGCTCATCCAGGTCGCAATTTTGTTCCCATGCCAATAAACGGTTGCGGCACACAACTGCATAGCTAAACGAAGATACCTCAACCTGTAATAATAAAATATAACTGTAAGCCTGGTATAGGTTAAAGTTATTATCAGTGTAATTGTTAATTTGATCGCCCATTCAGATACGCAAAAGTAACTATTTTTTATTATTCGGTTATGATTTAGTTAACAGGTATCAGTATTGGCTTATCCTTAACTATTAACTTACTAAACTGTTTCGGTCAATTAATTCATAAATTTACAAAATCAACATTAATTAACTACATCAAAAACAACGTGCCGGCAGATTATATTCAGAAAGCCTTTCCGCATCAGCCAAACCTGCAACAGATGGAGCTTTTCGATAAGCTTCATGGTTTTTTGGTGAGCGAAAACGGTGATGAATGCTTTATATTAAAAGGTTATGCCGGCACCGGCAAAACTACCATTTTGGGGGCACTGGTAAAAGCTTTGCGCAGCTATAATTTTAAATATGTTTTACTTGCGCCTACCGGGAGGGCTGCCAAGGTAATTACTGCTTATTCGGGCCGTAAGGCATTTACCATTCACAAGCGGATCTATCGTAAAAGGTCGGCTGTTAATGTTGATGAAGGATTTTTGCTGGGAGATAACCTGGCTGAAAATACACTTTTTATAGTGGATGAAGCGTCCATGATCAGCGACGAAATCGGTATAAACCACCGCGCTTCTTTGCTTTACGACCTGATCAATTATGTTTATAACACTAAAAACTGCAAACTGATGCTGGTGGGTGATACTGCACAGCTGCCGCCTGTTGGATCGGAAGACAGCCCGGCGCTGGATGTTGCTTTAATGAAAGATAAGTTCGGGCTTGATGTTTTTAGCTTTGAACTGACTGATGTGCTGCGCCAGCAAAAAGATTCGGGCATTTTGTATAATGTTACCCGTGTGCGTGATATCATCCGCAAAAAAAAAGAAAAAATGCCGCAGATAGTTACCAAAGGATATAAGGATATGTACCGGATGAAAGGCGATATGCTGGAAGAAGGACTTAATTATGCTTATAACAAATATGGTAACGATAATACATTAATCATTTGCCGGTCTAACAAAAATGCCAATGCATATAATATGCAGATCCGCGGACGGATATTGTACAGGGAAGAAGAATTGACTGGTGGCGACCAGGTGATGGTAGTAAAAAATAACTATTTCTGGATGCAGGATCAGGAGGAGGGAAGCACCGGGTTTATAGCCAATGGTGATATTGCCCGTATTAAAAAGGTTCGCCGGGTAGAAGATATGTATGGCTTTCGGTTTGCGGACGTGCAGCTGGAATTTATTGACTATGCCGAAGACCCAGTAATTGACTGTAAAGTATTAATAGATACCCTTTATACTGAGGCCCCGGCGTTGCCGCCCGAAGACCAGAAAAGGTTTTACCTGGAGGTAATGAAGGATTATGACCACATCCCAAACAAACGCGCAAAATGGAACGAGTTAAAGCAAAACCCCTATTATAATGCGCTGCAAATAAAATTTGCTTATGCAATTACCTGCCACAAAGCGCAGGGCGGGCAATGGGATGCTGTTTTTGTTGACCAGGGCTATCTGACCGAAGAGATGGTAAACACCGACTTTTTAAGATGGTTTTATACAGCTTGTACCCGCGCCACCAGCGAGTTGTTTTTGGTTAATTTTAACGATAAGTTTTTTGTTGGCGGATCTGAAGATTGATATATGGTTACTTTTGATTTACCTGATAAATCCTAGCCTTTTCCCTGATTCACCTTCAATCAATGTTGCTTCATTCCATACAATGTTGCCCGAAACTATGGTACAGTTTATTTTTGATTGAAAAGTTTCTCCTTCAAACGGGCTCCATTTGCATTTATATAAAATATTATCCTTACTTACTTTCCATGGAGCGTTTAAATCAACCAGCACCAGGTCGGCCCAGTAGCCTTCGCGGATAAAGCCGCGTTTTTCTACCTGAAAGCAGATCGCCACGTTATGGGCCATTTTCTCTGCAATTTTTTCAAGGCTTATCTTTCCCTGGTGATATAACTCCAGCATAGCAGGCAACGCATGTTGTACCAATGGCCCACCCGATGGAGCCTGCAAATATGGATGGGATTTTTCTTCTACCGTATGCGGGGCATGATCGGTAGCGATAACATCAATACGGTCATTTAAAACAGCCTTTAAAATGCCATCTCTGTCGTGTTCTGTCTTTACCGCCGGGTTCCATTTTATCAGGTTGCCTTTGGTTTCATAGTCCGCGTCTGTAAACCATAGATGGTGTATGCACGCCTCGGCGGTGATCTTTTTGTCTTTAAGCGGGGTTGTATTATCAAAAAGGAACGTTTCTTTTTCTGTGGAAATATGCAGGATATGCAGCCGGGTTCCGTGTTTTTTTGCGAGATCTACCGCCATGGACGACGACAGGTAACAAGCGGCTTCACTGCGGATCCTGGGATGCAGCCTCACCGGGATATTATCACCTAATAATTGTTTATAATGTTCCAGGTTGCTTTTAATGGTCGCCTCGTCCTCGCAGTGAGTTGCAACCAGCATGGGTGATTGTGAAAAAATATTTTCGAGCGTGGTTGGATCATCTACCAGCATATTTCCGGTTGATGATCCCATAAAAACCTTTACACCGCAAACTTTTGTTGTATCCGTGCGCAGCACTTCATCCAGGTTATCATTGGATGCACCCATGTAAAAAGAGTAGTTAGCCAATGAGGTACGCGAGGCAATTTCGTATTTGTCTTCCAGCAGCTGCTGTGTAAGCGTATTGGGTGCTGTATTGGGCATCTCCATAAACGAGGTGATCCCACCTGCAACTGCTGCTCTTGATTCTGTAGCAATAGTCGCCTTATGGGTTAAGCCGGGCTCACGAAAGTGCACCTGGTCGTCAATGCATCCCGGAAGAAGGTGCAGGCCTTCAGCATTGATCACTTTATCAGCAATGGTATCAATATTATTATCTATGCGCTCTATAAAGCCATTTTTCACTAAAACATCGGCAATAAACTGCCTGTTTTCGTTGACTATGGTGGCTGATTTGATCAGGATGGTGCTCATATAAAAGCAAAGATAGTTTTTTTGGAGAAGTCCAATTTAATTTATGGAAAACCCTGTGTTGAAAAAGGGCTAGCCCCAAGCGGGGAAATGTCATTAAGTTAAGCTAAAATGTTTTTTTAATATTTTTTACCCTTCTTTTTTGTTTAAAAAGAAAGGGTGGTCCGGCGAAGCAATGACCGGGTGAGTCAATTAAAAGAGCGACATTAACGCTAATGCATTGGCGGACTATCTAGTCACTCCGGCTACGCTTCGCTGGTCGATCCTCTCTGCGCAAGCCGCAAAGAGGGTGAAAATTTACCCCTAAACTTAATGTCCTTGCCCGCAGGGACAAAAAAATCGTGCATGAATATTTCTACAAACAGGTCTCTTCTACCAGAAATAATTCAATCCAAAAGTAATGTTGTTATTCAAGGCCGCATTTATGGAATGGTTTTTTGTTGCGTAATCCAAACTATAGGCAATGTTTCCAAAGCCAAAGTTTATACCAATTTTGTGTGAAGGGAAAAATACAAAATTAGGCGAAACACCCACGTTAAATGTGCCATATTTAAAATAGGTTGTGTTATTTAACGTACTTACTCCCAACTGCGGAAAAAAGCCGAATTTATCACTCAGCATTAAATAATATCTTAAATTGATGCCAACACCGGCAACATTTGTTTTATAAGTATCGCTCGAAACATTATTGTCAGCCGAGGTAACGTATGAGTAAAAATACGATGATTCTGTTCCTGAATTATGCTGGTAGGTAGGTTGAATACTCACTGATAGCTTATTGCTTATAAAATAGCCAAATTCAGGACTGATGCTAAAGGCTGTTACCTTTGTAAGATAATAATCAGTGTAGCCATTGGTATAGTTATAGGTAGTTTTGGAGCCATAGGTATCATAACTATAGCTTAAACTACCGCCGGTATAAAATTGACCTTTTGTGGGTTGTGCCAATGCAATCCCTGTAATGGCCATAAATAAAATCAATAATGCGAGTACTTTTTGTTTCATAAAATTAAATTTCTACGAAAATAAGAGTTTAATCTGCAAATGAAATTATAAATAGACCAATAGCCATTATGTGTCGACTAAAGAATTGACAAATACCCCGCTTTCGGACTTCCCGACTAGAAACCCTATCTTTGCCCCATGGCTGTAACTTTTGAAGATTTTAAATTTAACCGGCAGATTTTGAATGCTATTGCCGACGCCGGTTATACCGAAGCTACGCCGATTCAGCAAAAAGCAATCCCGCCGATTATGAACGGGCAGGATGTAATGGGCATTGCTCAAACAGGTACAGGCAAAACCGCAGCCTATGTTTTGCCCATCCTTATGAAACTGAAATATGCCCAGGGCGACCATGCCCGCGCGCTCATTGTTTCGCCTACACGTGAGCTGGCTATGCAAATTGAAGAAAATATTAAAACCCTTGCCGCCAATACTGATCTGAGGGTGGTTGTTTTATACGGGGGGCTTGGTCCTAAAACGCAAATTGAACTGATAAATAAAGGGCTTGATATTATTGTAGCAACACCCGGCCGCTTTATGGACCTTTATCTGGCAGGACACATTGTTACCAAAACGTTGCAGGTTTTGGTGCTGGACGAAGCCGATAAAATGATGGATATGGGGTTTATGCCACAAATAAACCGCATTTTGGAGGTGGTTCCGGTAAAAAGGCAAAATCTCCTTTTTTCGGCTACCATGTCTGACAAGATTCATGAGCTTTCCAATAATTTTCTCGAGTTTCCGACAATTATTGAGGTAACGCCGCAGGCCACACCCGCACAAACGGTAAATCAGCATTTGTACTATGTGCCGAATGTGAAAACAAAAATAAACCTGCTAAAAAAACTGCTGGACATTGAGAATGATATTAAAAAGCTGATCATTTTTTGCAAAACCCGTACCGCCGCGGAAGATGTATATAAGTTTTTGTTACGCAAATTTGGTGAAAAGGAGGTGAAGGTTTTGCATGCCAACAAAGGGCAAAATACCCGTATCAATGCTATTAACGCATTTAAAAACGACGAGGTTAAAATATTGGTTGCTACTGATGTTGCATCGCGCGGCATTGATGTGAGCGATGTGAGCCACGTAATTAATTTTGACGTGCCGGTAGTAATTGAAGATTATGTACATAGGATTGGCCGGACGGGCCGGGCCTATAATTCGGGCGAGGCGATCACTTTCTGTAGTCCTTCAGAGGAGTATTATATCCGCAAGGTAGAAAAGCTTATAAGGCAAACCATCCCTGTTAGTGCAATCCCGGCTGATGTATTTATAGAAGCAACAGCTTACGAAGAAAAACAGGATCAGGCCAAAGAGATCGACATGCAAAAGCGCCGGGATGATCCTGATTTTAAGGGAGCATTTCATGAAAAGAAAACATTAAACCAAAGAAAAAAATTTGATGCCGCCAAAGGTAAAGCTTCTTTCAAACCTAAATCGGGTAAAAGTGGTGCGGCAAAATCATATCGGAAAAAACATTAATACTATAATTGCTATCACCCCATTAGTTATAAATTTCGAAACAGAAATAGAAAAGGGTGTCATACTGAGTATCCATCAGTAAAAACTTAAATAAAAGCTAAACTTATTATGAAGCTTCGAATTACTCCTCTGAATTTTGCTACCGCATTTTTTTTATTAATTGCCGTTTACAGCTGGGTGTACGGGGTGCAAATTTCTGGCGCGCATTTTAAAGGAATGAGTACCACCATAGGCTGGATATTTTTACTGTTTGCAGTTGTAGTGTCATTTATGGATATAATGTTCCGTAATTTTTTCCCTGAGAACAAAAAATTATGGATAGTAGAGCTAAGCTTTATAACTTTGGCGGCTATTATATTTTTACTTGTAAAATAAATTATGAAAAGAGCGGAAATTAAGCTTACAATAGACCTGGACGATAATAATGTACCCGAATCCATTATGTGGGAATCAACTGACGCGCAGAATAAAGAAGCGCTGCCGGTAAAATCAATGATGCTTGCTTTATGGGATCAGAATTATAAAAACACCCTCCGGATTGACCTTTGGACCAAAGATATGCCCGTGGATGAAATGAAGCGCTTTTTTTACGAGACCCTGCAAACGATGGGTGACAGCTTTTTACGCGCAACAGGTGAAACAAATATAGTTGAAGACCTGCGCGATTACTGCGCCCACTTTGCCGATAAAATGGAGATCAGCGAAAAGAAATAATATGCGCTTAAATACCTTACTATCATTTGCAGGCTTTGTATTATTAATTGCCGGTACTTACTGCCCGGTATTGCGCCCGTTCCACCTGTTTAGCTGGGATGTATATGCAGCTAACAAACCCTATGGTATTGTTATTTTACTGGTTGCCCTTGTTGGGATAATTGGTGCTGTTTTTAACAGGGTAAAACTGATACGCCTTACAGCATGGCTTTCGCTTGGTTTGGTAATTGTGTTTTATTTTTTGGCACTGTTAAAGGTTCATACTTCTTTTAGTTTTATACCTATTCATCCGGTAGGTAATTATTTATCAAGCCTTATCAAATTTAAATGGGGATGGTACCTGTTATTTGCAGGCCCTATACTGGCGCTTTTGGGAGTGTTATTAAATAGGAAGAGCAATTTTAACAGACCGGTGATATAACTTTAATACTGTTGCGTTTTAGCCGTTGCTTTGTCATTTAACTTTATATTAAATTGTTATTAGTATCAATGATTGTTACTTAAATAGCATATGATAAAATATTTTTTTAAACATATTTGTACCGCATTAAAACAAAATAAATGTTAAGATTTTCATTTAGGAAGCAGGTTTTTGTCGGGTTTGCTGTATCTGTATTACTTGTACTTATTGTAGGTATATTATCCTATAAAAGCATTCATCAATTAGAAGACGATTCTAACCTGGTTGATCATACACAAAAAGTTATAAAAACATCTACCAATTTACTCCAGTCGATGGTTGATGCCGAAACCGGGATGCGCGGCTATGTGGCAACAAATAACAAAGATTTCCTGGATCCCTATACTGCAGCAATCCCTGTTGTTGCCATTGATCTGCAGCAGCTTAAAAACCTGGTGCAGGATAATCCTGTTCAGGTTAAACGAATAGATTCGTTAAGCCCTTTTGTTTTTCAGCAATTAAATATCCTGAAAGAAAACATAGCTACCCGTCCTGTTAAAGGGCTTGATTATATGGTGCAAAATCATATGCTTATTAATGGTAAGCATAACATGGATGAGATCCGTATAATTAACGACCGCATTATTGAAACAGAAAACCATTTACTTGCAGACCGTAAAGCAAAATCAGCAACAGCTTCTGGCGAGGCGCTCAGTACAATTATTATTGGTTCGGTTGTTTTCCTGGTGATCATTATTGTATTGTTTTTTTATATCCAGGAAACATTTGAACAACAAAAAAAGATCGAAGAGGAAATAAAAACAACCAATTCCGAACTGGAGAGCGTGCTTGAAGAAAATAAGGCTAAAAACTGGCGGCTTACCGGAACTGGATTGCTTAACGAAAAAATGTCGGGGCAGCAAAGCGAAAAAGAGCTTGCCACAAATATTTTAACAGAAATATGCAGATACACCGATGCATATACAGGTACGTTTTATTTGTTTAATGAAAATACCGAGTACCTGGAGCTATACGCTTCTTATGCTTTTAATGACCACGATGCGTTAAAAAGATCTATAAAACTTAACGAAGGCTGGATAGGACAGGTAGCAACCGATAAAAAGGCAGCTATAATAAAAGGTAAATTAAACGATAAACTGGAGCTTGGCTCTTCTCTTTTGCTTCAAAATTTGACAGAAAGCTTTATAATTCCTTTCTTTTTCGATAAAAAACTTAAAGGCATAATTGAAGTTGCTTTTAACAGCGAATTAAGGGAAGGTGCCAAAAATTATATTTTAACAGTTACAAATGATATTGGTATTGCGGTAAATACTGCACAGGCACGTACTATTATGCACGAGCTATTGTCGCAGGTGCAGCAGCAGGCTGAAGAATTAGAAGCGCAACAGGAAGAAATGCGGGTCACTAATGACGAGCTGATGAGCAAAACACAATTGCTGCAAAGCTCAGAAGAGGAGTTAATGGCCCAGCAGGAAGAATTAAGGACTACTAACGCCGAGCTCGAAGAAAAAGCCAGTTTACTCGAAGAAAAAAATCAGGCAATTGAAGAGGCCCGTAATGCCATTAATAATAAAGTTAAAGAACTCGAAACAACGGGTAAATATAAATCGGAGTTTTTGGCCAACATGAGTCATGAATTAAGAACTCCTTTAAATAGTATTCTTGTACTGGCCCGGATATTAAAAGATAACAAACCTGCAACCCTATCTGACGACCAGGTTAAATATGCCAGCGTGATTTTTAACGCCGGCAACGACCTGCTTACGCTGATCAACGATATTCTTGATTTATCAAAGATTGAATCGGGTAAGATGGAAATGCAAAATGAAGCTATAAAAGTTGCTGATATTTTGCATGATATGGAAATGCTGTTCACAGAAGTTGCACGCAACAAACAGATAGATTATACGATCAGCACGGACAAAAACTTGCCTAAAATTATATTTACTGATAAGGTAAGGGTTGAGCAGGTGTTAAAAAACCTGCTCTCGAATGCCTTTAAGTTCACACCCGAAAAAGGGTCGATATCAATAAACGTGAAAGCGGGCACAGAAGCAGAAACAGTAAGCTTTTGTATAAAAGACACCGGTATAGGAATACCATTTGATAAGCAGAAAATTATTTTTGAAGCATTTCAGCAGGCCGATGGTTCAACCAGCCGAAGGTTTGGCGGTACCGGCCTGGGACTTTCTATTAGCCGCGAACTGGTAACATTGCTAAACGGTAAAATCACTTTAACAAGTGAGCCGGGGAAAGGAAGTGAATTTGTTTTAACAATACCTTTAAAAGCTAATGTAATCCCTCTAAAGGAGGAAAGTGTAGCAACCATTGAAACCTTTAAACCTGATGGGGGATTTTTGAAGCAAACCGCAGAAATTGCAAAGAAAGAAGGCCGGGAGCCGCTGGTTGTAATTGTAGAGGATGATAAAAATTTTGCTGATATCCTGAATGATTATTCACGCGACCACGGCTATAAATCAATAATTATAAACGAGGGCACCAACGCTGTTGAAATAATCAGGGAAAACCAGCCCCATGCCGTTATTCTGGATATTATGCTGCCTGGAAAAGATGGTTGGCAAATATTAAAGGAGCTGAAACAGGATGTGACTACGTTACACATCCCCGTGCACCTGATGTCGGCGGGTGAAGCTGCAGCCAACCGTGTACTGCGGGAAGGGGCCATCAACTTTCTGAAGAAACCCATAGACAAAAGCGTGCTTGATAAATTATTTGCTGACCTTATGTTGCAGAACGGCGCAAAATTTAAGCAGATATTGTTGGTTGAAGATAATAAAACACAAAGCCAGGCCTTAAATGAGTTAATGCAAAATAACGGCATTACTATTGATCAGGCTTTTGACGGAGAATCTGCATTCAGGATGCTATATGAAAATGAATACCAGTGTGTCATACTTGATCTTAATTTGCCCGATATTTCAGGTCTTGACTTATTAGATAAAATTAAAGCGATCAATCGCTTTAAATCTTTGCCGGTAATTATTAACACAGCAATGGAACTGGATAAGACTTCGGTAGGCAGGCTGATGCAATATGCAAATGCTATGGTTGTAAAAACAAACAAATCTGCCGACAGGCTTATTGATGAAGTTAACTTATTTTTAAACAAGGTGCGCGAGTCAACAGCACAGCCGGCGGAATTAAAACAAGCGCCTAAAGGCAAAATAATTACAAAAGGAAAAGAAGCGATGAAGGGAAAGAAAATATTGATAGTTGATGACGATGTGCGTAATATTTTCGCATTGAGCAGCGCGTTGGAAAGCTACGATATGTTGGTTGAAACAGCGTATGACGGGCAGGAAGCTATTGAAAAATTAGAACAAGTTATAGATATTGATTTGGTACTGATGGACATTATGATGCCCGTAATGGATGGATACGAAGCCATAAGATTTATACGCAAACAAAACAAATGGGCTAAGTTGCCTGTAATAGCTTTAACCGCTAAAGCTATGACGGACGATCGTGAAAAGTGTATGGCTGCCGGTGCTAATGATTATATTACCAAACCGGTTGATATAGACAGACTGATCGCTTTAATGCAACTTTGGATGGATAGCTGATTATGGATGTTTCTACACAGGGCTTAACAACTGAACAAATTACAGAAATTATTGATCTGGTAAAAAAAGTTCATGGATTTGATTTTTCTGATTATTCAAAAGCATCTTTCAAACGCCGACTTACCCGTGTAATGATGATAAAAAAATTAAGTTTTTACGATTTGAAACACGTATTGCTTAATGATGCTGTATTTTTCCAAAATTTTTTAGAAGAAATTACCGTAAATGTTACTGAAATGTTTCGGGATCCTTCCTTTTATAAAGCGCTGATCAGCCAGGCTTTGCCGTATTTGTCAACTTATCAGCATATAAAAATATGGTCGGCCGGCTGCTCGTCCGGCGAGGAGGTTTATTCCCTTACTATTTTATTGAATGAAGCCGGTTTGAAAGACAAATCATTTATTTATGGAACAGACATCAATACGGTTGTATTAAAAGATGCACGTAAGGGCATTTATAGTTTCAGGAATGTAAAAACCTATGCTGAAAACTACCAGTTATGTGGCTTAAAGGGATCATTAACAGACCATTTTACTGTTTTGTACGATGCGGCTACTATTCATAATGAATTAAAAGTTAATACTTTGTTCTCAGTTCATAATTTAATTTCCGATACTATTTTTAATGAATTTCAACTAATCAGCTGCCGCAATGTTTTTATATACTTTGAAACACAGTTACAGGAAAAAATACTGGATCTGTTTTATAAAAGTTTATGCCCTCACGGCTTTTTATGTTTGGGAAGTAAGGAAACAATAAGGTCTGATTTTTTTAAAAAGAAATTTAAAGCAGTTAATCAAAAAGAAAATATTTACCAGAAAATTGGCGCCTGATAAAAACATAACCGATCGATGGAACAACTCTGAAATACTGTTGTTAGGGGGATCTGCGGGCTCATTTAAACTACTTTTTCAAATTATAAAAATTTTACCTGCTGATTTAAATAAAGCGGTCATCATAATTATTCACCGGAAAAAGAATTTTGCAAGTGAAATAGAAAAGCTATTTGCCGAAAACAGCAGAATCCCGCTTTTTGAAATCAACGATAAGATCAAAATAAATAAAAACACAATTTATATAGCTCCTGCCAATTATCATACCTTAATTGAAGATGACGGATATTTTGCGCTGGATGTTTCAGAGCCTCTTTGGTATTCAAAACCTTCAATTGATGTTACCTTCGAGAGCGCTGCGGAAACTTATAGTGATCGTTGTACAGCTATATTATTATCAGGTGCAAATCAGGATGGCGCACAAGGTTTGCTTAAATTGAGGAATGCCGGTTCACTAACCATCGTTCAGGATCCTAACGATGCTGAAATGCCTGAAATGCCGGATGCGGCGATAAAGATTAATGCTGCCGATTACATTTTAAAAGCAAACGAAATATATGAGTTGCTGAGAAGCTGTTAAGTTAACCGGCTAAATTATAACTCCAGTTTAGTTTGCCCTGTGCCCATTACCCGGGCCTCATGTTCCAACAACCATTTTTTACGCCATAATCCGCCTGCGTACCCCGTTAAATTACCATCCGATCCAATAACACGATGACAGGGCACAACTATCCACAAATTATTTTTCCCGTTAGCTGCGGCAATCGCCCTTATACCCAAAGGATTGTTCATTGATTTTGATTGCTGAAGGTAGCTTACAGTTTTGCCATATGCTATTTTTAGCAACTGCTCCCACACTTGTTGCTGAAATACGGTCCCGGATTGCTTTATTGGCAGATCGAAATTTTTTCTTTCACCTGCAAAATACGCATTCAATTGCTCTATAGCCTTTTGTAATAATGGCGATTCAACAGGGTGAATTTCATGCTCACCATCCAAAATAGAGATCGATGTAATGAAGTTGTCTTCCTCCATTATTTTAGCAACACCAACCGGTGTTTTATGGTAAGCAATTGGCATGGAATATCAGTTGATTTTGGGATATTGTTTACACGCAATAATACCAATTTTAACTTAATCAACCTATTCAACTAAATCAACTATCTTTGCCGCATGCAACTCATCAACCAAACCTGGGACCTTTTAAAAAAGGAAATCGTACTGGAGTGGCGGTCGAAATATGCCTTCAATGGCGTGTTGCTTTACGTGGTTTCAACTGTATTTATTTGTTATATCTCCTTTAATTTAAATCCGGGTTTTGCAGGCAGTAAAAGCTATCCCATCGTTTGGAATGTTTTATTCTGGATAATTATATTGTTTGCTGCTGTTAATGCCATAGCAAAAAGCTTTATGCAGGAAGGAAAAGGACGTTTGTTGTATTATTATTCTATTGCAAGCCCGCAGGCAATCATTCTTTCAAAAACAATTTATAACATTATGTTAATGTCACTGCTTAGTGTGCTGGCATTATTGGTTTACGCTGTTTTTTTCGTTAATACTGTTGCCGATTCCTGGTATTACTTTTTAACAGTATTGTTAGGCAGTATCAGTTTTTCCACAGTTTTTACCATGATATCCGCTATCGCCTCTAAAGCGGGTAATAATGGTACGTTAATGGCCATTTTGAGTTTTCCGGTAATTATTCCGGTTATTCTTTTGCTGATCCGTCTTAGCAAAAATGCAATGGATGGCATTCAGCGAAGTTTAAGCTATGGCAATATTGGTGTATTACTGGCAATAAATGTTATTGTAATTGCTACCGCATTACTGTTGTTTCCCTTTTTATGGCGCGATTAAGCCGTTTTCCATTGTTAAACGATAAGTTAATAGTTGTTAATGTTGTAAAATTCTTGGCACATTTCATCTTTTGTTCATATTAATTGTGTTTTTTAGCATCTTTAAAAATAATAGTATTGTATACGATGCGATTCCCCTGGCTCATCCTCCTATTAATTTTTGTACCATTTATAACGTTTGCCCAATATGGCATAGTTACCGGCAAAGTTACCAATGCCGAAACTAAATCACCGCTTGCAAAGGCCAGTGTTTTCCTTGATAACTCTTCTGTCGGATCTGCGACGCTGGAGGATGGAACCTTTACCCTCAACGGTGTAAGGCCCGGCCAGTATACCCTGATAGTAAAAACTTTAGGTTATGAAAATTATTCTAAAACCATCCTGGTTGGCCGCGAACCTATAAGATTGAACATCGAACTAACTCCCAAAGCTTTAATGCTAAGAGAGGTAGTAATATCGTCCAGCGCCGATTGGAAAAAAAATTACGAGGCATTCAAAAAAGAGTTTATCGGTACAAATGAAAATGCCAGGGAATGTTTGGTGATGAACTCTCATATTCTTAATATAACGTATAACCCAACAAAACAAATTTTACATGCTGATGCAGATGAATTTTTGGTGGTAGAGAACAGGGCGCTTGGCTATCGTGTGAAATTTTTACTGAACGATTTTAAAGTTGACAAGATTTCTGGCATAGTTTCCAGGGAAGGTCAGCAGCTTTTTGAGGAACTGCCTGGAAGTGCCGCACAGAAAAAGCGGTGGCATGAAAAACGCGAAGAGGCATATTATGGTTCGTCAATGCACTTTTACCGGTCGTTATACCAGGATAAATTGACTGAAGAGGGTTTTAAGATGTATAAATTAAACCGCTATTTAAACCCTGCACGCCCCGAAGAAGAGATAATAAGACGTAAAATAAATATGTTTAAGCAGCAGAACAGAAGAGACTCTGCAAACTTTTATATCGGCCTGGCCAACATGTCAAAGTATTACCACGAAAGTTTGGTGCAGCCGCCGTTAAATCAATTTGAGGTGCTGGTTTCAACCGGGCAGCCTGGCTTATACGCCATACATTTCAGCAATTATTTATACGTTGTTTATACAAAAAAACGCGATGAAACCTTTGATAAGGATATTTACCGTCCGCTTGAAATGCCAAACTTTGAAACAACTGTTATCACGCTATATCAACCTTATGCTGTTTTTGACATGAATGGTATCGTAGTTCAGGATGCCCCGCTTTATGAAGGCACATGGGCAAGGCACCGGCTTTCTGATATGCTGCCGGTGGATTATGTGCCGGATCAAAAGTGATGGATAATTAATTGTTTTACCAGCTAATTATAAGTAGTTAGCATTAAGGCAGTCGTTATTGAACCGGGGTATTAATAAAGCTAATCAACATAATCAACTAAATTACTACCTTTGCCACCATAAATAAATATGAAATTTATATATCAAACCTGGTGGAAAGTAGCAGCGGTACTGGTTATACTTTACACGCTGATAGCCGGTTTTTTGTTCGGTGTACCCACGCTACCCATCTTACATGAAACCATAAGAAACACGTATTTCCACGTTCCTATGTGGATAGCTATGTTCACGGTGTTCACCATATCTGTAATTTACAGTATTAAATATTTGAATTCGGGTAAAGAAGAGTATGACCTGATAGCGGTTGAGTGCGCCAACACCGGCACCTTTTTTTATGTTTTAGGATTAATAACCGGAATGTTATGGGCTAAATATACCTGGGGCGCCTTTTGGAGCAATGACCCAAAACAAAACAGCGCAGCAATCGCATTTTTACTATACTGCGCTTATGCTGTATTGCGAAACTCCATTGATGAAGAACAAAAAAGAGCCAAAATATCAGCGATATACAATATTTTCGCTTTCCCGATAATGGTGGTGCTAATTATGATACTGCCCAGAATGACCGATTCGCTCCATCCAGGTAACGGGGGCAATCCGGCCTTCGGAAAACTGGATATGGACAACCGTATGCGTATAGTATTGTATCCTGCCTTTATTGCCTGGGCTTTCATAGCCATTTGGATCGCCTCTCTGCGCTACCGCATCCGCTTAATCGAATATAAAAGGAACGAAATAAATTAACATGAAAAAAATAGGTCTTTTAGCATTTTTGCTGTTTGGTTACATAAGCGTATTTGCACAGCAGAACCAACCGGTTGAAATGGCCGACTTTATGCGCAGCTCAGGAAAAATATATGTAGTGATAGCCTGTATAGTAATTATTTTTACTGGTTTGGCGATTTATTTATTTTCGATAGACAGAAGACTAAGAAAAATAGAAAAGGAAAAGTAGTTAAAATTCCACCGGTAGTGTTTAAACATACATCTGAGTGTAAGATTAGTAGGGGAAGAAAAAACTATCTGTAAAATATTGCGATAATGATAAAAAATACACCAAATTTGTGCACTTTTTTAACATTTTAATAATTATCAAATAAAATTTATGGCTACTACTAAACTGGTTGCTGATCAGGATACCCACTTCTTTGGTGATGTATGTAAGAATTTTGATTTTGCAGCTCAATTTACAAAACACGATGCTGGTTTGCTTGACCAGATAAAGTCGTGCAACAGCGTTTACCGTTTCCGTTTTCCTATACGCCGGGCCAATGGCTTCGAAGTGATCGATGCCTGGCGTGTTGAGCATTCGCAGCATCAGTCGCCCACCAAGGGCGGTATCCGCTACAGTGAAATGGTTAACGAAGATGAGGTTATGGCACTTGCTGCACTCATGACCTACAAGTGTGCAATTGTAAACGTGCCTTTCGGCGGCGCTAAAGGAGGGATAAAGATCAATCCCAAAAGCTATAACTTAACCGAACTTGAAAATATTACCCGCCGTTATACGGTTGAACTGATTAAGAAAAATTTTATAGGCCCCAGTATTGACGTACCTGCACCCGATTATGGATCTGGTGAGCGTGAAATGAGCTGGATAGCTGACACCTATGCCACCATGAACCCCGGACAACTGGATGCAATGGGTGCTGTAACCGGTAAGCCAATTGCATTACACGGTATCGCAGGGCGCAAGGAAGCAACCGGCAGGGGGGTAGCCATTGCTATCCGCGAATGTGTTAGCGTAGGGGAGGATATGCAAAAGATTGGCCTGCTGCCAGGTATCTCGGGCAAAAAGGTAATCGTACAGGGGTTAGGAAATGTGGGCTATCATTCTGCGAAGTTTCTGGCAGAGTTTGGTGCTGTGGTTGTTGGCTTATGCGAGTTTGAAGGCGCTATTTATAATGCGGACGGGCTTGATGTTGATGCGGTTTTTCAGCATCGCAAAGCAACCGGTTCCATATTGGGCTATGCCGGGGCTAAAAAGGAATTTAAAAACTCAATGGAAGGCCTTGAGCAGCCTTGCGATATATTGGTTCCTGCAGCTTTGGAGAACCAGATAACCGAAGCTAATGTTAAAAATATAAAAGCTAAGATCATTGCCGAAGGTGCTAATGGTCCAACAACTCCCGAAGCAGAAGCTATTTTTTATAAAAATGGCGGCCTTATCATACCTGATATGTATGCTAATGCGGGCGGTGTAACCGTATCTTACTTTGAGTGGCTTAAAAACCTGTCGCATGTGGCATTTGGCCGTATGAACAGGCGCTTTGAGGAAAATACCAATCTTAACATGGTAAACATGGTTGAAGGCATAACCGGGGTAGCATTAACACCTATGCAGCGGTCAACTATTATCAAAGGCGCATCAGAACTGGAGCTTGTAAACTCAGGTTTGGAAGATACCATGATCCGTTCGTACCACGAAATAAGAGAAACCTTCAAGGCAAACGACAAAATTGATACCCTGCGCACTGCAGCCTTCGTGGGAGCGATTAACAAAATAGCAGTATCATACCAAACCCTGGGTGTTTGGCCATGATGCTTTGAATATTCAGACTTACGAAGTTTAAGAAACTTCGTAAGTCTTTTCGGAAACTTCGTAACTCTGTCAAAAAATATTTAGAATAATTCTAAATAAGATATATCCCTTGTAATAAATATTATTAGCTTAACGTTTCGTATTTTTGTAATCGAAATAAGGAGATAGACCGGTAATGAAAAAAAGTTCGATATTTGGTTTGGTGGTAATTGCTATCGCGATAGCGGTTATTATCAGTGTTTATTCTAAATCAAGCTCTTACGGCTCATTTTATGATGCTAAAAAAACAACATCAGAGCTGCATATTGTTGGTCATTTGGATAAACAAAAAGAATTATATTACAATGCTGCCAAAGATGCCAACTATTTCTCTTTTTATGTGAAGGACAATAAAGGGGAAGAGTGTAAGGTAGTATTTACCGGGACGAAGCCGCAGGACTTTGAACGTTCGGAACAAATTGTGCTTACCGGGCAAA
>JAQBOU010000055.1 GCA_028287865.1 Mucilaginibacter sp. | reverse complement strand
CTTATCAGAGCCTGATTGCAGCGGGATATGAAAGTGAGGCACAAAACGTTTTGACTGCGCCACAAATTCAATGATCTCATCACTTAGTAAATTAGGCTCAATAGACGATATGCGGATCCTGTTGATGCCTTCTACCCCGTCAAGTGCTTTAACAAGGTCGAAAAATTTATCCTCACGTTTACCGTCTCTTATGCCAAAATCACCCAGGTTAACACCTGTTAATACAATTTCTTTTACTCCGGAGGCCGCAACTTCTTTTGCCTGTTCAATAACATTTTCAATGGTATTGCTCCTGCTGCTGCCCCGTGCTAATGGAATGGTACAAAAAGTACACGAATAATCGCATCCATCCTGTACTTTTAAAAAAGTGCGGGTACGGTCTCCAAGAGAGAACCCGGGAATAAAATCTTTTGCTTCAGATACGGGCTGGTTATAAACTAATGCTTTAGGATTTTTAGTAAGATCACTGATATAATCTACTATCAAAAACTTCTCGGCAGCACCTAAAACCATATCAACGCCGGGTATTTCAGCAATTTCTTTGGGTTTCAATTGCGCATAACAGCCAACAATGGTGATATAAGCTTCAGGAGCTATTTTTAGTGCTTCGCTTACTATTTTTTTGCACTTTTTGTCAGCATTTTCAGTTACCGAGCAAGTATTGATTACAAAAACATCCGGCTTATCGGTAAAGTCAACCGTGTCAAACCCTGCTTTATTAAAAAGACGGCCAATAGTTGACGTTTCCGAATAATTCAGTTTGCAGCCAAGTGTATAAAATGCGACCTTTTTATTCATTTTAAAGGCGCAAAGATAGGGATTTTTTTTATTTTGGAATCCGGATGTTCGATTTCGGATTGATCAGGTTATTAATGCCGGATTGATTTTAAAATCTTAGTTCTGCGATTGAACTTTCTCACTTTTATTCAATTATTCGTTCCATCTATAGCTTTCATTTTCTAACCCTATTAAGTCAATCACCCTGTTAATCACCGTCATAGCAAGTTCTTCAATAGTTTTTGGCTTGCTATAAAATGACGGAATTGCCGGGCAGATGATTCCTCCTGCTTCCGTAACCGTTTGCATGTTGCGGATATGTACCAGGTTAAGCGGCGTATCTCTTGCTACTAATATTAACCTGCGCCGCTCTTTTAAAATAACATCTGCAGCGCGGGTGATAAGATCATCAGATATACCATTTGCTATCCTCCCTAAGGTACCCATGGAGCATGGAACAATCACCATGGTATCAAACTTTGCCGACCCTGACGCAAAAGGGGCCATAAAATCAGTTTTTGAATAAGTTTTAAATTGAAAATTATTGTATAATTCGTTATCCAACTCAAACCGCCATACTTCTTTGGCATTATCCGACATTATAATGGCAGCCTCAGCTATCTGGGCACTCAGTTGTTGCAACTTTTCTAATAATAACTTTGCATAAATAGAGCCGCTGGCCCCTGTAATAGCAACAACAATCTTTTTCTTCATATCTAATTAACAAAGCAACCCAACTAAAGTTGAAGGCACAAAAAAGGGTCGAATAACAAGTACCCGACCCTACATCTACCTATGAAAAACATGCCCTTGAGAGGGCATTACAAATATAGTAACAGTTTTTTAATTTTTAAAGCAATTTATTTAAATTAATTTAACCTAATTCCTGCCGTTTTTCTCTATAAGCGTTTGAATAATACCATCAACCAAACCTACTGTTGGCACATATATGTTCTTGATATTTGCCCATTTCATTACCGACATGTAGATCTCGCATGCCGGTATAATTACATCTGCGCGGTCCTGGTTAAGGCCCAGCACGTTTATCCGGTCTTTCAATGAAAAAGAGCTTAAATAATTATAAAGGGATTTAAGCTTACCGAAACTTAATGGAGCTTTATCTTTTTCTTCAGATAATTTGTACAGTTTATTAATGTTACCACCTGTGCCAATGCCCGAAATAAATTTAAACTGACGGGTATTTAACCGTATAAAGTCTTTTAATTCGTTCCAGCTTTCTTCGGTATCCTGGTTGTCCAGCATCCGGATGGTTCCGATGTTGAATGATTTTGAAGCCCACAGTTCGCCTGCGGTGAATAAAGATAATTCCGTACTGCCGCCGCCAACATCAATGTAAAGATAATTTTTACTTTTATCGATGGTTACTTCTGCGTGGCTGGCATAAATTATGCCTGCTTCTTTTTGTCCGTGTATAATCTCAATTTCAACGTTAGCTTCGTCTTTTACCCTTTTTACAACTTCTGCTCCATTTTTTGCTTCGCGCATGGCAGACGTTGCATATGCCAGGTAACTATTTACCTTATAAACCTCCATCAGGTTTTGAAAAGCTTGCATTGTTTTAACAAGGTCAGCTGCTTTTTTATCCGAAATATTATGATCCAGAAAAGCATCATCGCCAAGGCGTAATGGCACCCGTATCAGGGTGTTTTTTTTGAACGAAACTGATCCATTATTTTCTATAATATCAGCTATAAGCAGCCTTACTGCATTTGAACCTATATCTATTGCGGCGTATTTCAACTTATTTGTTTTTAGTTTTTAGGTAATCGTAAATATCAATTTGCGCCCTGTGCTTGATGGCTGAACTTGTTTTATGATATTTATTAGTGTTGTGACTGTTTATCTCGCGTGATTTGGTATTATCTATTAGTTGAAGATCAATGATATCCCTTATCTCCTTTTTCAAATCTTCGCTGTAAACAGGAAAACCTACTTCCACGCGGGTATCAATGTTCCTGGTCATAAAATCGGCAGAAGTAAGGTATATTAATTCGTTGCCGCCATTGCAATAAATATGTACCCTTGAATGTTCCAGGTATTTATCAACTATGCTTATTACTTCTATGTTTTCGCTATAACCTTTCACCCCGGCTATCAAACAGCACATCCCCCTTATAATCATCTGAATTTTCACCCCCGCATTGCTTGCCTGGTAAAGTTTTGCAATCAATTGCTCGTCGGCGAGGCTGTTCATTTTCAATATCATGTAAGCCACTTTCCCCGCCTTTGCATTTTTTATCTCGTTATCAATCAGCTTGTATATGGCCGGGCGTGAATCAATCGGCGATACAATTAAACTTTTAAGGCCTTTTGGCAGTATGCTTTTGTTAAGCGCTTTGAAAATATTTACAAGATCGGCGGTAATATTTTTGTTTGCGGTTAACAGTGTATGATCCGCATATAACTGTGCGGTTTTTTCGTTAAAGTTACCTGTTGACAGGCATGCATAGTGTTGGACCCTGCTTTTTTCGAGCCGGGAAATCAAACATATTTTAGCATGTACTTTATACCCTTCTATTCCGTACAGCACATGAACGCCTTCCTCTTCCAGCCTTCTGCTCCATGCAATGTTATTTTGCTCATCAAACCTGGCCCTCAACTCTACCAGGCAGGTTACTTTTTTTCCATTTTTTGCAGCATTCATTAAGGCATGCATCACCCTTGAATTTTCCGCAAGCCGATAAACTGCTATACTGATCTCCAGCACTTTGGGATCAATAGCAGCTTCCCGTAAATAATGGATCACATAATCGTATGATTGGTATGGGGTGCTGATCAGGTAATCTTTTTTAGCAACCATACCCATCAGGCTTTTGCCAAATGATAAGCCATCGACTGGTAAAGGAATATTTTTTTCATACTCCAACTCATGCCTGCCGACGTTTGGAAATGAGACAAAGTTTTTAAAATTGTGGTAACGATTACCTGGAATTAAGCTTTCGCCATGCAGGCCCATTTTTGATACCAGGAATTTCAACATATCCAATGGCATCTCAGAGTCGTACATTAAACGCATCGGTTTACCCTTACGGCGTTTTAACAAACTTTTTGATAAGGAGTCGATAAATTTTTCACTTACCTCTTTATCAAGATCAAGTTCGGCATCCCGTGTAAGCTGTATGGAATAGGCTTCGATACTATCGTGCTCAAAAATGAAAAAAATATCTTCCAGGCTATAGCGGATAATATCATCCAGTAAAATAATAAATTTAAGATCGTTAGTTTCGGGTAAAACAATAAATCTTGATAAGGTGTCAGGAAACTCGATCAATGCCAGCCGCGACTTTTTGCCTTTGGTGAGCTTTACAAAAAAATAGATGGCCCTGTCGCGCAATTCAGGTAAGGGCAAACTATCATTAAGCATTATCGGCACTAATGTGGCCAGCAGCTTTTCCCTGAAATAATGTTTTACAAATTCCCCACGGCTTACATTTAACTGCTTGTCATTAAGGATGAATATTTTTTCTTCGGCAAGCTGTTTTACAATGATATTTTCGTACAGGTTGTTGAATTTACGTTCCTGCCTTACAACGATGTTTTTAATTTGATTAAGGATCTTTTTTGGATTGTAACCTAAAATTTCCTTTGCCTTTTCGTTGAGGTTTGAAAGACGACTGAGCGTGGCCACCCTTACCCTGTAAAACTCATCCAGGTTTGATGAAAATATTGCTAAAAACTTAATCCTGTCTATTAGTGGTACCGTTGGATCGGCAGCTTCCTGCAAAACCCTGTCGTTGAAATACAACCAGCTTATTTCGCGGTTAATTAAAGGTACACGTTTACTATCCATATAGAAACAGGCTTTTCAGCCGGATTTACAAATCTGCTTATTTAATTGTTAACTTAATATTAACTCCGTGTTTATTGTTTGAATATAATGTATCATTTAATAAATTGAAGTTACAGGAAAGTGTAAAAATCCTCCAGCTTTGGTCCAGTTTTAATGTTTCTAATCTCTTTATTGAACTAAATAAAAATTTAATTTGGTAATTTGATAGATATCACCTTATCTTTGAAACAATATTTGGTAGTAATACCAAGATCATTACCTCTCGCACAGGTTTTGATTTATAAAGAAGCGGCGAGAGATCAGGCTCAATTACCCGCTGGCAACCCTTCAATGGTGAAGAAGGTGCCAATTCCTGTCCCGGCAAATAACACCGGGGAATATAAATTAACAACCATGAAAAGTCGGATTAATTACATTCTTCAAAACATTTTTAAGGCCTTTAACGGCGCAACCCCAATTTATTGCTATAACTATAGTTACAGCAATATTTGTATGTGTTGCTGCTGCTAACCCTTAGCACGTTTTAATTTTTCCTCTTCCCGAAAAACGTACGTGTTCCCACAACTGGAGATTATATTCCACTGTGGATCAAAATCAACAAAAATATTTATTAACTATAAAATCTTAAAGACATGTCTGCTGAAAACTTAAAATTTGAAACCTTGCAACTGCATGCAGGACAGGAAGTTGGCGAAACCGGAGCACGTGCAGTCCCGCTTTATCAAACTACATCTTATGTGTTTAAAAACGCCGAACATGGCGCCAACCTGTTTGCGCTTAAAGAGTTTGGCAATATTTATACGCGTTTAATGAACCCTACTACTGATGTTTTTGAAAAACGCATTGCTGCCTTAGAAGGCGGTGTTGCGGCTTTGGCAACTGCATCCGGTCAGGCCGCGCAATTTATTGCTTTAAATAACATACTACAGGTCGGCGATAATTTCGTTACATCTCCTTTTCTTTACGGCGGTACCCATAACCAGTTTAAAGTTGCTTTTAAGCGTTTAGGGATCAATGTCCATTTTGCAGAAGATGATACTGCCGAAAATATTGAAAAGCTTATCGATGGAAAAACGAAGGCTATTTATTTGGAAACAATCGGGAATCCCGGCTTTAATATTGCCGATTTTGATAAAGTTTCTGCGCTGGCAAAAAAGCATGACCTGCCCCTTATAGTTGATAACACTTTCGGTGCGGGCGGATATTTATTCCGTCCGTTGGAACACGGAGCAAACATAGTTGTTGAATCTACTACAAAATGGATCGGTGGTCACGGCACCAGCATCGGTGGTGTAATAGTTGATGGCGGTAATTATAACTGGGGAAATGGAAAGTTTCCGCAATTTACAGAGCCATCCGAAGGCTATCACGGGTTAGTCTTTGCTGATGTATTTGGCGTTGGCAGCTCTTTTGGTAATATCCAATTTATCATCCGGGCACGTGTTGAAGGACTGCGGGATTTCGGTCCGTCGCAATCTCCGTTTAACTCATGGCTGCATATCCAGGGCTTGGAAACGCTTTCATTAAGAGTTCAGCGCCATGTGGATAATACGCTGGAATTGGCCAAATGGCTGGAGCAGCATCCGGCAATTGAAAAAGTTAATTATCCGGGCCTGCCTTCATCCCCTCACCATGCCTTAGCTAAAAAATATTTAAAGAATGGCTTTGGCGCCGTGTTAACATTTGAAATTAAAGGTGATAAAGCAAATGCAAGCCAGGTTATTGATAATTTAAAACTGGTTAGCCATTTGGCAAATGTGGGAGATGCAAAAACACTGATCATTCAACCTTCGGCTACTACACATCAGCAACTTTCTGATGAAGAACAATTAGCAGCAGGTGTTTTACCAAACTCATTGCGTGTGGCTGTTGGTTTAGAGCATATTGATGATATTAAAGCCGATTTTGAGCAGGCGCTGGCTAAAGTTAGCTTGCAGGCGGAAGAATTAGTTTAGTTTTTAATTTTTAAAGTGATACAAAAAAGTTGTTTTGGAAGGTAGTTGTAATAATAAAACAACTACCTCCGGAATAACAGGTAAGAAAAATGAACGCAGAGATCTTTAAATACAAAAAGCCTTTTAAACTTGAATCAGGCAAACAATTACAGGAGCTTGAAATAGGTTTTCATACTTATGGAACGTTAAACAAAAACCGGGACAACGTGGTATGGGTGTGCCATGCCCTTACCGCAAACTCGGATGTATTTGACTGGTGGAAAGGTCTTTTCGGTGAAAATAACTATTTTAACCCTAAGGATTATTTTATTGTATGTGCTAATGTTCTCGGGTCGCCGTATGGAACCAGTAACCCCTTAAGCATAAACCCGGTAACCGGCAACCCATATTATTTAGCTTTCCCTGCTTTTAATGTAAGGGATATTATAAAGGCACATCAATTACTGGCAGAACACCTGCAAATTAAGCACATAGAAGTATTAATAGGCGGATCTTTAGGCGGGCAGCAAGCACTTGAATGGAGTATTATGGAGCCTGAAAGAATTAAGAACCTGATTGTGATTGCTACTAATGCACGCCATTCGCCCTGGGGGATTGCCTTTAATGAATCCCAGCGTTTGGCCATTAGTGCTGACCGTACTTTTTATGCCAATAAACCCGACGGTGGTAAAAAGGGGTTAAAAGCTGCAAGAAGCATTGCCCTGCTCTCCTATCGTAATTATAAAACGTATGCGATAACCCAACAGGAAGCAAAAGATAATATTACCGACGATTTCCGGGCAGCATCTTATCAAAATTACCAGGGAGAAAAGCTGGTAAACCGTTTTAATGCCTACAGTTACTGGTACTTGTCAAAAACCATGGATTCGCATAATGCAGGCCGGGGAAGGCATGGCGTTGAAAAAGCCTTAAGCTTTATTAAAGCGCGCACCCTGGTGATTGGTATTAAATCGGACGTTTTATTTCCGATTGAAGAACAACAGTATCTTTTCAGCCATATTCCAAAATCAGTATTTGCTGAGCTTGATTCGTTTTATGGGCACGACGGCTTTTTAATTGAGACAGAAGTATTAACAAACATTATAAAATCGTTTTTCACAAACGGTATAAAAGGAAAAATAATTGAATTGCAACAAACTGCGTAATGAGTAAGAAATTAAATATAGGTCTATTTGGATTTGGCGTTGTTGGCCAGGGTTTGTATGATATCATCAAAACAAAGCATTTAAATTTAGAGATCGTAAAGATCGCTATAAAAGATTCTCACAAACAACGTACGCTCCCGGCACACTTGTTCACCACCGAAAGAGACGAATTGCTTAACAACCCCGAGATCAATACCATTGTTGAATTAATCAATGATACGGAAGCTGCGTTTGATATTGTTTCGCGGGCTTTAAGCTCGGGCAAGAATGTAGTATCGGCCAGCAAAAAAATGATTGCAATTCATTTAAACGAACTGATAGCATTGCAGCATAAACACGGCACTTCACTATTATATGAGGGTGCGGTATGCGGCAGTATCCCCATTATCCGTAACCTGGAAGAGTACTATGATAATGAGTTGCTGCATTCTATCAGCGGTATTTTTAACGGGTCATCTAACTACATACTTTCAAAAGGCTTTAATGAAAATATGGATTATGATACTGCGCTAAAACAAGCACAAGACCTTGGTTTTGCAGAAACAGACCCAACTAGTGATGTAGGCGGGTTTGATGCCAAGTATAAATTAGTAATTGCTGCTGCCCACGCATACGGTGTAGTAGTAAAGCCTGAAGATGTCTTTAATTTAGGCATTCAAAACTTATCAGCTCACGACCTGCAATATGCGCGGGAAAAAAATCTTAAAATAAAATTGGTACCTGCTGCCAAGGAATTGGACGAGCACCATGTGGCCCTTTTTGTATTACCCAAATTTGTAAACGAAAAAGAGTTTTTATACAATGTGGAATATGAATACAATGGCGTAATTGTACAGGCTGCCTTTGCTGATCAGCAATTCTTTTTTGGCAAGGGAGCCGGCGGTCATCCTACCGGTTCAGCGGTTTTATCAGACATTGCTGCTTTAAGGTATGATTACCAGTATGAATACAAAAAGGCAAAAGAGCGCGATGGGCTTAACTTTACCAATAATATTGAACTGAACATTTATCTCCGGTATGAAGATGAAAGTTTGGTTGAAGCACTAAACTTTGCTCATATCCATGAGCGTTATTATTCTGGTAGTTATAAGTTTGTAATTGGAAAGATCAATCTTCAAAACCTGGTTGATAACCAGGAACTCATATTAATCAGCCGGGCATTTGTAGCATTTGCCGACCAGCTTAGCGGTGTAAGCCTCGCATCTGAAGTGAAACAAGCTGCTGAAGCTTTCTGATATTAATTTCGATCGATTTTTTAGTTTTTTTGAGGCTCCTTAACCGGGGCCTTTTTTTATTTAATGTCACGTCCTAAGAAAAGTTGACTAAAACGAAGTCAGCACATGGAAAAAGAAACAATAAATCAAAGAATCAGTTCCCCCCGGCGCACTTCAGTCAGGCCTTCAAAAAGAAGGTAGTTGCAGAATTTGAAAGAGGCTTTTTAAACAAGGATCAGTTATAGGCAAAATATGGTTTGCGCGGAAACTCCACCGTATAGAAAGGGTGTCGTAAGTATGGTAAATTGCACTACCGCACAAAAGGAGAATTGGGGCGCCCAATGAAAGACCCACAAAAACAGCGCATAAAGGACCTGGAAAAGCAACTTGCAGATGCTAAGCTTACCAAAAGCTTATTGAAATTTCCGAGGCTGAAGAAAAAATCAGCATCTTAAAAAAAGACGTCGCCAAACAATCAGTAAGCTTGTCAAAACCTACCCAAGAAAAGTAAGTATGTTTTGTGCATTGTTTGGTATTAGTAAACAAGCTTATTATAAAAAGATCAAGGCAGACCAAAAAAGTATTCAGTTACGCCAGGAGGCGAAAAGATCGGTGCTGGAATTACGCAGGCAGATGCCAAAGTTAGGGACCTGGAAACTTCATTATCTATTAAAAAACAAAGGCATAAGCGTAGGCCGGGATCAACTGTTTTGCTGGCTAAGGTCAGAAGGTTTGTTAATTTATAAGAAAAGGCGTTACACCGTTACAACAAATTCAAAACATTGATGCGGAAATATCTTAATATAAAGATCTTACTATCAGCAGCCTGACCAGGTATGGGTTGCCGATATAACTTACTTAGATACAGCAGAAGACGGAAATGTATACCTGCACCTGGTTACAGATGCCTATTTAAAGCAGATCATGAGTTATGAGCTGTGTAATAATATGGAAGCTGCTTCAACACTCAAAGCATTGGAAATGGCTCTAAAGGCCCGGAAATACAAGGACCTACCCTTGATTCATCATTCCGACAGAGGGTTGCAATATTGCAGTAAGCTTTATATTGATTGCCTGATAAAAAATAACATTACCATCAGCATGACAGAAAATGGAAGCCCTTACGACAATGCTGTTGCTGAAAGAGTTAATGGAATATTTAAAGATGAATTTGGGTTGGCAGAGCAACTTGATAATCATCATGAAGCTTTGGTACAAGTAAAAGAAAGTATATACGCCTATAACTTTTTAAGGCCTCATTTGAGTTGAGGGTGTAAAATAAACTGTGTCAAAGAGTAAATAATTACCTTTAACATAGTTTAGATGAAACAAGAAGAATCGCTCGAGTACGAGCAAATGAAGAAGAAAGCCTTGGAGCAGCTTCGCTCGGGTA
>JAQBOU010000052.1 GCA_028287865.1 Mucilaginibacter sp. | reverse complement strand
GGAAATGGTTCAGGCGATTTTGCTAATCTGGCAGATACAGGGGCATTTATGGAATTGCCGCTGGAGAAAAATGAATTTAAAAGGGGAGAGGTGTTTAAAATATGGCCCTTTGATAACAGATTATGATTACGCACTTAGATAAACAAGGCAACCCCGCTATGGTAGATGTAACCGAAAAAAAGGTTTCGCACCGTACGGCTGTTGCACGCAGTATAGTTTGGTTGCCGGATGAAGTGCTGGAACACTTAATTGAAGGCGACCTGCAATCAAAAAAAGGGCCTGTTTTTCAAACAGCCATCATTGCAGGCATAATGGCTGCAAAAAAAACCGGCGAGCTGATACCGCTTTGCCATCCGCTCGGACTGGATAATTGCAAGGTAATTATTAGCATAAACGACAAACAAGAAGTAGTTATCGATTGTACTGCAACTATCACAGCCAAAACAGGTGTGGAAATGGAAGCGCTGGTAGGTGCCTCCATAGCAGCTTTAACCATCTATGATATGTGCAAAGCCATGAGTCATGACATTGTTATTAAAGAAACCAAGTTAATAGAAAAAACCGGGGGGAAACGTGACTTTAAAAGAGCATAAAAAACATACCGACCTTAAAAGGCCATCATTAGGTAATTATAACCGGAATGAGTATGCAATTGTGGGCGCACCATGCACTGCCATAAAGTTTTTGGCAGACCAGGTGATCAATGCCTTGTCGCCGGGTTATAAATGCGCTTATGCCGATACAACGCACAATGATGATATGACGTTACTGCCCGGGCGTTTATCAAACGGCGCAGCAATAGAGTACACCGACCAGGTAAATTACTGTCAGTTAAATTATAAATTGCCTTTTAATACCTTTAAATTAAGGGAAGTGTTTGCGGATTGTAACCTTGTATTGGTAAACGGAAATCACCAGCAGGCTAAAAGCCAGGTAGTAATTATAAGTGAAAGTAAAAAAGCTTCCTTACAAAAACGTGTTGACCAGTTAACCAATGTTAAAATGTTATTGTTGGCAGAAGGCACCAATGAGGTATTTTCTTTTATCAAAGAGGCCATCCCTGATTGGCATCAATTACCACTTTACCGCATGAATGATACCGATAATATCATTACTTTCTTTAAAAAAGAATTGCAGCAGGCAACACCTGTACTAAACGGGTTGGTGCTTGCCGGTGGCAAAAGCGAACGGATGGGTTTTGATAAAGGCGCGGTTAACTGGCATGGCAAAGAACAGCGTTATCACATGGCGGATCTGTTAAAGCCCTTTTGTAACGAAGTATTTATATCCTGCCGGCGGGATCAGCAGCAGGATATTGATCCCGGATATTTAAGTGCGATGGATACTTTTACAGGTTTAGGCCCTTATGGGGCGATATTATCAGCCCTTCGTGAAAAGCCGGATAGTGCCTGGTTGGTTGTTGCATGTGATCTTCCCTTGCTGTCGGTTAATACTTTACAATACCTGGTTGCCAATCGCAATACATCGTCAATTGCAACCACTTATCAAAGTCCCCATGACAATCTCCCCGAGCCGCTTATTACTATATGGGAACCCAAAAGCTACCCGGTGTTACTTTCATTTTTAGCACAGGGATATTCATGTCCCCGAAAAGTATTAATTAACAGTGAAATAACGTTATTAAATGCCCCTGATCCGGATGATTTAACTAATGTTAACACCCCTGATGAACTGGTTAAAATTAAACGAGTATTGCATCAAAAAATAGCCGCCGAATGACAACTGATTTTTTAAGATATAGCTGCCAGATAGCTTTGCCGGGTTTTAGCGAAAGTTCACAAATACTTTTGCAAAGCTCCAGGGTGCTTGTTGTTGGGGCTGGCGGCCTGGGTTGCCCGGCAGCGCAATATTTAGCCGCGGCGGGAATAGGAACTTTAGGCATTGCTGATTTTGATATAGTATCCACAAGTAACTTACACCGGCAAATTTTGTACACACCTGATGATGCCGGGCAAAAAAAAGCATTATTAGCTTGCCAACGTTTGCAAAAGCAAAATCCCGGTATAAAATTAGTTCCGCATGATGTTCGGGTTACCTCGCAAAATGTAATGGACCTGATTGCTCCTTATGATATTATTGTTGATGGTACAGATAATTTTGATACCCGTTATTTATTAAACGATGCGGCAGTAATAACCGGCAAACCAATTGTTTATGGCGCTATTTATCAATTTGAAGGCCAGGTAGCTGTTTGGAATTTAACAAACGAACGAGGCCAAAAAAGTCCCAATTACCGCGATGTTTTTCCAAAAGTAAATGTATCTCAGATCCCCAATTGCAGCGAAGGTGGCGTAATACCAACCCTTGCAGGTATAATAGGCTGTATGCAGGCCAACGAGGTAATTAAATATATTACCAAAACCGGCGAAATTATGGCCGGGAAGATGCTGGTATTTGATGCGCAAACTATGCAAAGCCATATTATTAAAATTGGCGACACCACCAATACTCACATCAACCGGTTAATTGAAACGGTTAATACTCCCGTTATTTCGGTAGATGATTTAAAAAGACAGCTTGAAAACAATTCAGTAAACCTGATAGACGTAAGAACGGAAGAGGAACATGAAGAATTTAATATAGGTGGTGAAAATATTCCGTTAGATGAACTGGATAAACACTTCAATACAATCAACATGGCTATTAAAACTGTTCTTTACTGTACTTCGGGCAAAAGAAGCAAGGAAGGGGTAACAATCCTCAAAAAAAAATATCCCAAGGCGCAAATACTTTCACTTGATGGGGGAGTTAAATTGTGGTTGGAAGCTGGAGCTTAAGCTTACGTTAGATTTAAGGCTGCGTAGGCCCTTTTTACTAATTTCTATTCACCTTCACTAATTTCTGATACCCACCTCACGGATGCGCCGCAACCCAAACTTCGCCGTCCTCAAAAATTTCCTTTTTCCAGATGGGCACTGTTTGTTTTAGGGTATCGATAATAAAACGGCAGGCATC
>JAQBOU010000188.1 GCA_028287865.1 Mucilaginibacter sp. | reverse complement strand
GGGCTTGAGCCGGATATTTATTTAATTTCGGTTCAGAATCAGCAACAATGTATACTTTTAAGAAGGAAGAACGGTTATGTAATAAAAAGCTTATAGACGGGCTTTTTCATAACGGTTCTTCTTTTTTGTGTTATCCCTTCAAGGCTTCGTGGATGCTAACCCCGGGCACACAGCAATTTCCGGTACAAATTTTATTTTCGGTTTCGAAGAGGCGCTTTAGCCGTGCTGTTGACCGTAATTTAATAAAAAGACGGTTGCGCGAGGTATACAGGCTTCACAAGCAGCAATCTTTGTACGATGCGTTAATAATTGCTGATAAAAAAATTATATTTTCATTAGGTTATATTGGTAAAGAGATTGCGCCATATGATTTTATGGAGAAAAAAATGCTGAAGCTTTTATCGCAACTTTGTGCCGAAATTGCCAAATGAAAGCGCTCATCAATATATTGAAATTGATAATAGGGTATGTTTTTATTTTAATCATAAAAATATACCAGTATTTTATATCGCCGCTTACCGGCGCCGCATGCCGGTATACGCCAACTTGTTCTCAATATGGTGTGGAAGCTATCAAAAAATACGGTGCTTTTAAAGGTGGTTGGTTAACGATAAAACGAATTGGCAGTTGTAACCCCTGGGGCGGCCACGGCCACGATCCGGTACCTTGATTTGATGCCTGCATGCAGCCGGAAGACTTAGGACTAAATACTTTTGACTGAAGACTTAAATACATGAGCCTGATACTACAAATTGAAACTGCTACTACCTCGTGTTCCGTTGCGTTAGCAAAGGATGGTAACATCTTAGCCTTTAAGCAGGTAATTGAACGGAATATACATGCAGCCGTTATTACAAGGTTTATTGAGGGAATTATTACATCAGTAAATGTACAATACCAGGACCTGGATGCCATAGCCGTAAGCTGCGGGCCGGGATCTTATACGGGTTTACGAATAGGTGTTTCGACAGCCAAAGGTTTGTGCTTTGCTTTGGATAAGCCGCTTATAGCGGTTGAGACCCTGGCGGCAATGGCTTTTGGTGTGATCAACTATAATGGATTTGTGCCCGATAAGGATATGTTGTTATGTCCGATGATTGATGCGCGCCGCATGGAAGTGTTTACCGCAATATTCAACACACAAGGTGAATGCATACAAGCCACCTCAGCAGCTATTATTGATGAAAACAGTTTCAGCGAACTGCTTGTGGATAATAAAATAGTATTTTTTGGCGATGGGGCAGAAAAATGTGCAGATGTTTTAAGTAAAAATGCCAATGCCATTTTTTTACCGGGATTTGTAAATTCAGCAGTTCATCTTACCCAAAAAGCGTTTAAAAAATTAAAGAATAATGATTTTGAGGACGTTGCCTATTTTGAACCTTTTTATCTGAAGGAATTTATTGCCGGAAAAAAGATTAATTGATCCGAAGTCAATATGCTTTTGATTTCAAATTAACAACAATTCCGAAATCGGACATCCGAAATAAAAAATTAATTATTGGTTTTAAACAACCTGCCCCATAAACGACCTAAAAAGCCTTTTTCCCCGGTGGGTATGGTGCTTGCATTCATAGGATGTTCTATCACCGGTCCAAATTTTAACGAAAATCCTATAAATATATCAGCACCTGTGTAGCTACTGTTTTGGTAAAAACTCGCAGGGTATTTTTTGAGTGCATACTCCATCATATTAGCTGTTTGTGTTAACTTATCACTGCCAATGTATACTTCCCAGTTAGGTTTTTTATACATGGCCTGCAGCCCCAGGTTAAATGTCTTTAAATCATCATAGGTTGCTGTAAGTGTTAATATATAGTTTTTATATTGAATGGGATTAACCAACCCGCCAACAAAACCACTATAAAACAACTCTTTCGACGCTATAAGCGTTGGCGAATATTTGAAATTCTTGTTGTCATCAATCCAATAGCTTTTATTAATACTTAATTCGGCAACACCGTCAATTGGGGTAATAAATGCACCACGGACGTCGCCATTTCTTATAACGTTGTAAACTTTATTGTAAATGCTATCTTCACGCGCCGGTGTCGATAACCCTTTTATATTTGCGCTGCTATTGAAATTATAAATATTTGACAGGCTGCTCCAATGAATAAATCCAAGGTCCTTTATATTGGCCTGTATATTAAGGTTGTCTTCCGTCCGGTATATTGTTCCTATAGATATAGATGCCCCGGGGTTTCGGAAATTTGGTAAATAATCGCTTATGCTCATTTTTCCAGGCGTAAAACCGGAAGTGTAAGTTCCTTTTAAGTTTAAACCTGCAGTGTCTTTTTGTTTGTCATATGTTATCTTGGAGCTGGTAATATCTAATTTTTGATATGCTATACCAAGCAAAGCACTAAATTTAAAACCAATAGAAAGTCTTTTGGTTACTTTTTCGCGATAAGTAAAACTAATCTGATTATAGGTTTGGTAGTAATAATTGCTGTTGAAAATGTTATTATAAGTAGTGCTGTTAAAGCTTTGTGTCCCATTTAACGCAGCAAGTGTTTCGTCAGAGAACAGGCCCTTTCCTTCGGCTTTCATTTGTGCAGAAATACCCATCTCTACGTCTCCGTTAAGGCTATAAAATGTTCTTAACATTAAAACATATGCATTGGCATTTAAATTTGCAAGGTTGTATTTGTTCTGGTTAATTTTTAAGGCCGAATTGTTATACTGATTTTGAAACAAACGGGCTTTTAATGTTGACTGTGCATCTCCGCTTAAGAAAAAATTTAGGTTAATGTTGGGTACCAAAAAATTTGAAGCATACATATTGCTGGTATCCGGGATAAAGGCGCGTTGTGCTGGGTTTTCAAAGGCATCGTATAGTGAACCGGTGTTATATTGGGAAAATTGTTGGGCAAATATTTTAAATGTAAAAAGCAGAAAACAGAAAGCAAGTAGAATTTTTTTCATTGTATAGTGCTATGCCTAACTTAATTGTTTTAAAGATAAAATTTCAAACTGATTATTAAAATATTAATAATGTTAATTGTTTAAAGTTGCTGAAATATCAACTTATTACGAAATTGCATCACTATGGTTGTGTACAATGGATTTATTTTGGTTTTTTAACATTTATTGTATCTGTATTTAACCTGATGCAAAAATTGGTGTTAAAGTTTTTGTCGAGTGCCGTAAACTGTAAAGATGCCGCATAAAAATTTCCCCAGCCTGGTATATTGTTTTTAACTTCACCATAAATATCCGGATACATATCTCTTTCAAGTACAGGTTCCAGATTTTTAAAATCAAACAGAAAGGCAACATTGCTTTTTTCCGCAAGCAGGTTGTCAAACTGATTATACTGGCTGTTTTTACTTAAAAACTTTCGGTTGATATAAATATCATTATAACTTAAAAGCTCGTTAGTGCTGTTGGCAAATACAAGATAATTGTCAATTATGATAAAATAGGGACGCTTGAAAGTACTAAAAGCGTCGCCCAATAAAAAAAATGGAAGTTTATCATAATTTAATTGACCCGTATTTTCATCGGTCATTGTACTTATGGCCGACAATAGTAACTTTAGTTTTGATCCATCACTAACCGCTACAACGGCAAATTTTTCAAAATAACGGGTGGTAATCACAGCGAACTCGTTTCCTAACAGATTATTAAATTCGCTTTTTAAGCTTACGCCGGTTTCGGCTTTTATTTTGCTGAATAATGTATTTTTTTCATTCTTAAGTCCTGTGCTATTATGCCATTTTGATAGGTCTGATGCGAACTTTAGGGGACTCGATACAGCGAAGCTTGTGCTGTATGCCATGGTTGCAGGAAAAATATCTTTTAAATGATTAATAACCGGCTGTTGCCCGGTAAACAGGGTTAAATATCCCGAACCCTCATCCTTTAAAATGTTCGTTGATCCGTTGAACATTAAAGCATCACTTCGGTAATTTAAAGTTAATGCCGCTAATCCCGGTAAAAGCTTTAGGGTTTTAAAAATATCGGTGTTTTTATTTTTAAATAATTGATCAAATAACGGAGAAAGCTCATTGAAGTTTACATACAAATTAGCAAGAGAATTGGCATTCTGTTGTTCTGATAGTAATACATATTCTGGTTTATTGTCCTGGTTTTTATAAACTGAACATTGTTCAATCAATTCTTTTGAAAAACTTCCCAAAAAAATATTGCTTTCTTTATTAATTACATAGAAACGTTTTTTTAAAGCATTTAGATAAATGTTATAGCCTTGTTTTCCCTGTAAGCGAAGCGGGGTAATCACCATACCACTGTTAGGCGCTTTGGATAATTGATCCAGAATACTTAACTCAAATCCGTTGGCAGATGAGATGGTGAGCAACAGGTTGACATCATTTACCTTGGATGGATGTACGGAAACATAAATATTTTGCCCAGTAAAATATTTATCCAACATTGCGTTTTCAATTAATTGCCGGCGCAAGGTATCAAGCTCATCAAGTTTTTGTTTTCCGGTAATGGAAGCAAATAACTTGTTGCCGCTAAAAATATCATAAAAACTCTTGTCGTTGTTAAATTCAAAAATCAATGAAGCATTACCGGGAATGGCATGCATAACCTGACTGGTGCGCATGCCGGGAGGGTTTAAATTTTTAAAATAAACAACCGTAACAAACGCAGTAACTATTATTAATATTAGGGTTATAACAATTTGTTTTTTCATTGCCGCCTGCTTACAAATGTAACTTAATTTTAGGTGGCTTAAAATGGAGGTTAAACAATAGTCTCGTCCATACATTACTCTGTTCATCCGGAGAGCCAGGGCAAACGCACTAAAATAATTTAAGAAGTTTTTGATTAAATAGAAAAGAATCCCCTATGTAAACTGTTTTGAAGCGACTATGTTGCCTCTTAAAAATTGGCTAACTTAGCATGCTATAATTTATGAAAGAAAGAATCATTATCACCGCTGCCATTTTTGGAGCGCTGGCTGTTATCGCCGGTGCTTTTGGAGCTCATGGTTTAGAAGGCCGGTTATCTGCCAAAAATCTTGAAGTATGGCATACTGCTGTTCAATACCAATTTTATCATGTGTTTGCCTTGTTGTTTCTCTCAACCCTTACGCGTTTTAAAACCAGGCTGATTAATGACTGTTTTTACCTGTTCACAGGTGGCATTATTTTGTTTTCGGGTTCTTTATACCTGCTTTCGTGCATGGATATATTGGGGTGGAGCTGGATAATAGCTGCAGGCCCTGTTACTCCACTGGGTGGCATATTATTTATTGGCGGATGGATTACACTTGCAGTTGCAGCATTCAAAAATAAATCAAATTAATGTTAGAGTTTGCCAACGCCCAGCATAATGACCGTGAAACGCTGTTTGTTGAAGTTATTCTGCCTTTATCAATAGCTAAGAACTATACCTATCGTGTTCCGTTCGAGATGAACGATGTGGTAATGGTTGGCAAAAGGGTAGTTGTTCAATTTGGGAAAAGTAAACTTTATACCGCTATTGTTGCTGCCATTGGCAATCTTGCCCCTGAAAAATACCAGGCAAAATATGTTATTGAAATATTGGATGACAGGCCTGTTGTAACACATGAGCAACTGCATTTTTGGTATTGGCTGGCAGAATATTATATGTGCAATGTTGGCGAAGTGATGAATGCCGCATTGCCATCGGCATTAAAGCTGGCCAGCGAAACACGCATAATGCTCAATAAAAGCTTTACTGTTGACCGCACTGCATTGCATGATAAGGAATACCTGATTGTTGAAGCGCTCGATATTCAACCGGAGTTAACGGTTAGCGATATCGTAAAATTACTGGGCCAAAAAACAGTAATGCCCATATTGAAATTACTTTTTGAAAAAAACATAATCCATATTTCTGAGGAGGTTAGTGAACGTTACAAGCCCCGTACCCGCAGTTTTATTACTTTAAACCCGATCTATCAAGCCCAGGAAAATTTAAGGGAGCTGTTTAGTGTCCTCGAAAAGCGGGCTCCTAAGCAAGCTGATGCAGTGCTGGCATATATTAAATTATCCCGTCATCAAAAAAGTATATCGAAGAGCGAATTAATTGAAGAAAGCGGCGCCGGGGCGGCAAGCATTAAATCGCTCGAAGAAAAAGAGGTATTTATAATTGAAGAAAAAAATGTAAGCCGGTTATATTTTGAGGACGAAGAAGCCTATGCTGGTTTTGAACTAAATGAACAGCAAACTAATGTACTTGCAGCGTTAGAAGAACAGTTTGAACAAAAAGATGTGGCTTTGTTGCATGGTGTAACCTCGTCAGGTAAAACTCAGGTATACATCAGGCTGATAGAAAAAATGATCAGCACAGGCAGGCAGGTGTTATATCTATTGCCGGAGATAGCGCTTACCACCCATATCATAGAAAGGCTGCGGGTTTATTTTGGCGCAAATATTGGCATCTATCATTCCCGGTTTAATGATAACGAGCGGGTGGAGGTTTGGCAAAAAGTGCTTAATAATGAATATAAAGTTATATTGGGTGCCCGCTCGTCAGTTTTTTTGCCTTTTAATGACCTGGGTTTGATCATTGTTGACGAAGAGCACGAAACTTCGTATAAACAGTATGATCCTGCTCCCCGTTATAATGCACGTGATGCCGCTATCTTTTTAGCCAACATGCACCAGGGAAAAGTCTTATTGGGATCAGCCACGCCATCGTTTGAGAGTTATTATAATGCCAGGATCCATAAATATGCATTTGCTGAGCTTACAGAACGATATGGGGGCGTTAAATTGCCCGAGATTGAAGTTGTTAGCATTGTTGAAGAAACAAAACGCAAAACTATACAATCACATTTTACCAGCGTGTTGATAAACGATATTAACCAGGCCCTTTTAAATAAGGAACAAGTTATATTATTTCAAAACCGGCGCGGTTATGCCCCGGTATTAATGTGTAAGATATGTGCTTATACACCAAAATGTATCAATTGTGATGTTAGCTTAACTTATCATAAAAGCAGCGGAAAACTTCATTGCCATTATTGTGGATACAAAGAAGATGCACCTCAAATTTGTCCGGCCTGCGGTTCAACACATTTGGAATATAAAGGGTTTGGTACTGAGAAAGTGGAAGACGAACTCTCCATATTGCTACCAGACGCCCGCATTGCCCGTATGGACCTGGATACCACCCGGTCAAGAAATTCACTGCAAACGATACTAAATAACCTGGAGGAGAAAAAAATTGACATCCTTGTAGGTACGCAAATGGTTGCCAAAGGATTGGATTTCGCTGATGTAACAGTTATCGGTATCATTAACGCTGACAGCCTGTTAAAGTTCCCCGACTACCGTGCCAATGAACGAAGCTTCCAGATGCTTGCGCAGGTAAGCGGCAGGGCAGGCCGGAGGGGTAAACAGGGTAAGGTGGTAATACAAACATATGACCCTACGCACCGGGTTATTAAGCAGGTAATAGAAAATAATTACACTGAGCTGTATTTTACAGAAATGGAAGAGCGTAAAAGCTTTAAATACCCGCCATTTTACCGCATCGTAAATCTCGATATAAAGCATAAAGACCCTGAAATGGTGCATAATCAATCGCTCTATATAGCTGCAGAGTTACGCAAGCACTTTGGCGACAGGGTGATAGGCCCGGAATTTCCGCTGGTTAGCCGAATACGGAATTATTTTATAAAAACGATTATGCTGAAGTTTGAGAAAGACGGAGTTTCTATTAATAAAGCCAAAACTATTATCAGGGAGGTTATCACGCAGTTTCAAACAACTAAACTAAGTAAAGGAAGTGTGGTGCAGCCAGATGTGGATCCTTATTAACAGTATACGATTTATAGCTAAAATCTCTTTATTCGTGTTAACTTTGTGCGACAATGAATACTAATTTTACTGATGGTTACCGCGAGAAGGGCGCACGAAAAAAGCTGGTTGAAGAGTTAAAAACTAAAGGGATTGAAGATGAAAAGGTATTGGCGGCAATAGGTAAAGTTCCCCGTCACTTCTTTTTTCATGAAAATTTCTGGAATCAGGCCTATAAAGATATAGCTTTCCCGATAGGCGAGGGGCAAACTATTTCCCAGCCTTATACAGTGGCCTATCAAACCCAACTTTTACATATAAAAAAAGGTGATAGAGTTTTGGAAATAGGCACAGGCAGTGGTTACCAAACTTGTATACTAATTGAATTAGGAGCAAAAGTTTTTACCATTGAACGCCAGGAAAAGCTCTATAACCATACTGCACGCATTTTACCCGAAATGGGTTATAATGCCCGTTTTTTTTTGGGCGATGGCTCTATGGGGATTGCCAGGCGTGCCCCTTATGATAAAATTATTGTAAC
>JAQBOU010000047.1 GCA_028287865.1 Mucilaginibacter sp. | reverse complement strand
GGTTTAATTACGCCTTCGCTTGATGAAATGGTGCACTTTGCCAAAGAAATGGAGCGGGAGGGCTTTACCATTCCGCTTATCATCGGTGGCGCAACTACGTCACGCATCCATGCCGCGGTTAAGGTTGCCCCGCACTATTCGGGCGCTGCTATCCACGTGTTGGATGCATCGCGCAGCGTTACTGTTTGCAGCAGCCTCATGAACAGGGATAACCGCGATGGTTATATAAAAGGGATAAAAGAGGAATATGAAAAGGCCCGCGAGGCACATTTAAATAAACGCTCGGATAAACGCTTTGTAAGCATAGAAGAGGCAAGAGGTTCAAAATTTAAAATAAGTTTAGATGGCGATGTTGCGCCTAAACCAACCTTTACGGGTACCAAAGTTTTTGAAGCTTATCCGCTGGAAGAGCTGGTACCTTATATTGACTGGACACCCTTTTTTCATACCTGGGAACTTCGCGGCAGTTACCCTAAAATATTTGCTGATAAGTTTGTAGGAGATGAAGCTAAAAAGCTATACGATGATGCACAGGTACTGTTAAAGGAGATCGTTGACAAAAAATTATTGCAGGCAAATGGTGTAATTGGCTTCTGGCCGGCTAACAGTGTTGGGGATGATATTGAATTGTATACTGATGAAACCCGGAAAACGCCATTAACCCGCATCCATACCTTACGCCAGCAGGCCGAAAAAGTTAAAGGTGAACCTTATTATGCATTGTCAGATTTCATTGCACCAAAAGAAAGCGGTGTGCCTGATTATTTCGGCGGATTTGCAGTAACAACCGGCATTGGCTGCGATGAACTGGTTGCTAAGTTTGAAAAAGACTACGACGATTATAACAGCATTATGGCCAAAGCCCTTGCAGATCGATTAGCGGAAGCCTTCGCCGAAAAAATGCATGAGCTGGTCCGCAAAGAACATTGGGGCTATTCAAAAGGTGAACAGCTAAATACAGATGAACTGATAAAAGAAGAATACCAGGGAATCCGTCCGGCACCGGGTTATCCTGCATGCCCGGAGCATACCGAAAAGATCACGCTGTTTAACCTTTTAAAAGCGGAAGATAACGCACAGATGCATCTTACCGAAAGCCTGGCCATGACACCGGCAGCATCCGTAAGCGGCTTTTATTTTGCTCATCCGCAAGCCCGCTATTTCGGCCTCGGCAAAATCAGCAAAGATCAGATTGAAGATTACGCCGTAAGGAAGAATATGTCAATTGAAGAGGTGGAGAGATGGTTGGGACCTAACTTGAATTATTGATGTTAGTTGTAAGTTGAAGGTTATAAGTTGTATGCAAAACGATTACAAAAAATATATAGAACTAAATGTTTGGATTGAAGCAAGAAAACTGGTCGGTGATATCTATACAACTACTCGATTATACCCAAAAGAGGAGCAATTTGGTTTAAGCAACCAAATGCGCAGATGTTCTGTTTCGATACCTTCAAATATTGCGGAGGGATGTGGAAGAAATCATAAGAAGGATAGTCTTCAATTCTTTTTCATAGCGAGAGGTTCTTTGTATGAATTGGAAACGCAACTATTTTTAAGTAAAGATTTGACCTATATTGACCAAACGAATCTAGACGATCTTTTGATAAAGCTGGAAGTAGTCAGGAAATTATTAAATGGTTTTATAAGATATTACAATTCAGATTGAAGTTGAGATTTTACCTGCAACTTTCAACATACAACCTACAACAATACTAAATGAAAATCACCGATCACATAAAAAACGCCAACGGCAAAACACTATTTTCTTTCGAACTGATTCCGCCTTTAAAGGGGCAAAGTATTCAGGGACTTTACGATGCAATTGATCCCTTAATGGAGTTTAAGCCGCCGTTTATTGATGTAACCTCGCTGCGTGAGGATTATATCTATAAGCAACATCCTAACGGTTTGCTGGAGAAACTAAGCTACCGAAAAAGGCCGGGAACTATCGCTATTTGTGCGGCCATCATGAACAAGTATAAGGTAGATACCGTTCCGCATTTATTGTGCGGCGGCTTCACCAAAGATGAAACGGAAAACGGACTTATCGATCTCCAGTTTCTTGGCATTGAAAATGTATTGGTGCTGCGGGGCGACGCACGTATGGGCGACTCTTCTTTCATACCAACGCCTAACGGACATTGTTACGCTACTGAATTGCTGCAACAGGTAGTTAATATGAACAATGGTGTTTACCTGCACGAAATTAAGGACGCCAGCCTTAAAACTGATTTCTGTATAGGCATAGCCGGTTACCCTGAAAAACATTTTGAAGCGCCTAACCTTAAAACTGATTTTAAATACCTGAAACAAAAGGTGGACATGGGTGCAAGTTTTATTGTTACCCAAATGTTCTTCGACAACCAAAAATATTTTGACTTTGTAAATAACTGTCGTGCAAATGGTATCAATGTGCCGATCATTCCGGGATTAAAACCCATCACCACATCAAAACAACTGGTTAACCTTTCTAAAACGTTTCATATTGATATGCCCGAGGATCTTTGTGATTTGATAAACGGCTGCAAATCAGAGAAGGATGTAAAAGATGCAGGTATTGAATGGATGATAAACCAATGCAGGGAGTTAATGAAATTTGGTGTACCGGTACTTCATTTTTATACCATGAGCAACGCGGGGCCAACTAAAAGAATAGCTGAGGCGATTTTTTAACTTAGCAAAGACTTCCGAAGTTTTAAAAACTTCGGAAGTCTGATCCTGATGCTGGCTCTGCAAAACGAATTGCAACAGCTATATTAGCTATATTTTAATCATTTTGTTCTCGAAAATAATGAGAGGCCGTCTCATAAGCACGAGAACAGCCTCTTTTTCTATAATTTATTCGGGAGTCAGTTTGCCTTTTAAGCGATTCTCAGAAGGTCAACTTTACTTTTGAGACAGCTTCCTGATTTAAGACTCTTTACTAAAGACTTCGAACTTCAACTACCAAACCTTCGTCCTTTCCTCAGGTTTCTTATACATTTTATCTCCCGGCTTTACATCAAAGGCAGCGTACCATGCATCAATATTGGTAAGCGGTGCATTGGTACGGTATTGCTCGGGTGAGTGCGGGTCGGTTAGGATACGCTGTGCAGCAGCTTCGGGACGTTGCGAACCTCTCCAAACCTGCGCCCATGAAAGGAAAAAGCGCTGATCAGGGGTAAAGCCATCAATCTTTTTAGTTGACTGACCTTCTTTAGTCTTTTTGAAAGCGGCATAAGCAACATTCAAGCCGCCTAAATCGGCAAGGTTTTCGCCCAGCGTTAGCTTGCCATTTACGTGGAGCGTATCTAGTACAGTAAAACCATTGTATTGGGTAACTACCTGGTCGGCGCGCGTTTTAAACTTATCGGCATCATCTTTGGTCCACCAGTCGCGCAGGGTACCATCAGCATCATATTGGCGGCCCTGGTCATCAAAACCATGTGTCATTTCGTGGCCAATCACGGCACCTATACCGCCATAATTAACAGCATCATCCGCGCCAAAATCAAAGAAAGGGAATTGCAAAATACCTGCCGGGAAAACGATCTCGTTATTCACCGGGTTATAGTAAGCATTTACGGTCGGCGGCGACATGCCCCAGCGGGTTTTGTCAACTGGTTTGTTGATCTGGCTAACCCCATAATTATATCTCCATATTCCAATCCGCCTTAAATTAGCCACGTAGTCATCACGGTCAATGGTTAAGCCTTCATAGGCCTGCCACTTGTCAGGATA
>JAQBOU010000002.1 GCA_028287865.1 Mucilaginibacter sp. | reverse complement strand
GATGCGATCAATAATACATTGAGCCGTACCATTATCACTGCTTTAACAGTGGTATTAATATTGCTTGTATTGTTCATATTCGGTGGCGATACTATCCGCGGGTTCTCGTTCGCATTATTGATCGGTGTATGTTTCGGAACATACTCGTCAATCTGCGTGGCAACCCCGGTAATCATCGACTTTGGAAAAAAAGACCTTAGGTAAATAATAAACAATTTATTAAAAGGCTCCAAAGAACATTTGGGGCCTTTTTTGTTTTACTGTATTATCATAATAGTTAATTAATATCTACCTGGTAGAAATTTTTAATAAAATGTAAAGGCATGGATAGCAAAAATGACAAAGCAAAGTTTCCACAGGTTATAATTGTGGGCGGTGGTTTCGGAGGACTGGAAGTTGCAAAAAATCTGGCGGATAAACCGGTAGAGGTTTTGATGCTCGATAAGCACAATTACCATACTTTTCAGCCTTTGCTTTACCAGGTGGCAACCGGCAGCCTGGAGGCGGAGTCGATAGCGTTCTCGCTCCGAAAAAATTTCTCGGGACAAAAAAACTTTCGTTTCAACGTGGCCGAAGTATCAAAGATCAACCCGGAAAAAAACACCATCGACACTTCAATCGGCGAAATTGCTTACGACTATCTTGTAATTGCGACAGGTTCAACTACTAATTTTTTTGGCAATAAGGATATCGAAAAGTTTGCTATGCCAATGAAGTCTATTCCTGAAGCATTAAACTTAAGATATCTTGTTTTACAAAGCCTGGAAGAAGCTACGTTAAAGCCGAACAAGAGCGACCGTGAGCCATTGCTGTCTTTTGTATTAGTTGGTGCCGGGCCGACCGGGGTTGAGCTGGCGGGAGCCCTGGCCGAAATACGGAATCACATCCTCCACAAGGATTATCCCGAACTTCGCAAAGAAGATATGAAGGTTTATCTAGTGGATTTTTTACCAAAGGTTTTGGGCCCTATGTCTGACGAAGCCTCAAAAGCGGCCTATACCTTTTTGAAAAACATGGGTGTTGAAGTAATACTCAATGTAAAGGTAGAAAGCTACGACGGGGATGAAATAAAGTTTGAAGGTGGAAAAACTATCCGCACCAATAACGTGATATGGTCGGCCGGTGTAATGGGCGTAATTCCTGAAGGGCTGAATAAAGACATCATACTCAGGGGTAATAAGATAAAAGTTGATCCTAATTGCCGTGTTGAGGGTACCGAAAATATTTTTGCAATAGGTGATGTTGCTGCCATGATCACAGACGAAACACCAAAAGGGCATCCCGGCGTTGCACAAGTGGCCATTCAACAGGGAAAATACGTTGCGCAAACTGTAATTCAAATAATTAACGGCGAGTTATTAAAGCCGTTCAAATACAACGATAAAGGATCCTTGGCTACCATAGGAAGAAATAAAGCCGTTGCTGATTTGGGCAAAGTAAAATTTCAGGGATTTTTTGCCTGGTTAATATGGATGTTTGTGCATTTGATCTCACTTTTAGGCTTCAGGAACAAGGTGATCGTTTTTATAAACTGGATTGGCAGCTACATCAGCTTTAACGGCGGCAGCCGCCTTATTATACGCCAGTTTAAAAGGGAAACTTTACCTGATAAAACACTGCAGGTGTCAAAACCTGATTGAACGACATGTCACAAATGGCGAAGCTTTGTAAATTACCCGACTTTGGTGGAAACTTCCCGGTTATTGGCAGCTGGATAGTTGGACAACAACCTGCCGGTGTGGGTATCAGGGAATCAAACGGTTTGATTACTGACAATTTAAGTAGATTTGTACCGCATTTGATATTACCATGAGCACCCCTGAATTAAAATTGACTGAATGCCCGCGTGACGCCATGCAGGGCATGCATCAGTTTATATCAACGGAATTAAAGGCGGCTTATATTAATTTATTGTTGCAGGTTGGTTTTGACACCATTGATTTTGGAAGCTTTGTTTCGGCCAAAGCCATTCCGCAAATGCAGGACACCGCTGAGGTATTAAAACAGCTTGACATTGGTAATTCCATATCAAAGCTATTGGCCATTGTGGCCAATTACCGGGGAGCCGAGGAAGCTGCCGGTTATGAAGAAATAACCTACCTGGGTTACCCGTTTTCTATTTCAGAAACTTTTCAGCAACGTAATACCAATTCGGGGATAGATAAAGCATTTGACACTGTAAAAAACATCCATAACCTGTGTGAACAGAGAAATAAAAAGCTCAGGGTTTATTTATCCATGGGTTTTGGTAACCCTTACGGTGATGACTGGAGTATTGAAATTTTACAAACCTGGGCCAACCGGTTTATCAGTTCAGGGATCGATAATATTTATTTAGCCGATACGATCGGCATTGCCACGCCAGAGCAGATCACCCAGATTATGGAGAGTTTAAAGGGTTTTGAAAAGGGTAAATTCGGCATGCACCTTCACTCAACCCCTGATGCCTGGCACCCGAAAATTGAAGCTGCCTATAACGGAGGTTGCCGGTGGTTTGATACAGCACTAAAAGGGTATGGTGGCTGCCCCATGGCCAAGGATGAGCTTACCGGCAATATCGCTACCGAAAACGTAATTGGCTACCTTCAATCAAAAAACGAGCACATAAGGCTTAATTTAGATAAATGGCGTGAGGCGATGGATTTTTCAGGAAGGATATTCAATTAAAAAAAAGTCATTTCGAACGAGGTACGAGGAGAAATCTCATACAACAGAAAAGCTGAACGACGTATGTGGAACTATAATTTTTATGTTTACATAACTACCAATCCCGACAGATCAGTATTATACATTGGGTTACCAATGATTTAAACAGGCGATTGTATGAACACCTCGAAATAAAGGAAACAAAAAGATATTTGCGGGAAAATACTATTGCTATAACTTGATTTACTATGAGCACTTCAGTAATATAAACCACGCTATAGAAAGAGAAAAGGAGATCAAAAAATGGCGCCGGGAAAAGAAAGAATTGCTGATCGCTTCAGAAAATCCCGAATGGAGATTTTTAAATGATGAGATTGGTGACTAATTTGATTTGTTAGTGCTTCAATCTACTTGAAATGTAGGTGTATAAACGAGCGTATAAGATTTCTCCTCGTACCTCGTTCGAAATGACATGTCTTTAGAAAGTAATTTCCGAAATCAGAAACTATTTTCTTATCATCTTATAATGCCTGATCCCTGCTTCCTCAAATTCCGGTCCTGTTTTTTCAAAACCGAATTTTTCGTATAATGACACTGCCTGTATCTGGGCATGCATGTATACATATTCAGCATCTGCCGGCAAATCAGCTAAAACAGTTTTTACCAGTTCCTGCCCTACCCCCATGCCACGGAATTTTTTCAATACCGCAAAACGTTCCAATTTATAACCCTTGTCCGTTTTACGCCAGCGGGATGCCCCGGCAGGTTCGCCATTAACGGTTGCAAAAAAATGATTCGATTCTTCTTCAAACTCCCATTCCAACTCGGGAGGGCAATTTTGTTCGTCAACAAACACTTCACGCCGGATAGCAAACACTTTTTCCAGGTCGGCAGGTTCTGTTACTTTGGTTACTTGTATTTTATGAGACATATATCGAAGCAGAGATTAGCGGTTAGAGGTTAGAGATTAGCAAAAAATCACATTTCAACTAATCACTAAACTCTAACCTCTGGTCTCCGAATTATAGTTTACTGTTCACATCCAGGCAATTTAAATCGCCAAATGCTTCTGTTAACCTTTTAACAAAGGTTTCTTCGCCCTTGCGCAACCATACGCGGGGGTCATAATATTTTTTGTTCGGCGAGTCTTCTCCTTCAGGATTTCCTATCTGGCTTTGCAGGTAAGCTTCTTTTGATTTGTAATAATCTTTGATACCTTCCCAATAAGCCCACTGCATATCAGTATCAATGTTCATTTTTATAGCACCATAAGAAATTGCTTCCCTGATCTCCTCCTGGCTTGAACCTGATCCGCCGTGAAATACAAAATTGATTGGTTTTTCGGCAGCGAGATTAAATTTCTTTTTTAGATATTCCTGCGAATTATGCAAAATTATCGGTTGTAGTTTAACGTTACCCGGTTTGTAAACGCCATGCACATTACCAAAGGCAGCGGCCACTGTAAAACGGGGACTTACTTTTGAAAGTTCTTCGTAAGAATAAGCGACATCTTCCGGCTGGGTATATAAACGTGAGCTGTCAACGTCAGAGTTGTCAACGCCGTCTTCCTCACCACCTGTAACACCTAATTCAATCTCAAGTGTCATACCCATTTTAGCCATGCGGGCAAGGTATTTGGCAGATATTTCAATATTTTCATGTAAAGGCTCCTCAGAAAGATCGAGCATGTGCGACGAAAACAATGGCTTGCCTGTTTCAGCAAAGAATTTTTCGCCATGATCTAACAAACCGTCGATCCAGGGTAAAAATTTCATGGCGGCGTGGTCGGTATGCAGTATTACAGCGATGCCATAATGCTCGGCCAATAAATGAACGTGCTTTGCTGCTGATACGCCGCCTAAAATGCAAGCCTGCAGTTTTGAATTATCTAACGATTTACCGGCATAAAACTGTGCGCCACCATTAGACAACTGGATAATTACCGGCGAATTAACTGCCTTAGCAGTTTCCATAACCGCATTAATGGTATTGGTGCCTATAACATTTACAGCCGGCAAAGCAAACTGGTGTTTTTTTGCAGCTTCAAATAGCTCCTGCACCTGATCGCCGTGCAGAACGCCTTTATAATTTTTTAAATCCATTTACTTTTAATTGGCCCCGAAGTTATAAAATTTTATTATTTTAGTCATTAGTCTATTAAACAAATAGTATATTTTTAAACTTGCCGATTATATCCTTTTTTATTGCATTTATATCAAAAACAGGCAATTAAAGCACCGCTAAATTTTCATAATCTTAACAGTTGCTAAAGTTTTACAAACGCCGATCGTTCTCAAATTACGCCATTTCCACTACTTCTCCTATCTATTACAGGGAATTGTAGGGCAGACGCATTAAAATAAATACAAGACTGCGCTGTTTAACCTAACCCCAAATTGTAATTTTCTTAGGTGGGTAGAAACGTCCAAAAGAAGAACGAGTCGTTCATATAGGAACGCTTGATGGATCTTGATCAAACATTCTACCCACGAAATGTACCTGCCTGCACATCATAAAAGAAAAAACACGCTTAAAAAATTTTAATGCGTTTGCCCTGAGGGAAATCGCCTTTAAAAATTAAGAGGCTTTCTATTAAATATACTTTCATTTCGGTTTAATATTTTCTTAAAGGATTTTCAGTTTGCGCTATCGCCTAATTCAGTATTATTTTATTTACTTTGTAAACCACACTAAACATTCACTATTCATTAAATATTACTTTATGAAGCCTATTTTCCTTATCCTTTTATTTCTATTTGCTATCAGAAGTACAAGCTTTGCGCAGGGTCCCGTTATGGATACCCATCCAACCGCAACAATCTTCGCTATTGATTATTCAACCGGCCAGGAAACGCAGGTAACAAATGGCGATGCTATTTTATTTAAAGACGCATTAATTGAATTGGTAAGCAATACCACAATATCAAAAATACAGGTTAAAATAACGCCGGGGCATAAAACCTTTACCATTACCCAAATGAATCCGGAAACTAACGGCTATGCTTACCAACTGGTATTACAAAGTAAGATTTTAGGTCAAACCATTACAGTATATACATTCCTTTATAATGTTGATCAAAATACATTATCATATTATGATCAACAACAGCAAAGTTGGGTGCCCCAAATGATACAGGGTTTTAATGTAAACAATTTAAATAATACCCTGGCGTACAGCAAATTTAACAACCCGCAACCCGAACCTGACCAATCGGCACAACCTGCTGTTGACGCGGATGCTAATAGTAACACACCAGTTGATGCAGATGTATCTGTTGTTACCGTTCCGCCGGATATGCCCGATTATCAGCAACCTGAATGCCCGCAGGATGGTTATTTATGGCAGCCGGGCTATTGGGCATACAGCCGTGATACCAATGGTTATTATTGGGTTCCGGGTGCGTGGGTAGCCCCGCCAACTAATGGTTTGTTATGGACGCCTCCTTACTGGGGATTTGATGGCGGCCTTTATGTTTTCCATTCAGGATATTGGGGTAATACTATAGGCTTTTACGGCGGTATTAATTATGGCTATGGATACGGAGGATCGGGTTATTATGGTGGTGAGTGGCGCGAGGGCCATTTCCGTTACAACACCGCAGTGGTAAGGGTAAACGTAAATGTGATACACAATACCTATGTAGACAGAAATGTGATTATTAACAGAAATGTAAGTCGTTCTAGCTTTAACGGCAGGGGCGGTGTAATGGCAAGGCCTAATGCAAATGAAATGGCAGCCATGCATCAACAGCATATTAGTGCAACATCCGAGCAAATAAGGAACCAGCGTATAGCAAGAGCGGACAAAAGCCAGTTTGCAGCGGCTAACGGAGGACGGCCAGCAAATTTAGCCGCTGAAAAAGTTCCTGTGCGAAATCAAAATGTAAGTACAGGCGCGAGGGTAGAAAATGCAGTCGTTACAGGTAGCAGGCCGGGAAATCCCGGAGTAACCGGTAACGTAAGAAACGCTATACCAGGCACGCCTGTCATAGGAAGTACACGTAGCGCGTCTGTTAACCGACCCGCCATAACAGGCGCACCAAGTGCACCCGGCGCGCCAGGTGCAAGAACCGGAGCGCCGGGCGGTGGCATGGGCGCAAGAACAGGAATGGGTAATAAAAAGCTCCCCGCTCCAAAACCTCAAAAAGAACCGACAAAAAAGTCTTAATAAAAGGTTTCTAAAAAGAGGCTGTTCGATTTAATTCGGGGCAGCCTCTTTTTTGTATTATTAATCTTAAATCAAACAGCTTCTGTGAAGGCACCTTGGTCAATTTGGTTTTATAATTTGAAAAGGGCATTGTTTTAACCTTAATCATTATAATATAGGTATACGCCTTTTTTACCTTATTCGCAAATTTTTAAAAGTGATTTCCCTGATATCTATTATCTAAAATCTCATATCTATAAAAAAATTCGTTTCTTTGTAATCAATTGAAAGAGTTAGATATCGATATGGCTTGGTTTAAACGGGAAATCAAAGGGATAATTACGACCACTGAAGAAAAGAAAGAAACCCCTGACGGAATCTGGAACAAATGCCCGGAATGTAAAAAACCCCTTCACTATTCTGAGCAGGTTGAAAATCAATATGTTTGCCATTATTGCGGCTATCACCTGCGCATAGGTTCAAAAGAATATTTTTCCATTCTTTTTGATAATAACGAGTTTACTGAATTATTTGCCGATCTGCGTTCGGGTGACCCTTTGCATTTTGAAGACACCAAAAAATATGCTGACCGGTTAAAAGAAACCATGAGCAAAACAGGCTTAAAAGATGCCATACGAGCCGGTTTCGGCCAAATGGAGGGTCAGCCCCTGGTTATAGCCTGTATGGATTTTAACTTTATCGGTGGTTCGATGGGGTCAGTAGTCGGCGAAAAAATAGCCCGCTCCATTGATTATTGCATCGAAAACAAAGTTCCATTTTTAATGATCTCCAAATCAGGCGGTGCACGCATGATGGAAGCAGCCTATTCATTAATGCAAATGGCAAAAACAGCTGCCAAGCTTGCTTTATTGTCCCAGGCCAAAATACCTTATATCTCATTGCTTACTGACCCAACAACAGGTGGCGTTACCGCATCATATGCTATGCTGGGCGATATTAATATTGCTGAACCAGGCTCACTGATAGGCTTTGCCGGCCCCAGGGTAATAAAAGAAACCATCAAGAAGGACCTGCCCAAAGGTTTTCAGACTGCCGAATTTGTACAGGAGCATGGTTTTCTTGACTTTATAGTTGACCGCAGGGAAATGAAAGAAAAATTAGCTTCATTTTTAAAGATGATAGCCAATTAAAGAATTATTAAAATCTGATAAAAACAAACGAAGCTGCCTAAAAAGGCAGCTTCGTTTGTTTTATAACTACTTAAATACACCCGCGTTTACTGTAGTATCACCGTCCGAAGACTTACTCATTCTATCCCAGTTAGGGCCGCGGCTTTCTTTACCTTCTCTATTCATATAGTTTCTTGATTTATCATCACCCGCCCTGTGAACTTCAATAGCGCTTGCTTTTTCTGAGTTTGCAAAAGGTTTTGTGGGATTATCCATGTCCCTGTCATGCTTTCTGGCAGCATCTTCATTTATACTTTTCATAACTTTATTATTTTAAATAATTAAAAGTCAAAGTAAGAAGAGGCTGTATTTAACGTGACATTACAAAATTTGAACAGATTATATTTGTATGTTAATTCTCTGTGTTGCTACTTTCAACCCAACCTCATTTGTTTTTATAGTGTTTTATCAGTGCGTCCTATCATTTAAAAACCCCGGCATTTTGCCCGGTATCGCCGTCTGCACCTTTACTTTTTTTATTAAAATCAGGACCTTCACTACCCGCATCTTTCTTATTCATATAATTTCTCGAGTCAGGATCTCCGCCCCTGTTAACTTCAGCTGCGCTTGCTTTTGCAGCATTAGAAGATGGTGCCGTAGCATCATCTTTATTTTCCTCCATCATTTTATCAAGAGGAGCACCATTCTTTTTATTTTCCATCCGCTTATATTATTTATGATGAATAAAAAAGGCTATCATTTGATAACCTTTCTTGTTTAAAGCCTGATATTTATCAGCAGCCTGTTATTATATATTATATTAAATGCCGCTGGTTCCAGGTTCGTGGTCTATCATCCTTCCGGTGGTACGGCCATGGTTGCCCGGTGTAAAATCGGTTTCTGCATTCCCGTATGAAGGAAACTCATGTGGTGCCGGCGGTGTAACATCTATTTGTTCGCTATAGGAAGTATCACTGCCTTCGCCCTGCTGTTCCTGTTCTGTCTCATTGGGATACTCTAAATTTTCATTTTCAGACTCTTTCTTTTCAGGGATTTCGTTCGGACGATTATGTTCCGGACGTTCCTGTTTGTTTGGATTTTCTTGATTATTTGAGTTCATAGCATTTTAATTTATAATTAAATTTGTCCAACTATCGTGCCGATATTGTTTTCTCAATTAAAAATCACGTTCCAAAACCGCAATTAGATTAAAATAGCTACAACTATGTATTGTACATACGACAATACAAATTTCAGGGGATTTATTGAAGATGAAGAGCAATTACCGATTGTATTCCGTTAACAGAACATCAGAGGACATCAGGCGCTAACCATACAAAATTCGCGTAATTTGGCAACAGTATAGTCCACTTCTTCTTTGGTATTGTATTTTGAAAAGGAAAATCTGACGGATGGCCTTGTTGCGCTAGCACCAATAGCGGTTAATACATGTGAGCCAATATCAGAACCAGAACTGCAGGCGCTTCCGCCGGATGCAGAGATTCCGGCTATGTCAAGGTTAAATAATAACATATCGGCCATTTCCATTTCGGGAAACGAGACACTTATTACGGTGTAAAGACTTTTATCCGCATCAATTTCACCATTGAAACTTACTCCCGGGATGTTCTCAACCAACTGGTTTATCATATAAGATTTTAAACCCTGGATGTATTCCCGGTGCTGATCCATTTCGCTGTAAGCGATCTCCAGAGCTTTGGCAAGGCCAACAATGCCATAAATATTTTCAGTACCGCCGCGCATGTTGCGTTCCTGGGCGCCACCATATATAAAAGGCTTTATTTTTATCCGGTGATTGATGTGCAAAAAGCCTACACCTTTAGGCCCGTGTAATTTATGTGCCGCGCAAACTAAAAAATGCGCTTTTAGCTTAGCCAGGTCATGCCGGTAGTGGCCCATAGTTTGTACGGTATCGCAATGATAAATGGCGTTGTAAGCCTCACAGATATCACCTACCCGCTCCATATCTGACAAAGTACCAATTTCATTATTGGCATGCATAAGGGATACAAAGCTACGGTCGTTATCCTTTAATAAGCCTTCCAGGTGATCATAATCAATATTACCTTTATCATCCACATCCACAAAACTTAACTTTATGCTTCCTGCCTTTTCAAGGGCTTCCATAGTGTGTATAACTGCATGGTGCTCTAAACGTGTAGTAATTGCATGTTTAATGTTATGATCGGCTATACCGCATCTTATGGCAGTATTATCGGCTTCCGTACCGCTTGAGGTAAAAAATATCTCAGCGGGAGAAGTATGTAGCAAATTAGCTATAGTTTTGCGGGATTTTTCAATTAACGTTCTCGCCTCCCTTCCATGAGCATGTATAGAAGATGGATTGCCATAAGTGCTTTCCATCACATTATACATTTGTTTCATCACTTCCGTATCGAGTGGCGTTGTGGCGGCATTATCAAAATAAACACGCATCTTTTTGTAATTGTAAATTGATTGAGTTACTGAATTGTTGAATTTTAAATCCTAAAATCAAAGTCCTGAAATTTATAGTAATCAGCTTAATTTTAATATTTCTTTTATGTCGGCAATTATCTTGTTGGCTAAATTATTCGCCACCGTTTCTGAGTTGCCTTCCGAGTAAATACGAATAATGGGTTCGGTATTTGACCTGCGCAAATGTACCCATTCTTTATCAAACTCTATTTTTAAGCCGTCGATGGTGGAGTATGGCTGTTTTTTATACTTATCTTCAACTTTCAGCAACAGTTCGTCAATATCCATTTCGGGTGTGAGGGTTATTTTATTTTTGGAGATAAAATAACCAGGATATGAGCTTCTTAATATAGAAACGGGCTTACCATATTTGGCAAGATGGGTTAAAAATAAAGCAATGCCTACCAATGCATCCCGGCCATAATGTAGTTCAGGGTATATCACCCCGCCATTGCCTTCACCTCCGATAACCGCATTTACTTCTTTCATTTTATTAACAACATTCACCTCTCCTACTGCCGCTGCATGGTATTCGCCGCCGGCTTTTTCAGTTACATCACGCAGCGCACGGGTTGATGAAAGGTTTGAAACAGTGTTCCCTTTTTTATTTTTCAAAACATAGTCCGCAACAGCAACAAGGGTGTATTCTTCGCCAAACATATTCCCATCCTCGCATACAAAACACAGCCGGTCAACATCCGGATCAACAGCTATACCCAGGTCGGCCCTTTTATTCAGCACTTCTTTTGAAAGGGCAGTGAGGTTTTCTGGTAAAGGTTCCGGGTTATGCGCAAAGTTACCATCAGGCTCGCAGAATAACTTATATACGGTGGTTACCCCCAAAGCCTTTAATAAAGCCGGTACAAATATCCCCCCTGTTGAATTAACGCAGTCAATAACTATTTTAAACCCGGCCTTTGAAATCGCCGCGGCATCTACCAACGGTAAAGCCAGTATTTTATCTATATGCTGTTGTAAATAATTATTATCGGTAAAAACCTTGCCAAGATCGTTGACATCTGCAAATTTAAAATCGCTGCTTTCGGCAATTTCAAGCACCTCCTTGCCTTCGGCATCGCTGATAAATTCGCCATCGGCATTCAACAACTTTAGCGCATTCCACTGCTTGGGATTGTGACTGGCAGTAAGGATGATTCCCCCAGCTGCTTTTTCGGCGGGAACGGCTATTTCAACCGTTGGGGTGGTTGAAAGCCCTAAGTCAATCACATCAATACCCAGCCCCTGCAGCGTGCCACAAACAAGGCTGTTAACCATATTTCCTGATATCCGTGCATCCCTGCCTAGAATTATTTTTTTAATGCCGGTTTTATTAACCGCCCAGGTACCATATGCCGAAGTGAATTTTACAATATCCAATGGGGTTAAACCTTCGCCCACTTTACCGCCAATGGTACCCCTTATGCCCGAAATCGATTTTATCAGTGTCAAAGTGTAATGTTTTAGCGCAAAAATAAAAATATTTAACCGAAGGATAGTATAACATATAGCGATTTAACAGGCAAAACGCATTTAGAGCATGATAGGAAATTGATTCTAAAGGCTAAACCTTGTTTAGGGCGTGATAAAAACCCACTTTCGCAGGCTAAAGTGGGTTTAGGATGTGATAAAAGGCCAAGGAAAATATCATAAATTGCTATATATCATAATTATACAATAAAAACACCATCAAAACACTGCCACCGGCTGTTTAAGCATCCACGCTTGAACGGGCATGGTCGTTATAAAAAATTAAGGTAAATTACGGTAACTCGTTAATTGCAGGCCGTCCACTGCACTATTTTATTATTTATATTTGGCTCATCTTTTAAAACTATTAAAAACAATGCCTGATTACCTCTTACAACTCGACCGGCATTTATTTTATTTCATCAACCACGACCTTGCTAATCCTTTTTTCGATTGGATTATGCCCTGGCTGCGTAACCCTAAATTCTGGATTCCGCTATATTTATTTATAATCATATTTTGTATATGGAAGTATAAAAAGCAGGGAATAATTATTATTGTATTGATGGCACTGTCGGCAGGGTTTGCCGATTTCACCAGTGCGAGCATTATAAAACCACTGGTAAAAAGGGCGCGCCCTTGCCGGGATGTACTTGTATCTAAAACCGATATTGAACGGGTAGACTGCGGAACAGGCTATAGTTTCCCATCCACCCATGCAACAGATCATTTTGCCATGGCTTTATTTATGATACTTTTATTTTATAAAAAGTGGCCATGGATATGGCTTTGGGGCATATTATGGGCCGGTACCATTAGTTTTGCCCAGGTATATGTTGGCGTGCATTTCCCCATTGATGTTTTTTGCGGGGCGATTTATGGGAGCCTGGTGGGATGGTTGTTTGCATTTTTATTCAAAAAATTACAGCCGATGGGTTTAAAAACCCCGAAATAAATATTTGTCTAATTTGTCATCCTGGAGCGCAGCGAAGGATCTTCTGAAATAACATATTTAACCTGCATACAAATAAGATTCTTCATTATCACTCAGAATGACAAAAAAAATCCGAAATCGAAAATCCGAAATCCGGAATTACCCACGCATTTTATCCAACAGATCACTCAACTGGCCGGCTTCTTTTTCGCTAAGGTTATCTTTTAAAAAATCCTTAGTTTTAAATTCAGTATCCATTATATTCAATATCCTGATGCCTTCATCACTTATGCGAATGTCCACCGAACGGCGGTCTTTTGTATTGGTACACCGTGAAACCAGCCCTTTCTGAACCAAACGGTCAACTATCCTGGAAGCATCAGACATTTTATCTATCATGCGTTCCTTTAATAAATTTACCGTGGCCGGATTGGGATATTGACCCCTTAATATTCTTAAAACATTAAACTGCTGATGGGTAAGATTATATTTTTCAAACTGGCACCGTAAAAAATTATTGAGCCAGCCAAAAGTATAGGAGACATTGACAACCGCTTTGTGATAGTTATCCTCAAATTTATTGCTTTGTATTTCCTCGTCTATACGCATAATCCATTGTTAACTATACAAATATCCTTATTTATTTCTTAACATCCTTGCCCTGCCTGGGTTTTCCATAATCCCATGGACAATGGAGGCATTTATTTTTGCAACAAGAGCCACGTTTTAAATGGTACTCTTTTGTGAAAACGAAATTGCCGTCCTCATTGATATAATAATCGATATTTTCTTGCAGCATTAATTAAGCAGTTTAACAAAAATATCATTATCAAAATGCTTTTTCAAATTTAATCCATTGCCATGCAGCGTCCATATTTGTTTTGGTTTAGTGTGTTGAACGGCCTGTAAAATATCGCTCCAATCCACATGGTCAGAAATAAAAAGTGTATCCTGCTGATTTACCTGCAGGTTTTTCCAGCCTGAAGCAAACAAGCGTTTCACACCAGTAGCCCTGATATAGCTGTCAAAAGTAAAAGGCGGAACAATGTAAACAAACTCTTCCTGGTTCTTCATTTGTTTACGACTGTAGATCTGGCACTTACCCGGAGGGAATCCCATCTTTTCGTAAATAGCATTAATAGGCATTATACGGTGATGAATGAGGACTTTTTTTTGAGGTGCGTAAGTATTGATAAGATTAACCAGCCGCTGACTCTTACCCAGACCATAGGCTCCCAACAAAATGTTGATTTTAATGTCATTAAGTTTTTTTATTTCATCAACCGGATTTGGATGAAGTATTGCAGGATCAGCAAATGTGCTTTCTGTTATTAATACATCCGTAGTTACCCATTTTATTGGCTGGCAGGTGGCATCCGGCTGTAATTTATAGTCGCCGGTGTACAGGTACCTTGCACCTTCATATTCCATCAGTATCTGGGCCGATCCCAGCATATGCCCGGCCGAAATAAAGGTTATCTTTACATTATTAATGGTAAACGGCGCATTATAACCAACAGTATAAAAAGTGCTGGCTGCATTTTTACCGTATCTCAACCGCATAAAAGCGAAAGTTGGTTCGGTACAATAAACTTCGTTATTCCCGCTAATAGCATGGTCTGCGTGTGCATGCGATATCACGGCCCGGTTTACAGGCTGTACGGGGTCTATATAAAAGTCGCCGTATTTACAGTAAAGGCCGTTCGCGTTAAAGGAAACAAAATCGTCTATTATCATTTGGACACTGGTCATTACCGACGAGAATACCCTGTACTCTTAACGCCTTGACTTTCAATATTTAATAGTGGCTTAAATTCCGTATTCACCAAATCACGCAATGTTTTTTTGATACAGATTAATTGCAAATCTTATAGAGCAAATATAAGAAACATGGATTTATTTAGTGGTATAAATGTGGCTTATTGGCTGATCATTTGTTACAGCAAAGGTAGCCTGCGAAGGCGGGTAGTATCCCGATGCATCGGGACGCGGCATAAACCCGCAAGCTTTTCATGCACCATGCCATTTATTCCACGTTCCCTTGACAGCCCTGTCTTCTTCCGCTTTTGGTTGCTTAATAGTAGATCACCTGAACGACTATGCTCGTTTTATAAAGTAGTTTGCCGATAAGAAGCAAGTTTGTGTTTTGTTTCACAAAAACTACCCCGATGCCTTCGGCTCGTGGTAAACTTGCCATTGCTCCCGGTGGTTGCAATGGTTTTTAAATTAAGATAAATCGGAAAGGCTTTCTTTTTTTAATATTTAAAGCATATTACGTCGGGGTGAATTAAAAAGAAAAAATTCATCTTCTTTTTTAAAGGACTTAGGGA
>JAQBOU010000246.1 GCA_028287865.1 Mucilaginibacter sp. | reverse complement strand
ACAAGGTGACAGTAGCAATGCCGGTATGGAGCCGCCGCTTTAAAATATCAAGGGTGATGATATTACTGTCTAAGGTGTAGGGAACGGTTGTTGCCACCCCGCCAGACCAGACCAGCAGGGTAAAAACTTTGTTTTTATTTTCGCTGAAATATGTTTTGCTGGCCGCTATCCTTACAGATGCTTTTGGGATCGAATCATTATTAATGGATAAAATAATTCCTTTCTCCCCTGCTTTGGGTAAATCAATTACGTCCTGTGTCCCGTCAGTATAGGTCATTTTTGCTTTATAGGTTTTACCCTCTTCGGGCGTGAGATAAAAATACCCCATACCCAAATGCGTTGACGTAAATGTAGTTACCACATGGTTATCGTTATCTAACAGCTGTCCCTTTAAATTTATGCCAAGCCCGTTTGTACCGATAGCCTTAAATGCGATTTTTGAAGACACACCTGTTATCAAATTGCCCCCTTCCGGGAAAAAATGGACATCGGCTTTGTTGTTCGGCACTTTTGAACCTGGTGTGCCGCTTTCGGGTATTTTTTTAGTTAAAGCCGATGCGACAGGGATGGTTTGAACGAAGAAGGCAGCATCGCCCTCATTACGCATCCAGTTGGTGTAAGCCCTTACCCGGTAGTTTCCACCCGGCAGACTGTCGGGCAGCGTAAAATCGCCCCAGGCTACGCCATTCGCTATCTGTAGTTTAATGCTTTGATCTACCTTGTTATTTGTATTGATCAGATCTACATGCAATACGCCGCTTAAACCGGATGGTTGATGCTTTTCTCCCAATGTTACGTAAGCTTTAAAATAAATCGTATCTCCGGCGGCATAATAGGGTTTGTCAAAGTGCAGGTAGGCTTTTTCATTAACATGATGAATTAAAAAGGTATCAAGTTTAGCGTTTATATTTTCGGCGAGTTTAGCGTCCGGAATGTCCGTGGCATTAGGTGGCGTGTAATTTATTGGTAAAAGTTCAGCCACCCGGTCTCTGCCCCACACGCCATAATACATTACACCATAGGGATTTATTATTACTCCGTTACGATAGAAGAAAGCAAAGGGTGAATTAAATTTTATTAGTGTATTCTCAGTATTGTTAGAATTATATAAGTAATCAACATGATCATTTATATGGAAATGTCCGCTTTTATTATATGCAATATATAACCCATCATTCTCACAGCCCAGTGCGTATTGGTTAGGCTGATCTGTGGGTTTAATTATATCATTCTCATTTAATTGGAATGGTTGAAGCTTTTGAATTGTTTTTGGCAATTTGGATTTTTTAATCCATAACGCTAATGAATCGCGCTGTTGACTATTTAACGATTTTAAATTTTTATAGAAATTGATCCTGACATTAATCAAGCTATCTGATGGCCTTGCGGGGTTAGCGTAAACGGACAACTGCTGTACGCTGAACCCTCCTTCATTTATCCTGTTATTTAAGGCCGAACGTAGAAAATGCATGGGTGAGTTTTCATAAACTTCCTGCCGTTGTTTTTCCCAGCGCCTTTCCTCTGCCTGTGTTCCTTTCATTTCTTCAAACAACACACGCCCTTTGTAGTACACCTTCTGGTCATTTGTGCCAAAATTTTGCAATGAAAAGTCAGTTACCAGGTACTTTATTCTATAGCCCAGGGCATCATTTGCTATCTCTAAAAAATCAATCGAGGTTGCCGTGAGGGTTTTGGTGGTTTCGGTATAACTAAGGTCGAGCAGCTCAGGATTTAGTATTTTGCATTGTTTTGCAAGGTCGGATGTGCCTAAAAATTCACCCTGAAACATCTCGTAATATTTTTCACGATTCGGATCAGTATGGTATTTAATGGTGACTTCCTTTAACGCAGTTGTTTTGGGACGTATTTTTATAACTGGTATTGTGATATTACCATTCCCTACTGTTACTGTTTGACTTTGGGTCTCGAAGCCGACAACGGAGACCACAAGGTCATATTTGCCGGGCAATACATCCCTCAAGGCAAAAGTGCCATTGGCCAAAGTATGATCACCTATAGTTGCATTGCTTAAAAAAACATTGGCATTGGCAACAGGCTTATTATCTGCCTGGTTTAATATCCGACCTGTGATACTCACTTGTGAAAAGCAGGTAACAGGCAGCAATAGTACCCAATAAATAAAGATTTTATACATCGACATTTATTTAAGCGGTGGCTATGAAGAAGGATTGGATAACGGGTTTAAGGTTAACGGTTTAATCGGCTTATGCGTTAAAGCTAAATATTAATTTTTGGATAATCAAAGCGCTTACCGAAAATATATTTATCACTACTTTACTTTATACCTCAAAACCTGTCTGCCAAGGTCACCATCTTTATCAATCCCCTCAATCACAACTCGGCAAGTGCCCTTGCCATCTGCATTAAAATATTCGAATGATGATTTGCCGTTAGCATCTGTAATAATATCGGGTTTCCAATAAATGGTTCGGCGCTGATCTACTAAAAGTGTTGAATCTTTTGAATCGTATTTTGGCGAATAAAACTCACGGGCCTTATAATAGCCTGTAAACTTATAGGTTATTAGGCCGTCAACGGCTTCCAGGGTCGCGTTATAATCTGAACCATGTTTCAGAGTAATAATTAATGCACCGTTGGCAGCATTAGAGCCATAAATAGATAAGTGGGATATGCTCTGGTTACCGGGCTTTTCAAAAAGCCCGGTAAGAATGTTCCCCCATGAAACCTGTTTCGCTTGTTAATTTGGTAGTCAATACTACTGTATTGCGGAAATAATCTGAAAACTATAAGGTGGATAGGATGGATAAAGTGGTTAAAAAACTAATTATCGACCACTTGTAATTCTCCTTTAATGCTAATCCCCGTCCTGTGTATTAAATAAATAAGTTTCGGTATTACCAACGGGCAGGTTGCTCATCTCGCCGCGGTTTTGCTGCCACCAAAAACGCAGCCGCGGTTTTTCGCGGTTGCCAATTTCATTCATCGAATCGGCATCGTACAAACGGCCGTTAACCATTACATATTTTATTTTTTCGCTGTTGCGGATATCATCCAGCGGGTTTGCATTTAATATGATCAGATCAGCAAGTTTCCCTGCTTCGAGAGAGCCAATCTCTTTATCCATCCCTAAATAAGATGCGCCGTTAATGGTTGCACACCGAATGGCCTGCATCGGCGTCATGCCGCCCTGGGCAAGCATCCACAACTCCCAATGTGCTCCAAGTCCCTGTAGTTGTCCGTGTGATCCTAAATTAACTTTTGTGCCGCCGTCCGAAATTTGCTTTACATATTTCGAAACCTCGATGTGCCCGTAATCACCGTATTCAGCGGTGGTCCTTCTGCGGGAGCGAGCATCTACTATTGTTTGCGGTGTGAAACTTAGCAGGTGTGTGTTTTTCCAAACTTCGGTACGGTCGTACCAGAAATTTTCACCAAACTGAGTGCCGTAAGCCACAATCAGCGTAGGGGTGTAGCCTGATCTGCTGTCATTCCATAGGCTTTTTACATCTTTATATACAGGCCAAACAGGTATGTTGTGTTCAATGCCGGTATGCCCGTCCAAGATCATGTTCATATTGGTAAAAAAGGTCGAGCCGCCTTCCGGTACTACTTCCATCTGTAATTCGCGCGCTGCCTCAATAATCTGCTGACGCTGCTCTCGCCGCGGCTGGTTATAACTTTTTACCGAAAATGCGCCTACCGCCTTTAATCTGCGTAAGTTTGACCGTGCATCGTCCAGGCTGTTGATAACCGCTTTAAAATCACCATCAGCCCCGTAAAGGATAGTGCCGGTTGAGTAAACTCTCGGACCTACCATATGCCCCGACTTTAACATTTCCGATTGGCTGAAAACCATCTCGGTATTGCTGGAAGGATCATGCGAAGTGGTTACTCCATAGGCTAGGTTAGCATAATAATTCCAATCCTGCTGCGGCGAAATGCCATCAGGGCTGGTATGCAGATGCGCGTGTACATCAACAATGCCGGGCATTACCGTTTTGCCAGCCAGATCATACACTTTAGCATCCTCCGGAACCTGTATATCTGTAGCTTTACCTATGGCGGTTATTTTATTCTGATTAATAATGATTACACCGTTTTCAATTACTTCGTCGCCTTTCATTGTAATAATACGGGCATTTTTAAAGGCGATCTTTCCATCGGGCACATCGGTTTTTAAAGTGAGGCCAATGTCAACGCCGGCGGTGTCAATGGGTGGGGTTTTGTCAGTACCATCTGCAAAAGGTGCAGCATTGCGAATGTCCCTTACAAAATATCGTGGCCCTAAAGTCCACATCAGTTTCTGGCTGTCTTTACTCCAATGCAAATAGGTTCCTGCATCACGGGTTAATTTGTTCAATGGGATAGCTTTGTTGGCTGCTGATAACTCCTGCGGGCTGCCTGTATAAACTAATGGGGTGATGTAACAGTTATATAATTCGGTAAAGGCCATCCATTTGCCATCAGGGCTCGGATTAAACTGCGTAGTGTATTTCGACGTGTATAAGGTTTGTTTATTAGCGCCGGTGGTGTCCATTGCTTTAAAGGCTTTAAATTCCCCTTCTGTACTTTGATAGTATATCTTTGAGTCATCGGCAGAGAACTGCGGATAAATACCATTATCAAGGATCATTTTTGGTGTGCCGCCAGTTACGGAAATGGTATAGATTCCCGGGTTTTTACCAAATGCAAATCCCGAGGTTTCATTACCCTCGCCTTTGCGGTAAATTATTTTATCTCCCTTATTTGAAAATTTTGGCGAGTAATAAAAACCCTTTTCAGCTGTAAGCCTGGTTACCTGGTTGGTGGCGAGGGTTATTATATTTACACAAGCTTTTAACTCATCGCTCCAGTCAATATAAACCAGCGATTTGCCATCCGGGCTGAAGGATGGCTCGTACTCAAAATCATTAGTAGTTGTAATTCTTGCCGGTTTTCCGTCTGGCAAGGTTTTGGTATAAATATAGCCGGCGGCATTAAAAGCCACCATTTTACCATCGGGCGAAGTGGTAAGCTGGCGGATCATTTTAACAGGAAACTCATCCTGAAAAACCTTTTGCTGGTAATGCAGCGACTCAGTAATGGTTTGTTGTGAAGTAACTTCAAAAGGAATTTGTGTAGCGTTGAGTGTGTTGATGTTCAGGCTCCATATTTTCCCTTTTGCATAAAAAATTAAGCTGTTGTTATCGGGGGTCCAGGCAAAATTGGGGTAAACGCCAAAAATAGCCCAGGTTTCCTGTTGGTCGTGCGATAGCTCATCATATACCGGCCATTCTTCGCCGGTGCTTAAACTGTGAATGTATAGTACAGATTTCAGTCTTACACGTTTCACAAAAGCCATCAGTTTGCCATCCGGAGAAATCTGGGGCCGGCAAGCGCCACCGGAGCCGCCGGTAACAGTTTCAATTTCTCCTGTTTGGCGGTTTATTCTTTTTATTGCATAAATGCCTTTATAAGGGTCTTTGTTATATTGAAATTCAGGTCCTGGCGTAACATCTTCGCTCCAGTAAACAAATTTATTATCAGGCGAAACAATAGGTTCACCCGCATCCTGCTGATCATTTTTACGTTTGGTTAACTGTATGCCTTCACCGCCTGCTTTGTGATAGAGCCACATCTCGCCCGCGCCAAGTGAGCGTGTGGCGGTAAAATGCTTGCGGGCTACTAAAAATTGTCCGTCTGGGGTCCATGAGGCATTATTTAGCAATCTGAAGCTTTCTTTAGTAACGGCATGTTTATTACCGCCATCGCTATTCATTATCCAAATATTGTCTCCGCCATCCCTGTCACTTGTATAGGATATGAATTTCCCATCTGGACTAAAACGTGGTTGAACTTCCCAGGCCTTACCACCTGCCAGCAGGGCCGCTTTTCCGCCGGTTACCGGGATGCTGTAAATATCTCCCAATAAATCAAAAACAATTGTTTTTCCGTCCGGGCTAACATCCAGGTTCATCCATGTACCTTCGTCGGTGGCAATGGTTACTTTTTTTTGCGGTCCGGGAGGGTTTTCAACATTCCATTTCTGGGCATATAAGCTAACGGTAAGAAATAAAAATATGGCGGTTGTGAAAAAGAACTTCATCAGTAAATGTTTTATGGATGCGAATTTAAAAATATTATCTCATTTCGGATTTCGGATGTTCGATTTCGAATTTATCTTTACAATCTATCAAAAATAAACAACTGCGAGATTCAAAATAAATGACCATCCAGCAAATATTAAAACAGTATTGGAACCATGATGCTTTCCGCCCCATGCAGGCAGAGATCATTCAAGCTGTTTTGCTGGGACATGATACACTTGCATTGTTACCTACAGGCGGTGGTAAATCGGTTTGTTTCCAGGTACCTGCGATGGCTAAGGAA
>JAQBOU010000233.1 GCA_028287865.1 Mucilaginibacter sp. | reverse complement strand
ACGAGATCAAAAAACCTATTGCTGCTGATATTGATGTTTTTGAAGGAAAGTTTAAAGCTTCCATGCAAAGCTCAGTACCGCTGCTCGACCGTATTACCCATTATATTGTTAAGCGCAAGGGCAAGCAGATCAGGCCGATGTTTGTCTTTTTTTCGGCCAGCTTGTGCGGGGGTATCAATGAATCTACCCATCGCGGCGCAGCATTGGTGGAGCTCTTGCATACCGCTACCCTGATCCACGACGACGTGGTCGACAATTCATACCAGCGGCGTAGTTTCTTCTCTATAAATGCCTTATGGAAAAATAAGATTGCGGTATTGGTGGGTGATTTTTTACTCTCCAAGGGATTATTACTCTCCATTAAGAATGATGATTTCAGGTTCTTGAAAATAGTGTCCGAAGCGATGCGGCAAATGATTGAGGGTGAACTGCTGCAGGTGGAGAAAGTGCGCCGTATGGATATTGATGAGCCGATCTATTATGAAGTGATCCGTCAAAAAACAGCTTCCTTAATTGCTTCCTGTTGCGAATGCGGAGCTGCATCTGCCGGGGCCGACGATGATACCATTGAAAAGATGCGGCTTTTTGGCGAAAAGATCGGCATTGCATTCCAGATAAAGGATGATATGTTTGATTTTGGCACGGATGATGTTGGCAAACCTTTAGGGATAGATATAAAAGAAAAAAAAGTTACCCTCCCCCTTATTTATTCGTTAAACAACAGCAACCCGGATGTTAAAAAACAAATGATCAACCTGGTTAAAAACCACAACGACGATCCGAAAAAGATTGCGCAGATCATCAATTTTGTAAAAGAAACCGGCGGCCTGCAATATGCTGAAACCCAGATGAAAAAATACCAGGATGAAGCTTTTGAAATATTAAATACATTTCCCGAAGGCGAGCCCCGAACCGGGTTGGAGCAATTGGTACGTTTTACCACAGAACGCAACAAATAATGCATAATGAGTTAATTTTTATTTCGGGCTTCCTGGTCTTTATCATAGTTATGCTATCGCTGGACCTGGGTTTATTTGCAAAAACCGACAGGCCGGTAAGCACTAAAAAAGCCGGAATAATGAGCGCCGTATGGATAACAATGGCGCTCTGTTTTTATGTGCTCATTTTAAAATTCGGCCACCTGCTTCACCATGTCGATAGCTTTGCAGATCTGCAACGGGTTAATATTCAAAATTTCCATCATTTAAAGCTGAACGCGAACGATCTGCCCGGAAGCCTTCAGATGTACCGTAATAACCTGGCTCTCGAATATATTACCGGGTACGTGGTAGAATATGCCTTATCGGTAGATAATATATTTGTAATGGTGTTGATCTTTACTGCATTTGCAGTCAGCAAAAAACATTACCATAAAGTATTATTTTGGGGGATTATTGGGGCGGTTGTATTGCGCTTCATTTTCATCTTCCTGGGTGCGGCGTTAATAAGTAATTTCCACTGGATCTTATATATTTTTGGTGCGTTTTTGGTTTATACAGGTGTAATGATGTACATCAACCGGAATAAAGAAGAAGAAATTGACCCGGATAATCATAAACTGGTAAAGCTTGCTTCTAAATATTTTGCTGTTCATCCCAAATTTGAAGGCGACCGGTTCTTTATAAAGATAGATCATAAAAAGCTGGTTACCCCGCTGTTCTTAGTGCTGCTCATTATAGAGGGGACTGACCTTGTGTTTGCGGTGGATTCCATCCCTGCTATATTTTCAATAACCAAGGATCCTTATATCGTATTTTTTTCAAACATCTTTGCCATACTCGGCCTGCGTTCCATGTTCTTTTTGCTGGTTAATATCATTGACAAGTTTCATTATCTTAAAATCGGACTTGCTTTATTGCTGACCTTTATCGGCCTTAAAATGCTTGCCGCAAATTATGCCGACAGGATAGGGCTCACCACCGGCAACTCTCTTTTAATTATTCTTGCCATACTGGCAACAAGCATTGCAGCCTCACTCCTGTTTCCGAAGAAGGTAAGAGATTAGAAGCTGGAGATTAGGTTTTTATTTCACCTTGCAGTGTCAAAAACTAATCTCAAAGCTCCGGCTTTCAATCGCTACAAAAAATCTTCTTACCTTAGTAAAATGCAATTCTTTAATTTAAGCCTGTTTAAGTTTACGTTCTTTGATATCCTCGACGTGGTATTGGTTGCTATTCTTATATACCAGCTTTACAACCTGATCAGGGGTACCATAGCTGCGAATATTTTTATAGGCCTGGCTATTATATTTTGCCTCTATTACGTGGTAAAAGCATTGCAGATGCGGTTACTTACGGGCATACTTGCCCAGTTTGTAAACGTTGGTATTATTGCTGTGATTATTGTTTTTCAGCAGGAGGTGCGGCGATTTCTGTTATTGGTGGGGAAAAATGCCTCGCTGCAGCGAAACAAAGCCTGGTGGCAGTACTTTTTTGGCAAAGCCGAAGCCGAAAAGGACAACTATACCCGTATTAAACCCATAATTGATGCCTGTAAAAGCATGAAACAAACACGTACAGGTGCCTTGATCGTGTTTGCTAAATTTTACGACGAACAATTTTACCAGAACAGCTGCGAAGTGGTGGAAGCGAAAATATCAAAGCGCCTGCTCGAAAGTATCTTTCAGAAAAACAGTCCCCTGCATGACGGAGCCGTTGTTATTTCGGAAAACAAGATAAAATCGGCCAGCTGTATTTTACCGCTTACTGAAAAAACTGATCTCCCTGCACAGTTCGGCTTGCGGCACCGTGCCGGAATTGGCGTAACTGAAACCAATGATGCTACCGCCATTATTATATCTGAAGAAACGGGCGAAATTTCTTATGCAAAACAAGGCCGCGTTAAAATGAATATCAGCTTTGCTGAATTGGAGAAACTATTGAATAAGGATTTTTATTAATCAAAGACAATAGGAGAAATTACAGGCTGATGCTAAAATGCTCCCACCGCTGACCTTAGTTTTTTTGAACCGGCACCATTGGTGAATAAGGACCAATAAAAGTTGGCAATCCGGAGAGCGATTTTTGCAACAGGATATCCGGATTTATAAGATCAATTTTCAGAACCGGCATATTATCAAAGTCATCTGCTTTTGCTATGGGCATGTTGTCATGTCCTTCTAATACCACTACCGGCATACGGCTGTAAAATGCATTATTGTTATAAGAAAGAGATTGCGCATTAACGGCGCTCAAGGTTTTATTGAGATTGAGGCCGGGATTTAATAGTTGGCAGTTATTTAAAGGCCGTAACTTAAAGCGGTTAACCATAATTGTTTTTGCAATAGTATCCGTGGTTTTAACGCCGACTATGTGCTGTGCCTTTAACTGGTAAATGCTCCCTGTTAAAATAAACACAAATATTAATTTTTTCATTGCCTGATATTTTAATACCAAGATAATCAATTATTTAACCATACAAATGTTAAATAATGCTAATTTATTTGAACCAATAAAAGTAAAAGCCCCCGGGATACCGGGGACCTTTTAACTTATAAACTATTTATCCACTTCACCAGTTCGTCGCGGGATTTGCCCGTCTTTTGCTGAAGTTTTCCGAGTGTTTCATCGTCCTTACCTTCTTCGTAAGCCAGATCGTCATCTGTCAAATCGCCGTACGCTTGTTTTATTTTACCTTTCAGCTCATTCCAGCCGCCCTTTATTTCTAATTTATCCATGACGTTTTAATTTAGATGTATTAGAATAACAGCTGAAACATTAGTTTGGTTTTATAAAAGAAAGACAAGAATAAAGATGAAGGCCCGGGAGAAAGGACATATTATGCCGGTGTTATACTATTACATTATTTAATATTTCTATTCCAGCTCTGGTAATATGTTCCTTTAATTGCCTGTTATCTATTTTATCATAATCAAGCACATCAAACTTATAGGGAAGTAAGGTTTCTTCATTTAAAATACCGGGCAACTGCCAGGCGTCTATGTTATTTTCAGTCCAAATAGCAATATCAACATCGCTGCCCTGTTTATAGTTTCCTTTTGCCCTTGAACCAAAAATAACTGCTTTTTTAATTTCCGGGAACATGGAAAGAACCTCAACAATAGTTTCCAAATCGCCTTGTTTAAACCCAAACCGACTATTGTTCATTTATCTTATCTTTTAAAAAACGATATACCTGCCTGATGGCCGAATAGTATGTATATTTTATAATTTTTACGGCTTCCCTTGCAACTGTTTCATTGTAAGTATGTGAAAGTTCATTCCGCTTTTCAAGCATATGCGCCATGTATGCCCATTTTCAATTAGCTGAGTTTTAACCCCTCCTTTATTGTTTCGCGGGGATAATTGGTACTTAGCCCTTGTTCCTACAAAAAGTCTTTGATGGTTTTCCACCCAAGTTCAAAAGTAAATTCAAAAGCCTGTACTAAACCGCCGACTTCAATAGGAGTATAATTTTCTGTATCTACTGTAATTTCAAAAAATAAAAACGCTTTTTCAAAATTTTGAAATCGTTGCTTCCAGCGTACATCTTTACTTTCCATACAGTGGTTCTATTTAAAATAAAGATACAAAATTACGCGGTGAACGTTGAGCTGGTAAATATAAACTTTCCCTACAATGCTCCCTCTTTAATCTCATCCACCACAGCCGGATCAAGCAGCGTAGAAGTATCACCTAAGTTAGAGGTATCACCTTCTGCAATTTTTCTTAAAATCCGCCGCATTATTTTACCCGAGCGTGTTTTTGGCAAGCCGCTCACAAACTGGATCTTATCCGGTTTGGCTATAGCGCCGATAATACGTGTAACCGTCATCATAATATCTTTGCGGGCAAGCTCCTCGTCGCCGTGCTGATTAGGGCAAACCACAAAAGCATATACCCCCTGGCCTTTAATATCATGCGGATAACCCACCACCGCCGACTCAACCACACTGCTGTGCATGTTAATGGCATTTTCAACCTCAGCGGTACCAATACGATGACCGGACACATTCAGCACATCGTCAACCCTGCCGGTTATGCGGTAGTAGCCGTCTTTGTCCCTTAAACAACCGTCGCCGGTAAAGTAAAGATCTGGGTAGGTAGCAAAATAGGTAGTGCGGCAACGCTCATGATCGCCATAAGTAGTGCGTAGCATACCGGGCCATGGGAACCTGATACATAAATTCCCGCTTACCTCGTTTCCTTCAATTATTTTTCCGGTTTCGTCAACCAGCACAGGCTGCACGCCGGGTAATGGCAGAGTAGCATAAGCCGGTTTGGTTTTGGTGATACCGGCAATGGGTGAGATCATAAAGCCGCCTGTTTCTGTCTGCCACCAGGTATCCACAATCGGGCATTTTCCCAAACCAATCTTTTCATCAAACCAATGCCATGCTTCTTCATTTAGCGGCTCGCCAACAGAACCCAGTTTTTTTATAGAGTTAAAATCTTTTCCTTTCAGCACATCATCGCCGAAACTCATCAACGACCGGATAGCTGTTGGAGCGGTATAAAGTATATTTACCTTATATTTTTCTACTATATCCCAAAGTCGCCCCGGGGTAGGATACGTTGGGATCCCTTCAAACAATACGGTGGTTGCCCCCTGGGTAAGTGGCCCATAAGCAATGTAAGAATGCCCTGTTATCCAGCCAATATCGGCCGTGCAAAAATAAACTTCGCCCTGTTCATACTGAAAAGCGTTGGCAAAAGTATAACCGGTATAAACCATATAACCGCCGCAGGTATGCACCACGCCTTTAGGCTTCCCGGTTGAGCCGGAGGTATAAAGGATGAAAAGCATATCTTCCGCATCCATTTCTTCTGCCAGGCAATCCTTATTTCCCTGGGTCTCCACTTTTTTTATCTCATCTTCCCACCAAACGTCGCGTCCCTTTATCATCGAGACAGGCGTACGGCTGCGGGTAAGTACAATAACCCTTTTTATGGATGGACATTGTACCAGCGCGTCATCTATAATGTTTTTTAGGGGGATCTCTTTATTTCCGCGGAGACCTCCGTCGGAGGTTATAACGATGTTGCATTCTGCATCTTTTATCCTGTCGGCAATGGATTGTGCCGAAAATCCACCAAATACTACCGAATGGATAGCCCCTATACGGGCGCAGGCCAAAACAGCAATTTCCAGCTCAGGCACCATTGGCATATAAATACATATCCTGTCGCCCTTTTTTGCACCATTGTTTTTTAATACATGTGCAAACTGGCAAACTTTCTCATATAGCTGGCGATAGGTTAATACCCGGTGATTTTCTTGCGGATCATTCGGCTCCCATATAATAGCGGGCTTATCTCCCAATGTTTCCAGGTGACGGTCGAGGCAATTTTCGGTAATATTCAGCTTTGCCCCCTCAAACCACTTAATCTTCGGCTCCTTAAAGTTCCATTCCAATACTTTATCCCACTTTTTGCGCCATAAAAAGTTTTCGGCTATACCTGCCCAAAATTGTTCGGGTTGTTCAACACTTTGCTGGTAAACTTTTTGATACTCATCAAATGAGGTGATCTTCAATGCTGTTTTCATGGCTTTAAAATTGGTGTGCGAAAAGTAGCAATTTTCTGGTATATTAGTTTGTAACAAATAAACATATGTGCAAATTTTAAAAAGATCGCCAAACTTTTTAAATAAACCAGCTTAGCGTTTGTTGTTATGATATCCCCCGGGCTTTGACCCTATAGAGATAAACATTTGTTTTAACATTCCGTAATTAAATATATTCATATCTCAATTAACGTTTGATCTCCACTAATTAATTGATAAATAACCCAATAAATCTTTTTTGAATTATTTTCAAATCGGTATTGCCTATTTCACATAAAATCCTGATATTTGCAAACTCTTTTAAGAAAAGGGAGAATTAAAAAGATTTGTCATGTCAAGAATTTGTGATCTAACAGGAAAAGGATCTTTAGTAGGTAACAACGTTTC
>JAQBOU010000178.1 GCA_028287865.1 Mucilaginibacter sp. | reverse complement strand
ATCTCTGTGGGCGTCATAAAACCAGGGACCCACAGTAGCTTATGTTTATGGGCTACTTTTGCCACTTCGGCGTTGTTAATAGGCGCCACAATATATTCAGTATCCGCGTCAATAAATGCTTCAGCTTCCGAAACATTTTTAATTGTACCAGAGCCAAGGAATAAATCCGGCATTTCTTTTTGCTGGGCTTTTTTTATTATTTTAAAATTCTCTAATGCCGGTTTCGCGCGGTTGGTGTATTCCATTACCCTTACCCCTGCTTTATACAGCGTACGGATTATTTGCAGGCTCACTTCTGCGTCTTCATAAAAAAACAAGGGTAACATTCCCTGTGTTAATATGCTGTTCAATACGGCTTTTTTGATTTTCATTTTATAGTTTTTTTAATTTCCGCAACCGTTTTGGTGGTTGCATCGCCTTTTATAAATAATTTTTCAAATGCAGCTGCAGTAGCAAATTCAAGTATTTCCTGTGGTTCCAGGTTATTATACAAGCCATAAATAAGGCCGGCCATAAAACAATCTCCGCTGCCTACCTTATCAACAACCTGCGCTGTTTCATATTGATTGGAATTATAAAATTGGTTACGGAGATACAAAGTTGTATAATATTTTATATCATTTGTAGCATCAAACCTAAAAGTATTTGCCACAGCCTTACAATTGGGATATTTTTCAACTATTTGTTGCGAAGTTTTTAATGCTTCTTTCAAATAAACACTTCTCAGCCCTGATTCATGGATATCTGGTACCACCTCAATCCCAAGCATTGTTTCAGCCGCCCAGATATTCCCCATTACCAAGTGACAATATTTTACCAATTCAGGCATTACCTCTACAGGTGATTTGCCATATTGCCACAATTTAGAACGGTAATTCATATCAACAGATATGGTAATGTTTTTTTTAGAGGCAGCTTCCAGTGCTTCTTTACAAACATCAGCGACGTTTTGGCTTATTGCAGGGCATATCGCACTAAAGTGAAACCAACCTACACCGTCAAGTATCTTATCCCAATCAATTACCCCCGGCTTTAAGCCTGCGAATGCCGAATTTGCACGGTCATATATCAATGCATCATGCTTAATGTCCTTTCCGCGGGTAAGGTAAAATACCCCCATCCTATCGCCGGAATAAACTATTGCCGAAGTATCTATATTTCTCTCCTTAAGCGATTTAACAACTTGCTCCGTTAGCCAATTATCCGGCAAAGCGGTAAAATATTTTGACCGCAATCCCCATAAAGCCAACGCAGTAGCCACGTTTAATTCGGCGCCGACTATATAAAATGGCAATTGGTTGTTATCTATCCATTCGCCATCAGCGTCCGGGCAAAACCTGAGCAGCAATTCGCCGAAACTTAATATTTTTCCAGGGTGTGTATTGTTTATAAAGAATGAACTCATTTTGCCTTATCAAAATCGAAATATTTTTTTGCATTATAGTAGCAAACATCCTGGATGATCTTACCTGTCCATACCATGTCATTTGGCAGCTCGCCATTTTCAATATCGTTACCAAAAAGATTACACAATATCCGGCGGAAATATTCATGCCGCGGATATGATAAAAAACTGCGGGAATCGGTAAGCATACCTACCATCCGGCTTAACAGCCCTATATTTGATAATGTGTTTAACTGTTTGGTCATACCATCCTTTTGATCAAGAAACCACCATGCGGAGCCAAACTGCATTTTACCGGCAACAGAGCCGTCATTAAAGTTTCCTGCCATGGTTGCCATCAGCTCATTGTCCGATGGATTAAGATTATAAAGAATAGTTTTGGCAAGGCTATTTTCAGATGCCAGCCTGTCAAGAAATTTTGACAATGTGCGCCCCTGTGGAAAATCGCCCATTGAATCATAGCCTGTATTCGGCCCCGATTCTTTTAATGCACGGGTGTTGTTATCTCGTAAAGCGCCTACATGATATTGCTGAACCCAACCTTTTTGGTGATCCCAAATGGCAAAATGATACAGCATTGCCGACTTGAATTTTAATATTTCATCGGTCAACAACGGCTCTTCTGCCCTTATTTTTGTAAAGATCGGGTCGATTTCCTGTCCCGTATAATTTTCGGCATATAAATGCTCAAGACCATGATCAGAAAGGCAGCAACCATTTGCCGAAAAATAATCATGACGTTTTTTTAAAGCCTCCAGGTATTTATCGAAGTTATCTATGGTTGCTGCTGTTATTCCTTCAAGCCGGATGATATAGGCATTTAAAGCATTCACGTTATCTGCGTTCATGGCATTGTCCGGCCTGAATGCTGGCAAAACTTTTACGCTATAACCATCCTGTTTAATATTTTGATGATGAGACAGGTCATCTAGTGGATCGTCAGTGGTACAAACCACCTCCACATTCATCTTTTTGATGAGGTTTCTTACACTATACTCCGGCGACTGTAGCTTCTGATTACACTCGTTATATATTTTTTTGGCCGTTGCAGGGGATAAAAGCTCGTGTATATCAAAATAGCGCTGCAATTCAAGGTGCGTCCAATGGTATAAAGGATTACGCAGCGTATAAGGAACCGTTGCTGCCCAGGCTTCAAACTTTTCCCAATCACTTTTATTGCCGGTTATAAAGGCTTCATTTATACCGTTTGCGCGCATAGCACGCCACTTGTAATGATCGCCCAGAAGCCAAATTTGAGTAAGATTATCAAAATTAATATCACCGGCAATTTCGTTGGGCGGCAAATGACAGTGATAATCTATTATGGGCAAACCGACGGCATACTCAAAGTATAATTGCCGCGCCGTTTTTGTCTCCAGTAAAAAATCCTCCTTTAAAAAATCCTTCATTATTATAAGGCTGTATAATTAAGCAGCACCTGTTATTTGAACGTATTTATTTTCGGAAGCAATATACTTTTATCCAACGGATTGTTCCAAAATTATTAAAGGTAATTCACTGGCTTGCTTTACAACAAATTAAAAAAAGGTTATAAACAAAAAAAGAGCTCCAAACGAACTCTTTTTGTTGCATAGGTAGATATATGATTGTCAGGCTGCTTTTTTAATTTGAGCCTGTTTATTTTCCTGCATGGCCTTAAAACGTTCAAGATCTTGCTTTAATAATGCCTTTAATTCTAAATCAATTGCTTTCAATAATACGCTGGTGTGAGTTGAAGTTTTCATATGCTAATGTTTTAGTTGTAGTTAATATTTTAGTTGTTTAGCCTAATGCCAACATTGTGCCATAATTCTACAAAAACTTACAAAAATTACAACTTTATCATCCAAAAACTTCACTTTGAATATTCAAATATTTAATCAGCTAAAAAATCATATAAACGGGGATACAATATTGTTTAGAAAAATATGCAAATCGGATACAGTTTAATTCACTAAAAGAGTTTTTCGGCCGGCGGAGTGATTCCTTTTAAACGCAGGTAAATTGTTGTTTGTCCCCGATGGTGGGTTTGATGCTCAAACGCCTTACCGAACGCAGCTGATTTTGATACAGTGTGTCCTTCTAAACTTACAGTCTCCTCCATTTGGGCCGGAGTCATATCCTTCAATGTACTTATCACAAAATCATAGCTATCCATCACCGCCTTTGTAGTTTCCTCTTTTGTTGGAGAAATTGTTTTTTCGGCTGATTTACCCAGCGGATTTGGTTTGCCGCTTGCTGTCGCAATAAAGAAATAATTCGCATCTGCAAGGTGAAGCATTTGCTGCGCGAATGAACGGATCTCAGGAGTTGGTTTAAAACCAAAGCCGTCAGCCGGCATAGCATCCAGGTATTCTTTAGTATAAACTTTTGCTCGCTGCCATTCTTCAACCATTTGTGCTTTGGTGAATTGCGCGTAAACTGAGGTGCTGGCAAAAGTTACCAGCACGGTAAGTAACAAGGCTAATCGTTTCATAATTTGGTTATTTATTGGTTAAATTTAATTATAACCAAAAATAATTAAACTGCAACAGCTTTTATATGCTTTGGCGCTTTTTTTTCAGCCAGGTGAAGGATGATCAGCAAAAATAAACCGATTGCAAAGAAGCAGTCCAGTGCCAATGTTGAATCGCGCATCTCATGTGTCAATGCTTCTACTTCGGCAAAACAAAACAGGCCAACCACAATAGATGATTTTTCGGTCACATCATAAAAACTGAAGAATGATGCTGTATCCGGAATATTTTCAGGAAGGTATTTTGAATAGGTAGAACGAGACAAAGATTGCACACCACCCATTACTAATCCAACAGCAAAAGCAGCAAAATAAAATTGGGTGGCATTGGCAATGAAATAAACCAGGCAGCATAATACCGTCCAGATAGTAACCAG
>JAQBOU010000169.1 GCA_028287865.1 Mucilaginibacter sp. | reverse complement strand
GCATCCTGGCTCTTCTTCTTACATCTTGCTTCTTGACTCTTGCTTCTTGACTCTTGCTTCTTTATAAGTAATTTAGCGTTATGAAAGTATATGGCATCACCAATTGTAACACGGTAAAAAAGGCACTCGACTGGCTAAAAGCAAATAACGTTGCGTACGAATTTCACGACTTTAAAAAACTGGGCATAAGCGAAGAAAAATTAAAAGAATGGGACCAAAAGGCCGGGTATGAGAAATTTTTGAATAAACAGGGCCTTACCTGGAAACAGCTTGATCCGCAGGTAAAAGAAAGCGTAAAAACATCAGCCGATGCTTTTAAACTGCTGCAACAAAAAACCAGCATGATAAAACGGCCCGTAATAGAAAATGGCGACTTTTTGTTCTTTGGATTTGATGAGGGTGTTTATGAGAAACAATTTCGGGCTATTGATTGACGCTGAAACAATTAAGATCCAATCAATATAATAATATTCGCGTAACAATCATTATACTTTAAGCTGTTTTAGTTATTTTGTATTATACTTGTTTTTTTAACTGACCAAATTATTAAAATGAAATTAAACCTGATCGCCGGTTTCACACTGGCTTTTATGGCCGTTGCAAGTTTTAGCTCTGCTCAAACTACTCCGGCAACACAACCCGCCCCGCCTGCAAGGCCTACCGCTCCCATTGTGGCTGCTCCCGGCACCATTTATGATTATCATGAAACATTCGGGCCTTTGTTTTATAACAAAAACGGTAACGAGTACCGGGCAGCGGATGGCCAGCCAGGCCCAAAATACTGGCAAAACAGAGCTGATTATCAATTGGCAGCCCGGTTAAATGACGAAACAAATGAAATTACCGGTTCAGAAATATTAACCTATACAAATTATAGCCCGCAAAATCTTGGTTATTTATGGATGAACCTGGAGCAAAACCTTTTTAAGTTAGACTCAAGGGGAACAGCTATAGTTCCACTAGTAGGAAATCCACCGGTGCCAACCAGTCGTAACTGGGGACGTGGCCAGGCTTTTGATGCCGGTTATAAAATTAAATCAATAAAGATGCTTGGCGCAAAAGGCGCCGAAACTGAAGTTAAATTTTTAGTGTCGGATACCCGCATGCAGCTTTTTTTGCCAAAAGCGGTGGCAGCTAACGGCGGCCAGATGAAGCTAAAAATTGAATACTCATTTACCCCGCCAAATTACGGATCAGACCGTATGGGCATACAGGAAACTAAAAATGGAAAAATATTCCAGGTTGCACAATGGTATCCGCGCATGTGCGTGTATGACGATGTGTACGGATGGAATACCATCCCTTATACAGGCCCGGGTGAATTTTACCTTGAGTATGGTGATTTCGACCTTAAAATCACCGCGCCGGCTAACAACATTGTAGTAGCATCAGGCGAGTTATTAAATCCGCAGGAGGTGTATACCCCCGCACAGTTAAAACGCTGGGCAGAGGCTGCAAAAAGCGAAAAAACGGTGATCATACGTTCGGCAAGTGAAGTTACAGACCCCGCATCGCGCCCCGCCGGAAAAAAAGAATTAACCTGGCACTTCAAAATAAATAGCGCCCGCGATGCCTCATGGGCTGCGTCAGCTGCTTTTATTATTGATGCAGCAAAGATGGATCTGCCAAGCGGAAAAAAATCAATCGCAATTTCTGCCTACCCTGTTGAAAGCGATGGCAATGATGCCTGGGGGCGTTCAACCGAATATGTAAAAAAATCAATAGAATATAACTCCGCCAAATGGTATGAGTTTCCTTACCCGGCAGCGACTGCGGTTGCTGGCATTGTAGGCGGTATGGAGTACCCGGGAATTGTTTTCTGCGGATACAAAGCAAAAGCCAGGGGACTGTGGGGAGTTAACGATCACGAATTTGGCCATACATGGTTCCCAATGATCGTAGGATCAAATGAACGGCTATACGGATGGATGGATGAAGGGTTTAACACTTTTATTAATACACTTTCAACTGCTAATTTTAATAACGGGGAGTACAAAGGCACAAGGCCGATGGATATGCACCGTGTTGGTATATTCCTTACCGCACCGGAGTTAGAGCCGATTATGAGCCAGCCGGCAAATCTTAAGGAAAGAAATACTGGTACCTTGTTATATTCAAAACCGAGCGTAGGTTTGGTTTTATTAAGAGAACAAATTTTAGGTCCTGAACGCTTTGATTTTGCTTTCAGAACTTATATTGATAAATGGGCATTTAAGCATCCAACCCCTGAAGATTTTTTCCGTACCATGGAAAATGCAGGCGGCGAAAATTTACAATGGTTCTGGCGCGGATGGTTTGTACATAACTGGCGACTTGATGTTGCCGTTCGTGATGTTAAATATGTGAATGACGATCCTTCAAAAGGCGCATTGATCACGATCGATAATCTTCAAAAAATGGCTATGCCGGTAACACTGGAAATAAAAACAGTTAGCGGCAAAGTTGACCGGGTTAAACTACCCGTGGAAATTTGGGAGCGCAATAGCACCTGGACATTTAAATATCCATCAACCGAAGAACTTCAGTCTGTAACTTATGATCCTGATAATGCAATGCCGGATTATAATCCTGATAACAATGTTTGGACAAAAAAATAAAACAGTAGCCCGGTTTATACCGGGTTTTCTGTTTATAAGCGGCGGCAGTAAAAATGTTAAAATCAAAACTATTGCTATTCAATAAGGGTTATCACATTGTTAATAATTAGCACTGTTATGAAAATAAAGTACTGTTTTGTAATTGTTTTGCTTTTTACAGCTACCCTACTAGAAGCTCAGAGCACCTTAAAAGGCAAAGTGATTGATGGTGCCAGTAATGCCGGCCTTTCAAATGTTTTTATCCGGGACAATACAGCCAAACAATATACCCTTACTGATAAACAAGGGAATTTTGCGATAAATACCGAAACCGGGCATTTACTTGTTTTTGAATCTCCCGGCTATATGCCTGATACACTTTATGTGATCGATATGACGTCAAAAAGAATAAAACTAGAAGCACAAAGCATATCGTTAAGGGAAGTAAATATAAATGCAAGCAAGGCAGCATTTGATCCTCATAAAGAATACCCGGACGTGTATACTAAAAGCAAGGTTTATGTAATGTCGCCCAGCACGTGGTTTAGTAAAGAAGGAAAGGATGCGCGCAGGCTTAAACGTTATTTTCAGTACGAGGCTGAGGAGCGTCACGTGGATGCGGTATTCTCAAGGGTTTATGTGAGCAGTATAATCCCACTGAAGGGCAAGGATCTTGACGACTTTATGATGCTTTACAGGCCATCCTACGCTTTTTTGAGGGATAATAACGGCCCGTCGCTGGTAACTTACATTAACGACAGCTACAAAAAATTTCAAGCGCTACCCCCTGATAAACGTACTTTACCCAGGTTAACCAGCCAGTAGTTAAAACAGCAATTGCAGCTTATTGTTATGCTAATAAACGGCATTGCCATGAAAAATTATTTAAGAAGCATTATTTGCATTGCGGCAATCTTCGCACTATTAGGTGCAGGCTGCGCACCAAGGCATTTGGCGCCACCACCACATCCGGCACCGGGCCATTAACAATCTGATCCTTTAACTATTTTAAACAGTTAAAGGTTTTTTTATGCCTTTTAGGGTTATTGATGCCTGCCTCCTAACTATTAATTAATTTTTTCAATTAATCCTTTTGGTTTCAATTATATCAAACATATAAATGCCCTATTATTAAGGGTATGCAAAAAAACTTACGATCATGAAAAAGAAAATTATTGGGCTGGCATTTATAATAGTATCTTTTGTATCCATAACTTCAGGATGTTATGTTGGTTATGGATATCATCATCACTATTATCATGACCATTATGACCATGACCATCGTGGTTATTAAAAATTTCAGTTGGGTTAAGTGTTAAAGGAGCCTGGTTATCAGGTTCCTTTTTTGTTAATTTACTGCGTATATTATGCTTATTTCAGTTAAAAATACTTTGTGCTTTTTTAATTGTTTCTTCCAGATCAATGCCTTTTTCTAAAACCCCTTTAAATAAATCCCCGGTTTCCTTAAGGCGGTCAACTGAATTAAATATTGTAAAATGCTTCATGGTTAAGCCCGGTTTAACCTCATCCCAATGCAAAGGCATAGATACCGTAGCCCCTGATTTGGGGCGAAGCGAATAAGGGCCGGCAATGGTTGCTCCCGGACGGTTTTGTAAAAAGTCAAGGTACATCTTACCTTTCCGGTTAGCCACCATTCTTTCAAGGCTTGTAAAATCAGGCAATCGCTTATGCACTATATTTACGATGATCCTTGCAAACATCTGCGACTGGTCGTAGGAGTACTTTGCTTCCATCGGTATATAAATATGCATACCGGTTGAACCGGATGTTTTGCAATACGAAGGAACTTTAATTTCATCCAGCACTTTTTTAACTTCCAGTGCAGCTTCAATCACCTGGTCAAATGTATTTTTGTCAGGGTCAAGATCAATCACGCAATAATCCGGATTGTCCGGCGACTGCGCCCTGCTAAACCACGGGTTCATTTCAATACAGCCCAACGATGCCATCCACAATAAACTGGCTTCATCTGTACCTACCAGGTACTCTTTTTCTTCACCATCACTGGTAGTATAAGGGAAGGTTTTAACCCAGTCGGGTGCTTTGCCTTTTACATCCTTCTGGTAAAAGCTGGGGCCATGTATTCCGCCAGGGAAACGGTTAAGAGACATGGGGCGGTCTTTCAGATAAGGTAAAATAAATTCGGCAACCTGATAATAATAGTTAAACATATCCCGCTTGGTCACTTTATCTTCGGGCCAGTAAAATTTACTCAGGTTAGTAAATTTAAGGTCGTGCCCGCAAATTTTTCTAACCTGGGTTTCATCTTTGGGGTTAAGCAGGGTTTTACGTTCCTTTTCCTTTGGCGGTTTAATAGCCTGCTCGTGTTTTTCGGGTTCAGCGGGTTCGTCTTTTTCCACTACCGCATCGGTATGCACAGGCTTTTCTAAAATCACATCTGTGGCTTTTTTATCAATACGCATACCCTGAAAAGATGGGTGCCGAAAAACACCATCACTGGTGATTTCAGAAAAAGCTACCTCGCACACCAATTCGGGTTTTAACCAGGTTGCTTTAGCTTTGGGTGGGTTCGGCCTGAAACGCGAAGGTTTATTTACATCCGGGATAACATCGAAGGGGCTCTTATCAATTATCAATGGCTTAAACTGGCTCATCATTTCCTTTTGCACTTTGTCTGAAAACCCAGTGCCTACTTTACCCACATACTGAAGGCTGCCGTTATTATAAACACCTAACAGTAGCGAACTGAAATTCTTTGTCGTATCTTCATTTTTAGTGAACCCGCCGATGATCACTTCCTGCCTTTTATGTACTTTAATTTTCAACCAATCTCTCGAACGAAGGTCGGAAGTATATATACTATTACATTTTTTGGCAATAATACCCTCCAATCCCATACGTTCTGCTGCATGAAAAAAATCAATTCCACTGGCATTAAAAACTTTGCTTACACGTATGCGATCATCATCTGCCGGGAGTATTTCTTTTAATACAGCCTGGCGCTGTGACAGCGGCAACCCCATCAGGTTTTTGCCGTCGTACCAAAGCAAATCAAATACATAATATATCAATTCGCCATCAGCCTCGCTACGCCAATTTTGCAAACTTCCAAAGTTAGAGATTCCTTTTTCGTTTAAAACCAATAACTCGCCATCCAGCACAGCGTTGATGTTCCACTTTTGGAGCAACTTATAGATTGGGTAAAATTTATCATTAAAACCTTTGTTATTACGGGATAGCAATTCTACTTCTCCGTCGTTTATAAATGCCAAAGACCGGTATCCGTCCCATTTTACTTCATATTGCCAGTCCGGGTCGTCAAAAGGCTCATCAACTAATGTAGCCAGCATTGGTTTTATGCCCTTTGGCATCCGGGATTTTGGCGCCTTTTTTAGGATCGAAGCCACGTCTATACCTTCTACTCTGTCTGCTGTTGCTTCAGGTTCTACCGGCCCGGGTGCTTTTTTTTTTCGTCCGCTGCCGCTGCCTGGTGTCTTCACGATCTCTTCATGCCCATGCTGCCAAACCTTTTCACTTGTTTTGGCCATACCGGCAATCGTTTTACCCGACAGCACTGATTTGTCCTCTTTGGTGATATCATTTTCTGAAGCAAATTCATCATTATGTTTTATCAGCAGCCAGGCATTCTCACCCATACCATGCGTTTTCACCAGCGCAAATTCGCCATTTAGCTTTTCTCCGTGCAGCTTAATTTTTAGCTGGCCGGATTTTAGTTGTTTCAGTAAGGCTTTTTCCTGTTCCTTTTTTCCCTTTATTTCTTCAATTGGTTCGTAAGTGCCTTCGTCCCATACAATCACGGTACCGCCGCCATATTCGCCTTCGGGGATTATGCCTTCAAAATTGCGGTAATCAAAAGGATGGTCCTCTACCATCATGGCCAGTCTTTTTATTTTAGGGTCTGTAGTTGGCCCTTTAGGTATTGCCCAGCTTTTTAATACGCCCTCCATTTCAAGCCGGAAATCATAATGCAGGTGAGACGCGTCATGTTTTTGTATTACAAACATTAAACAATCCTTATCCATGCTCCTTCCGGCTTTGGGTTCGGATGTTTTGGTAAAGTCGCGCTTTTGGACGTATTTTAAAAGACTCATTTATTTATTTATTTTTAAGTACTTCCTCACTGCTTCAGCCGATGTGCCTGCGGCGTCAACTGCTTTTTTAAGTTCTTCCCTGTCAATACCAAATTCTTTTGTCCAGTATTCTACCTCGTAGTTTTCATGGATATTGATCCTGTCTCTGTCAGGACTGCCAACATTGCGTTTATTGTCCATACTATCATCTAACAAATAAAAAAACGGATGGTTTTTGGGTATTGCTATGCTTCATTTTAAAGATGCAATGTGCTAAAGCTTTAAACCATTTTGTTTTTATCAAACTATATAGTTTTGCAGTTTGAAACCGGGGCAAACGCTGTTTCATTAAGCGCCCTAACGGGCAAATAGGTATTGAAAGCGAATTAGATAAGGGTAGCACATTTTGGTTTACGTTCCCAATTTCTTAGTTTAGGGCAATCAAATAATATAAAATATGGAATGGTATAATTACCTCGCTGCTTTTTTTGCAGGTGCTTTTTTAGCAAATGCGATACCGCATTTTGTGCATGGTATATCGGGCGATAAATTCCCATCACCTTTTGCTAAACCACCCGGCAAAGGTTTATCGTCACCAACCGTTAATGTGGTATGGGCGCTGTTTAATTTCATTGTTGGATACCTGCTATTTGGAGCCGGCCAGATTAGATCGGGAGAACCTTCACCGGTGATCCTCTTTTTTGCAGGTGCCGCTGCTATGAGTATTATGCTGAGCATAAACTTTCAGAAAAAGGAAAAGGAATGATTTGCCTTATGCATAGTCATTGTATCAATTAAAAAATCTAACATTCAGAAACATAACTATTCCGGGCTGGTTAAAGAATTATGCAAAATATTTTATTTTTGGGTGATAGCTTAACCGCCGGCTATGGTTTGCAGAATACGGCGATAGAATCGTTCCCTGCGCGTATCGAGCAAAAGGTCAACGCCGCACAATTGGAATATAAGGTAATTAATGCTGGTCTTAGCGGGGATACATCCGGCGGCGGCTTAAACCGAATAGACTACTGGTTAAGCAAACCGGTAAGTATTTTTGTACTGGAACTTGGTATTAATGATATTATTCGCGGTATCTCGCCACAAACAACGTTACGAAATTTACAGGCGATAATTGACCGGGTAAAAACGAGGTGTCCCAATGTAAAAATAGCGCTGATGGGAATGCAGATCCCGGCGTTTATTCCTTCAACTTTTGCGGTGCAGTTCAATGCAATTTACCTGAAGCTGGCCAACGACAATCACACAGCATTTGTCCCGTTTTTCCTGGATGGAATTGCGGGAAAGTCGCAATTTAACCTTCCCGACCGACTGCACCCTAATGCCGAAGGTTATAAGGTAATTGCAGATAATGTATGGCCGGTTATTCAAAAGTTATTGATGGATCACCCTAAAGGTTAAATTCACACGCGGCTTTAAAGGTTTAGTTGATTTTGGTATGCGATGCTCCCAGTTGAGCTGCATATCCCCTTTCATCAGTAATAGCGAACCGTTTTCAAGCGCTATTGAATATTTATTTTGATGATCGGTTTTATGCCTGATGCCAAACTTTCGCATTTGTCCGAAACTTACGGAAGCTATCACCGGTTTTATACCCAGTTCGTATTCATCGTCACTATGCCATGCCACCGAATCGTTGCCGTTCCGGTAATAATTAAGTAATACGCTGTTAAAGGTAATACCTGCAAGTTTTTCTGTAATCAGTTTTATTTTGAGCAACTCTTCAGTCCAGGGAATGGGATCATATTTAGTGCCAGAGAACGCATAATCCTTGCCAGTATCGCCATACCACGCCATTAATCGTGGTGTAATGATTTCCTTGCCATACATAGTCACTGTTTTTTGCTCCCATGGTACAGTGTGGATAAATGTTTCCATAAATGCCATACTTTCTTTGGCATCAAATATTCCCTGATGATATTCCATCAGATCGGGCGGTAATGAACCCTGAGGTAAGGCTTCGCCAAATATGTTTAGTTGTTCCATTCTTATGAAATAAAACGGCGTAAAATTTCCCTTATTATGTCATCTTATACTTAAGTCAGCATCCGCTTTCATAGGGCAAGCTTCAGATATCTCCGCACCTCTTCGTTCAAGTCTTCTTTAAAATACAAGTGCAGGTAATAATAAAACAGGGAAGATTAAACAGAAAGATTTTAAACGGAACTTAAAACGTAGCGACAAACTATGCTTTTATAGTGTATAAACAGCTTATTAGTCGATCCAATTCAATTAGTAGCTTTTCGTTTTGCAATGTAATAGCGGCCTTTTTCTGTAGATTTCTGCAAATAAAAAATCCCCACTCGCCAGAGTGGGGATAAATCATTGACTTTAAGGCTCCTGAGCCTGGACTCGAACCAGGGACCCTCTGATTAACAGTCAGATGCTCTAACCAGCTGAGCTACTCAGGAGTGTTTTCCGGTTTGGAGTGTGCAAAAGTATGATTTCTGACTTAATTACGCAACATCTCTTTCAAAAAAAATTAAAATAGTTTTTCAGGTCCTTTTATCCGGTAAACTGTTCCTGGCAATAATGATTTTTATTACCGTGGTTTTTATTTTTTTGTTGTCCGAGTCGGATAAACTCGGAGCGTTGAACGGACATCCTAAAATAATTTTGCTTCAATTACGATAAAAAACATTTTATGAAGTATTTACATTTGACCAGCTATCCAACGCGGACAGCGAACTATTAGAAAAGGTATCCAAAATCGAAATATTCTCATTACAATGACGACCTGAACTAAGTGACAGTCTATTTTCTATTAAACAGGCATCCAAGTGTGAATCTTTCGACAGCTACAATTTACGGAAAAAGCACACCGCAAAGAAATTCCGGTGAGTCAATGCAAATGACTATACTTTAACAAAACCTAACTTCCCGAATGGATAAGAGCTGGACGAAAAAAACATTAATTGAAATAAAGCCAAAGTGTGGGTATATGCTATGCTAAAACGTAGCAGATTAGCTGTGCAAACACTAAAGCAACAATTTTTTTCTTAAAGTGCTTTAAATTAACTCATTTCCTGTTGTAACAAAGCATGGTATGTTACAGTCTTACCAACAAGTTTTGTTAATTTTAACCATGCCTGTTTAACCATGCCTGTCAAAACAACCTTAAAAGAAAATATTTCCATAGCATTGCAGTCCATAGCCGGCAACCGGTTACGTACGTCGCTTACCTCATTAATTATAGCAATAGGTATTATGGCTTTGGTTGGCATTTTAACAGCTATTGAAGGGATCAAAACCTCTGTTAACGATGCTTTTTCAGGCCTGGGAGCTAATTCATTCACCATACAAAACAGGGGGGGCGGCTTAAATTTCGGTAATGGCGGGCACAGTAAGGTATATCCTGCTATCCGGTACGACCAGGCTGATCGTTTCAAAAAATTATATAGTCTACCGGTTATTATTGCTATAAATTTACAGGTTTCGGGTACTGCTGTGGTGAAATATGGTAATATAAAAAGCAATCCCAATATATCAGTTACTGGTTCGAACGAAAATTATGTACTTACTACGGGCTATAAACTGGCATTCGGACGAAACTTCTCTGCTTCTGAAATTGAACATGGTGCCAATGTTGTAATTATTGGTGACGAAATAAAAAATCGTTTTTTTAAGAAAGAGGACCCGATCAATAAATCAATTTTTATCGGCAATAACCGGTTTCGGATCATTGGGATACTTGCCGCAAAAGGCTCCAGCTCGGCTTTCGGCGGGGATAAGTTTTGTATCATACCTGTATTAACCGCTAAACAGTTAAACACTACACCGAACCCTTCATTTAGTATTAAGGTAATGGTTACCAACCCTGGTGCGTTGGATGCAAGTGTTGGCGAAGCTACCTCCCTTTTTAGAAACATCCGCGGTTTGAACGTTGCACTTCCTGATAACTTTGAGATTGAAAGAAGTGACTCCATACAAGCGGAATTATCCGGTAACCTGTCGGCAATGACAGCCGGAGGTTTTGCCATTGGCATTATAACCTTGATTGGCGCGGCAATAGGACTGATGAATATTATGCTGGTTTCTGTTACTGAACGAACCCGCGAAATAGGTTTACGTAAGGCCCTTGGAGCAACGCCGGCTGTTATCCGCAAGCAATTTTTAATAGAAGCCATTGTAATTTGCCTGATTGGTGGTATCGGGGGAATTATATTGGGTATGGCAATTGGTAACCTGATAGCCATACAGATAAGCGGATCATTTGTTACCCCATGGAAGTGGCTGTTCGCAGCAATTGTATTATGTACCGTTATAGGCCTCGTATCCGGGTTTTATCCTGCCAAAAAAGCTTCCAAGCTTGATCCTGTTGAGGCGCTGAGATACGAGTAAGTGGATTTCGGAATTCGGATTTTCGAAATTACCGCAGCATTATATTCTTAAGCGGATAATCGAACAGCAATTTTTCCAGGTAGGGCATTTTCAACGCATTCTGAAAAGCTTCGGCATGCCTTAAATGGTGCATGTCGCTCGATATGAAATCAATAAGCTGGTTGTCTACTAAACCTTCCGCCAGTTTTTTTGATTCTTTTCCATAATAACCGGTTAATGAAATGGTGTTTAGCTGGAAAAGCAATCCGTAGTCATGCAGCGATCTGAAATCGTCAAGATCAAGATATTGGTATCTTTCCGGATGTGCAAGAATGGGTTTATAACCCGAATCTTTCAACTTTTGAATAATTGGGATGGCATTTGGCGGCTGGCTGATAAATGAATATTCAAAAAGCACGTAGTTATCACCCATCGTCATTAATTTCCGCTCGTCAATCCGTGTTTCAAAAGTTTCATCAAAATAATGTTCGGCAGCAGCTTCAATCGTTATATCAATATTTTCCTTTTTTAGCTCAGCTTTGAGAATATCAAGAGCTGTATTAATGGTCCCGGCGGTATTTCTATAATAATCGGCCATGATATGCGGGGTGGCGATGATCTTTGTTATGCCCAATTTCATCATCCTTTTAATCAGTTCGATAGATTCGGCAGGGTTTTGTGCCCCATCATCTATCCCGGGAAGGACATGGGAGTGCATATCGACCATAAGGGAACTATAATCAAAAGTGTTATGATTTTTATTCTCCTTATTTTTAAAAATACCAAACATTATTACCGGTGATTATATTGCTCGTTATAGTACTGCTGATAATGCCCTGATGTTACATTATCCAGCCATTCTTCATTATCCAGGTACCAGTCAACAGTTTTTTCCAATCCTTCTTCAAAAGTAATTGAAGGTACCCAACCTAATTCATCCTTAAGTTTGGCAGCATCAATAGCATAACGTAAATCGTGACCCGCGCGATCTGTTACATAGGTAATTAAAGCAGCGGATGCACCTGCAGGCCTCTTCAATTTTTTATCAAGGATGCTGCACAAAAGTTTAATCAAGTCAATGTTTTTCCACTCGTTATGGCCGCCAATATTATACGTGGAGCCTGCATTTGCCTTATGAAATATTACGTCAATGGCCCTTGCGTGGTCTTCAACCCATAACCAGTCGCGTATATTCTCTCCTTTACCATATACAGGTACAGGTTTATTTTGTTTGATATTATTGATAGCCAGCGGGATCAGTTTTTCAGGAAAATGGAAAGATCCGTAGTTGTTTGAGCAGTTGGATATTACAGTATCAAGGCCATAAGTGTCATGATAGGCCCTTACAAAGTGATCAGAGCTTGCTTTTGAGGCTGAGTAAGGCGAATGCGGGTCGTATCCGGTAGTTTCCGTAAACATGCCTGTTTCCCCCAATGATCCATACACCTCATCGGTTGATACATGATAGAAACGGGTTTTATCATCCCTGCCTGTCCATTGCTGGCGGGCGGCATTTAACAGGTTGGCAGTACCAACCACATTGGTCATAACAAACTCAAGCGGATTAGTAATTGACCGGTCAACATGCGATTCGGCCGCAAGGTGTATCACAGCGTCGGGCTGCTCATCGGCAAAAAGTTTATTTATAAAATCAACATCTACAATATCACCTTTTATAAATTTATAGTTTGGCTCCTTTTCAATGTCTTTTAGGTTGGCCAGGTTGCCTGCGTAAGTTAATTTATCAAGGTTTATAATAGTATAATCAGGATAATTCTTCACAAACCGGCGTACCACATGCGATCCAATAAAGCCAGCACCTCCGGTTATTATAATTTTTTTCATTGTTAATTTATTCGATATTGTTATCCGGCTAAAGTAGTAACGCCGAATTTATTTTATATTATAATGGATTCTGAGACAAATATTTTTCCCATTCCCAGGCAGACGACATCATGATATCTATGTCCAGTTCCGCTTTCCAGCCCAGTTCGTTGGTTGATTTAGTTACATCGCCCCAAACCTTTTCAACATCGCCGCTGCGGCGGAGACCTATTTCGTAATTTAATTTTACACCTGTTGCACGTTCAAATGCTGCTATGATCTCTAAAACCGTGTTGCCATTGCCTGTGCCGATATTAAATACATCATAACCTTTAAAACTACTGTGCTCCATTAACTTTAACGCGGCCACGTGTGCTTTTGCCAGGTCAACCACATGGATATAATCCCTTACACAACTACCATCTTTGGTATGGTAATCATTTCCAAACACCGTTATTTTTTCGCGTTTGCCAATGGCAGCCTGTGTTATAAAAGGTACAAGGTTTTGAGGTACGCCAATTGGTAATTCGCCAATCAATGCCGATTCATGTGCGCCAACAGGATTAAAATATCTTAAAGCAATAACCTTTAAGGCACTTCCGGAGCTAATCACATCTTTCAGTATCTCCTCGGCAATCTGTTTGGTATTGCCATAAGGTGATTGCGCCGGCTTCACCGGCGCCGTTTCTGTTACCGGTAATTCATCAGGCTGCCCATAAACAGTGCAGCTGGATGAAAAAACGAAATTTAAAGGTACTTCATTATAAGCGGTCAATATATTAAGTAACGATTCAAGATTATTGCTATAATACTTTAACGGTTTCTGAACCGATTCACCTACTGCTTTAAAAGCGGCAAAATGAATAATGCCTGCTATATCCGGCTCGGCTTTCGTAAACTCAGCCAGCTTTTGTTTATCGCAGATATCAAACTCGTAAAATGCAGGTTTAAAACCAATGATCTTACTAAGCTGATCTAATATTTTCGGCTGTGAATTTGACAGATCGTCGATTATTACAGGTTCATAGCCAGCTTGCACCAACTCAACAACAGTGTGAGAGCCGATGTATCCTAAACCGCCCGTTACTATTATTTTAGCCATTAACTTTTATTATAGTAGGTAAAATCTTTATGCTGTATTTCTTTTTCAGGAAGCGATTTAAAATATTCATAAGTGATTTTTAATCCTTCACTCCTGGAAACCTTGGGCTCCCAGCCTAAAATGCTTTTAGCTTTGGTAATATCAGGCCGGCGCTGTTTAGGGTCGTCAGTAGGTAAGGGCAGACTGATCAATTTTTGATCGGTGCCGGTTAACTTAATGATCTCTTCACCAAATTCCCGTATAGTAATTTCATCAGGATTACCGATGTTCATTGGCTGCGCATAATCGCTGAACAATAAACGGTGAATACCCTCAACCAGGTCATCAACATAACAAAAAGCTCTTGTCTGTGAGCCATCGCCAAACACGGTCAATGGTTCGCCACGCAGGGCCTGACCAATAAAAGCCGGTAACACCCGGCCATCGTTCAGTCGCATACGCGGACCATATGTATTAAATATCCTTACAATGCGGGTCTCTAAACCATGAAAAGTATGGTATGCCATGGTTATTGCTTCCTGGAAACGTTTAGCCTCATCATAAACCCCACGGGGACCTACAGGGTTTACATTGCCCCAGTATTCTTCGGGTTGGGGGTTTACATTCGGATCTCCGTAAACCTCGGATGTTGATGCTATGAGCATCCTGGCTTTTTTTGCCCTTGCCAAACCTAACAGGTTGTGTGTTCCAAGCGAACCTACCTTTAATGTTTGAATAGGTATTTTCAGATAATCAATGGGGCTGGCCGGAGAGGCAAAATGTAATATATAGTGCAGGTCTCCGGGAACATATACAAATTTGGAAACATCATGATTGTAAAACTCAAAATTTTCCAGCTTAAACAAATGCTCGATGTTACGCAAATCTCCGGTTATCAGGTTGTCCATGCCTATTACATGGAAATCTTCCTTAATAAACCTGTCACATAAATGTGAACCTAAAAAACCCGCAGCTCCGGTTATTAATATTCTTTTACGTGCTTTCATTAGTTAACGAGTTTCCTCCCAATACTATTATAGTAATAACCGCAATCTATCATTTTGTCCAGATCGTATAAGTTACGCCCGTCAAATATTACTTTATTTTTTAAAGTCGAGTCCATTTGGTCAAAATCAGGCGTTCGGAAAACGGACCATTCTGTGAGGATCAATAATGCATCTGCGTCTTCCAATGCCTCATACTGGTCTTCAGCATATTTAATTTTATCGCCGATTAATTGTTTTACATTATCCATAGCTTCCGGATCAAATGCAGTTACTGTTGCACCTTCTTTTAAAAGGTCTTCAATAATGTATAATGACGGGGCCTCGCGTATGTCGTCAGTTTCGGGTTTAAAGGCAAGACCCCATAAAGCAAATTTTTTGCCTTTTAAATCTCCTTTAAAGTATTTCTTTACCTTCTCAACCAACACACGTTTTTGAATTTCGTTAACTTCCATTACCGAATTCAGGATTTTAAAATCATATTTATTTTCTTCGGCTGATTTTGCCAGTGCCTGTACATCTTTTGGAAAGCAGCTGCCACCATATCCGATACCCGAAAACAAAAAGCGTTTTCCGATGCGCTCATCAGCACCTATGCCCCTACGCACCATATCCACATCTGCACCTACCAATTCACACAAATTGGCAATTTCATTCATGAAAGAAATTTTTGTAGCCAGGAATGAGTTTGCAGCATATTTTGTTAGCTCTGATGACCTTTCGTCCATAAAAATAACCGGGTTACCCTGGCGTACATATGGGCCGTATAATTCAGCCATCAGCTTACGGGCCCTTTCGTCCGTGGTTCCAACAACCACACGATCGGGCTTCATAAAGTCTTCAACAGCTACGCCTTCCCGTAAAAATTCAGGGTTTGATACTACTGCAAACGGAGTATTGGTATGCGCACGCATAACAGCCGTTACTTTATCGGCTGTACCCACCGGAACGGTTGATTTGGTAACAATAACCTTATAATCTGTAATCAGCTTTGCTATATCTTTTGCCGCGCCCAATACATAACTCAGGTCGGCTGATCCATCGCCACCCGGAGGGGTTGGCAACGCGAGGAATATTATTTTTGCCTCAGCAATTGCTTCAGCCAGGTTTGTAGTAAAGTGTAAGCGTTTTTGATGAATATTTCTGTCAAAAAGCAATTCAAGGCCAGGCTCATATATGGGCAATTTCCCATCCTGCATCATTTTTACTTTTTTTTCGTTGATATCAACACAGGTAACCTGGTTTCCGGTTTCTGCTAAACAAGTACCGGTAACAAGGCCTACATATCCTGTTCCTACAACCGCAATTTTCATAAATATTATTCGTTAAATTTTTTATTTTTTAAAACGTATGAGCCTACTTTTGTTTGTTATATTTTATTATTTTTTTTATAACACCCATATCGGTTGCTATTACTCAGCTTATTTTTATTGTGATTACATTTATCCCGCGAAGTTAATAAATCAAAATTAAAATGCTGTTACCATATAATATTGGAATACAATTATATTTCCTTGCAATTTACCTCATTTCATTTTTCAATAAAAAAGCAAAACTTTGGATAAATGGGCGTAAAAATTGCCAGCTTATACGTTTTACCGATAGCATTTGGTTTCATTTTGCATCACTCGGTGAGTTTGAACAGGGCCGCCCTGTTTTGGAACAATTAAAGCAGTTATATCCTGATAACAAAATAGTTATCACTTTTTTTTCCCCTTCAGGATTTGAGGTGAGGAAAAATACGCCGCTGGCAGATGCTGTTTATTATCTTCCGCTAGATACTGCCGCCAATGCCCGCGCTTTTGTCAATGCAATCAATCCCAAATTTGCCGTATTTACCAAATACGAATACTGGTATCATTTTTTTAATGAACTGCATGGTAATGATATCCCAATATATGTTATTTCGGCGATATTCAGGCCAGAACAAGTGTTTTTTAAATGGTATGGAGGCTTGCACCGGAAAATTTTAAGTTTTGTAAAGTATTTTTTTGTTCAGGATGCAGGGTCCAAACAATTGCTGCATGGGTTAGGTATCAACCAGGTAATTGTCAGCGGTGATACCCGTTTCGATAGGGTGTGGACTAACGCCCTGAAACCGAAAGAGATCCCTATTGTTGCTGATTTTAAAAATGGTTATAAGGCGTTTATTGCAGGCAGCACCTGGCCCCGGGACGAAAAGCTGGTGGCAACACTGGTTACCGAATTCCCGGATTGGAAATTCATTATTGCACCGCATGAAATAGAGGAGGATAAGATTAAAAACCTTATCGATATGTTACCGCCTGATTCAGCTATCCGTTATTCACAGCTTACAACTTACAACTCACTACTCACTACTTACCAAGCACTTATCATTGACAATATCGGCATGTTATCCTCGCTATATCAATATGGCGATATTGCTTTTATCGGCGGTGGCTTTGGCGCTGGTATCCATAACACGCTGGAGGCAGCGGCGTTTGGTTTGCCCGTTATTTTTGGCCCTAATTATGCAAAGTTTAAAGAGGCAAAAGATCTTATTGATCTAAATGCAGGTTTTAGCATTGATAGTGCCAATGAGTTAAAATTAATAACAAGTAAATTAATTAACGATGAAGTGTTTTATACTGCTGTAAGTGAAAAGATCCGGGATTACGTGAAAGAACATACAGGGGCAACTAAAACAATTGTTGACCATATTTATTCAGTATAAAATGATCATTGCTATATCCGTTACCTTATTTTTCATTGTACTGCGCTTTTCAGTAACGGTTTTTAATTTTGTATCCAATCCAAAGCTAACCAGGGTCGGTAAATCCTATACCGACTTGGTTTCTATACTTATTCCGGCCAGGAACGAAGAGGAAAACATATTGTTTTTGCTGACGTCGATCCACCAGCAGGACTATAAAGACTACGAGGTTATTGTTTATGATGATAACTCAACCGATCGGACACATGAAATTTGCGTGGCTTTTGCAGCCGCCCATCCATTTTTCAGTGTTATTAAAGGAAGCGAATTGCCTGCCGAATGGCTGGGGAAAAATTATGCATGTAACCAATTATCAAAAAAAGCTAAAGGCGATTATTTTTTATTTTTAGACGCCGACGAAGTTGTACATAAAAATCTGATCAATAGTGCTGTTCATCGGATGAAAATTAATAAGCTTGGTTTATTAAGCTTGTTTGCCGACCAGGTTATGCAAACTTTTGGCGAAAAAGTAACTGTTCCCTTATTGCATTTTTTACTACTGAATTTGTTGCCCATTCGGCTGGTATTTTTAACCAAAAATGCTGCTGTTGCAACTGCATGCGGCCAATTTATGCTATTTGATGCGGCCATTTACCGTAAAAACAATTGGCACCAACTGGCTAAAGATAAAGTAGTAGAGGATACAGAGATCATGAGGCTTGTAAAAGCGTCTTCCTATAACGGCGAGGTGTTATTAGCAAATGGTATGATCAGTTGCCGTATGTATAAAAATTATAAGGATGCTATTAACGGTTTCAGTAAGAATGCGCTGGCTGCCTTTAACTATAGCATACCCGCAATAATAGTTTACATTTTGCTGCTCATTGCCGGACCAATGATCGTTATTATGACAATGAACCTTAACCTTATTTTTTATATGGTTGGGCTTATTGTACTTAACCGCTTTATGATCGCCCTCGCATCCGGGCAAAATGCGTTGTATAATATAGTTTTGCATCCTTTACAAATGTTAAACCTTGTGATCATCGCATTTTTATCGATTCAGAAACATCTCACTAAAACGAATAGCTGGAAAGGAAGACGGATATAGTATTTAGTCCGCTCTTTTTATCACCTCACCTATAAACAATAACGTTTTTGTTTGCGGAATGATGATATGCAGCTCTCTCATGCCGTATTCTCTGTCAAATGGCGCTCTAACTTTTATATTGCTTAGCTTATCTTTTATACTATTCCACAATACATCTAATTCATCTACCTCTAAATAAAATTCCATTTCGCCTATATCTGTGCCGGCATTTAAGATGTGAATGGTGAGGTTATCTTTGTGAAGGATAACATAATTATTTTCATCATATAAAAATTTGTCAAACCCTAAAAGGTCTATAAAAAAAGAAGCTGTTTCCTTAATATTATAAGAAGGAATCATTGGACTAAGATGAAGTGCTTTATACATAACCAGTTCTTTATATGTTTTATCTTTGTGCAAGCTTATGGGTATTGAATTTATCGTGATTAAAACCTTCCGTGCAATAAAGTTAAAACATCAATCTTAATTTTTATATCTTTCAACCATAATTCATTTATGCATGGATAACGCTTATTATATTTTAGAAGATGGGGAGCAAAAAGGCCCGTTTACATTTGATGAATTAACCGAAATGGAGCTCGACATCCATACAAGAGTGCTCTCGCCGTCAGAAGATACCTGGCATGATGCCTGTGACCTGCCTGAATTTTATCCATATTTCGAAGCACAGGGCGTACATTTCCCAACCGAAGATAATCTTGCTTCTTTCTGGTGGCGTTTACTGGCTTTTGTTATTGATTTTATCCTGTTATCGTTTGTAATAAATTACACAATTATAATGCTGATTTCGAGGGGTGTTTTATCTAATATACTACAAAACGCTACCATGCAATCATACAGCAAAATGCCTGTCCGTGATATTTTAATATTAGAATTTACGGTTTATTCAATTTTATTTATCTATAATTTTATTTGTGAGATCTCGCCAATGAAGGGCAGCATCGGGAAAAAAATATGCCGGCTCGTAGTAGTTGATGTGGATGGTATGCCTCTTACTTATACCGGTGCTTTGTTACGCAGCTTTGGAAAGGTTATATCGATTTTCTTTTATGGAGCAGGTTTCCTAAGCATTTTTTGGAGCGACCACCGCCAGGCGCTGCACGATTATCTTGCAAAAACCTATGTAGTGAAGCTGTGAAGGCCAACACACAACTCAGCACTTCCTAAAATAACCTGTCTTTCACCACAAGCGTTCCCGCTATCATATCATGCAGGCATTGTTGTTGTTTATTGAAAAAGCTAAAAAGGTAACCAATAAAAAGGGTAAGCACAGAAATTAGTTTAGCCAGGTTTCTGCCCGTGGCATGTGCGAAACTTATTCTGTAGCCTTGTAAATCGCAAACTTTTATCCCTAGTATCTGCTTTCCGTAAGTTGCCTGTTTAGCAGAGCTTTCCATAATTATATGATAGATAAATTTAACTATTGGGATAAGAACAAACAGGCTGAGGGCAATTGACAGTCGTAATGTTTTATCAGTTACAAACAAACTGGCCACAAATGCTATTACAATACATATCCCCGCTACAAAAAACCAATCAAGTGCAGATGCCAGCAGGCGCTGGTCAAAGCTGCCGAAGTATTGCGGAATAAGCGCTTGTTCACTAAAGCCTAAAAGCTCACGCAGTTCGGCTATTTCATGGGCTTCTTTATAGTCATCCATATAGCTGGTTCTAACAAAATCGCCTGGTTTAATATTGTGCTTTCTTAACTCATCAATATTAAATGGCCCCTGGGGCTTTCCGTTTATTACCAGCAGGTAGGTATTGTTTTTATTGGAAGGCTCCATTTTAACTTGAAGATTGAAATTGTAATTCAAACCTCACAAATATGCACAGTTTAAAGCTATTTAATTTGAGATCTCATCTAAATATAGACAACCTTTTATATCTGTTGGCGCTGAAATGCTTACAGAGCCTATTACCGCATTGCAATTATGTATAATTAATCAAAATAAGCTTATTATCAGCCAATTCAATATTTCATTTTAAATAAATGAAACAAGCGTAGAAAAAATTCGTTAATTCTCATAGGTTATATAAATTAACCTATAATTAATAAACTATTTCATTTAAAAAATTAAGACATGAAAAAGCTAATTAGCATGATTGCTTTAGCAGCAATCTCATTTGGAAGCGTTTATGCGCATAATGTAGTTATAACGGCAAAGTCTGCAATGCAGGATACGGTTAAAAAGAAGAAGATGAAAATGAAAACAAAAACGGATACGACCAAAAAGAAAGACAGTACAAGGATGATAAAGGAGAAATAAGAATCGAGTCAAATTAACAAGCCCCCGATTTTAGGGGGCTTGTTGTTTATAGGCTAAGGCTTTCGCCTATTTCGGGTAGTTTTAAGTTAATCCCGGCCTTCGCAAATTTTGCTGCTACCTCACTTTTATTGATCTTTATTACCGGGAACGTGTCATAATGCATCCCAATAATGTTTTTGCAGTTTATAAACTCGCATGCTTTTATAGCATCCTCTGCTCCCATGGTGTAATTATCACCTATAGGTAAAAAGGCCCAATCCAGGTCTTCGTCTGCCAGCAGCTTCATATCTAAAGTAAGCGCGGTATCACCGGCGTAATATATTTTTTTACCTTCAATATAAAGCACAAAGCCTGCAGGGGTACCACCATATGATCCATCAGGCATTGAGCTTGAGTGCAGCGCATAAACCATTTTCACTCTGCCAAAATCAAAGTTGTATCCGCCGCCGATATTCATACCATGGGCTTCTTTAATTCCTTTATTACCCAACCATTCGGCAATTTCTGCAATACAGATCACTGTGGCGCCGCTATTTTTCTGAATAGTTTCCAGGTCGGCAATATGATCGCCGTGCCCGTGTGAAATAAGGATATAGTCGGGTTTTAAACTGTTAACATCAATGTTTTTTGCCAGCGGGTTTGGCGATATAAAAGGATCAAATAATAACTTTTTGCCGCCCGTTTCCAGTTCGAAAGAGGCATGCCCGTAAAAGGTAGTTTTCATGGGGTGTGATTTAATAAATAAGTTTGGCTTCAAAAATCAACAAAACTTATTAAAGATATTTCACTGGAATGTTAGATTTTAAAATAAACCGCCCAAACCTCCAAACATATCTTTGGTCATGGCAGCCATTTCACTCTGGCTTACATTATCAGCCTGTTCCATGGCCTTATTTATTGCCGTAACCAATAGCTCTTCTAATTGCTCCCTGTCGGCTTCTTTAAAAAAAACATCATCAATCACTACCGATTGTATCACTTTGTTACCATTTGCAGTAACGGTAATTTTTCCGCCTTCTGCTGTGCCAATAACCGTTATGGCATCCAGCCTTTGTTTTACTTCGCCAGCCTTTTGCTGGGCTTGCATCAATTTATCGAACATGTTATTTGTTGATTATGTTGATTAAGTGAGTAGTTGTTATGTTACAAATTAATAACCTGATCAACCAATCTAACCTAATCAACTTTTTAACTTAAAATCAATCATCACTTGTGTCGCCATTGCCTTTATAGGCACTTTTCCTAACCACCGGCATCCCTACGATATTAAACAGATCGTCTAGTTTTAACAAGCTGCCGTTGGAAAGGTTTGATAAGAGAACGATGGTAATATCGTCTTTTATATCTCTTAAATAAATGTGTCTGAAACCATGCCACCAGCCGGTGTGATAGATCACCTGCTTGCCGGGGGCCTCAAAAATACGCCACCCGTAACCGTAGCTAAAGTGGCCATGCAGCATTGGGTTGCGTGGAACATAAGCCGAATCCATCGTCGCTTGTTTCAACAATCTGCCCGCGCGCAAAGCCCTGTCAAAAAGATAAAGATCACCTATCGTGCTGTAAATTCCCTTATCACCAACCGGGCCATCCAAAAAGTTTTGGGCAACAGAATAGCGCCATTGCCCACGGTCGTGGCCTACCACATCAACCGGAATCTTTGAATAAACCGCTTTCGAATAAACCGCGGTATGGGCCATACCCGCAGGTTTAAAAACATGCGCCATCATAAAATCAGCATACGATTGGCCTGTCACTTTTTCTACAATAGATCCCAACACCATAAAATTGGAATTGTTGTACAAAAACCTCTTATCTGGCTGATTAAACGGCCTTGGTTTATATTTAGCTATCAGTGCCATTTCATCCGCATTTGATATCCCTTTGCGCTGGTCCCAATGCTGTGCCCGATACAGATCATCCGTAAAATAAACATAGTTCATCATACCCGAACGATGGGTAAGCAGCAAGCGTATGGTTACACCATCATAAGGAAAGTCAGGAAAAAACTTTTTTACATTGTCATCCAGCTTCAGTTTACCCTGCTCCATCAGCATTAAAATAGCGGTGGACGTCATGGTTTTTGTAACGGAAGCAAGTTCAAACTGTGAATTTATTTTTAAGCTGTCGCGATGTAGGTAATCCGCCCAGCCAATAGCGTTTTCATAAATTATTTTGCCATGTTTAGCTACCAGCACATTGCCATTAAAGCCCCGGGTTTTATGCAGTTGCTGCATAAAGCTGTCAATCCGTTTATCCGCATCTTTGGGATTATAGGCGAGTAAAGCTTTTGTATCCGGGGGAGCCGTTGTTGGTTTGGGATCGTTAGCCGCTTTGTCATTTTGTTTGGACGAACAGGAAGTTAAAACAAGCAGGAAGGTGGTAAATGCTAAAACAGTTTTATACACAAATCTCATAAATAATTAACACAAATTAAACGGGACGAAAATCAGAATTATTACAATAGGGATAAAGTAATGTTTGAAAAATATTTCTTTTAGTTTAAATAAATTAAATTCTTTAGTGCTGATTGATATAAATGGACAACAAGTTGGCAAAATAATTAACCTAAATTAGTTATTACCTTCTTCAACAAAAACCTCCGGTTTTTTGAAGGCTTTAATTTATAGAGGAAGTAATGTTGCTTAAATAGTTATACCCGGCAATTAAAACACCCATATACAATCATCATTCCAATAGATAAAATTGCTATCAGGCTCAAAAAAACTAATATCCAGTATATAGCCCATTTCATGTATACATTGGATGAAGCAGGGTATTCAGTTAATTGATGTACTGTTTTCATAAATACCTTATGGCATATTTTATGCCATTGTTTAATTATTAATATAGATAATGCATCAAATTACCACAAAAAGGCTTGTTTGGATTCCTTTAATTTTTTAATAAGCTTTTATAAAATAATGATAGTCAGCATCGTTGTATTTAATAACATACACGCATGCCTACGAGCGGCATGTTTCTGGTTTAAAACTCAGCATGCCGTTAAAGCAGCAACGAATCAACATAATGCGCATGTACAATATTTTCGCAGGGCGACCATGAGAAAATAGTAAACCGCCCATCCTGTGATGAAACCAGGGCGATGGCGTCGCGCTGGTCAAACACAAATTGTGCTGCAGAGAGATGCCTCGTGCCTCCATTTTGAGAGGGATGTATGGTAATTGCAGCACTGCCTACAACCGGTTCGGTCACCAGCATTTCTTCAACAGGCAGCCCGTTTGATGATAGGCCTATTTTAGCGCCAAAGGCAAGTAATTCCAACTGGTCATTTATAATGGTTGCGCCATCAACGGCAGTAAGACCGGCAACACTGTCCACTGTACGGTTAACTTCGTCCTGCCATAAACCCATGCTGCTTTCGTCCACCACCTGGCTCATTAGTTTTTTTAGCTGGTCAAATGGAGGTGTAACAGGGTATGTGATAGGATGGATGATCGAATCGCGCCAGGCATCGCTATCAGCGGGTACAACCAGTAAGGAGCCGCCATGCCCGTGAGCGCGCATGGAAGCCGCCAGTTGAACAAGTACATTTACAGAATCGTTCCAGCCGGTTGGTGAATTATAATCAAGCAGGGACGTTAGCACAGCAGGGCAATCAGGCAGGCTTCTGCTATGTTCGTCAATGATTTTAACTTCGTCGCCTTTTAGTACAGCTACATTAATAAATTTGCCAAAGCCATTGATGCGGCGGTGCTTGATAACCAGCAAGCCCGGTTCAATAACCTCCAGCACAAAACAACAATCAGGAATGGCGCGTGTTGTTCCCCAAACATACAATTCACCGTCTTCGTCCCATATCCCCAGGTGAATGCCCGAGCGTTCAACAGCCGGCGCCAGTTTGGTAAGCACATGTGGCGTTAGTAGTATTTTTTCTTCAAAAACCAGGGGCTGCCCGGCCAGTAAAGGAGGAAGGTAAGCCAGCGAGATCTTTGGCGAACGCCCTTCTTCCCGGCGCATGCTTGCCCAAAAAGCCACGTCGATAACAGCCTCAATTACTTTTAAAGGAGGTTCAGGTGCCAGGTCGGTTTCCCCTTGTTGTAAAGCAGTGGACAGCAACCTTGAAAAATGACTTTCTATTGCCGGCGCTGCAAAGCTGGCTGCCTGGTATGTGGATCTGTAGGGCATTGTACTGTTAATAATTTGTACCGCTAAAATACCGCTATTCTGTTTTTAAACTATCAAATAATGCAACTATTACACAAGAATAGAAAATCTATCCTGATACTTTAAAAACACAGGCCTGTCTGTGTTTATTATTCATTTGTTTATTAAGTTGTTATTGTAAAAAATAATATTTACAATTGTGTAATGTTGACACAATGAAAATTGTGTAATAAACCAATTGGCTATAACTTTAATTTTAAATTCATGACGATAAATTGCAAATCGGCGGCAGCTGTTGTAATACTTGTGCTGCTCGGTTCTTTACAGCTAACAATCCAGGCACAAAGCAAACAACCTGTACCTAAATTTGGAAAAAGCACCTTAAAGCAGGTAATTGATGCAATGACCCTGCAGGAAAAATCAAAGCTGGTAGTGGGCATGGGTTTTAAAATGCCGGGAGTGCCTGCACCTGTTAAGGGCGAAAAGCCAAAAGCGGTTGATATTGGCGGTTTTAAATTGCCACCGTCAGACCCTGAAGCCTATGAGGTGCCCGAGAAAGTTCCGGGCGCTGCCGGCAGAACACATGCCATCCCACGTTTGGGGATTCCCTCAATTACGGTATCCGACGGGCCGGCCGGATTAAGGATCGAACCTAAACGTCCAAATGACCCAAAAACGTATTATGCTACCGCTTTCCCGGTTGCCACTTTGCTGGCTTCCACCTGGGATACTTCGCTGGTGCGCAAAGTAGGGGTGGCATTCGGAAATGAAGTACGCGAATACGGTGTGGATATATTATTGGCACCGGCATTAAATATTCACCGCAATCCGCTGGGCGGCCGTAATTTTGAATATTACTCCGAAGATCCACTGATAGCAGGCAGCATGACCGCTGCAATTGTAAAAGGTATTCAGAGCAATGGCGTAGGTACTTCTATAAAACATTACGCTGCCAATAACCAGGAAACGCAAAGAAACAGCGTTAATGCCAATGTAAGTGAGCGGGCGATGCGGGAAATTTACCTTAAGGGATTTTCTATTGCTGTAAAAGCATCACAGCCATGGACCGTGATGTCATCCTATAACAGGCTAAACGGCACTTATACTTCAGAGCGGAGAGACCTTTTAACAACCATTTTAAAAGATGAATGGGGTTTAAAAGGCTTGGTAATGACCGATTGGTTTGGCGGTCACGATGCAGTTGCGCAAATGAATGCAGGTAATGATTTGCTGATGCCGGGTAATCCTAATCAATCAGACGCTATTGTAGCCGCGGTTAAAAATGGCACTTTGAGCATGAAGCAACTGGATGAAAACGTTGAAAGAATATTGAAAGTGATTCTAAAATCGCCAACCTTCCGGGGATATAAATATTCTGATAAACCTGATTTGGCTGCACACGCCAAAGTAGCGCGTATGGCTGCATCCGAAGGTATGATATTACTTAAAAACGAGGATGAGGCATTGCCATTAACAACCGGCAGGCGCGTTGCTGTATTTGGCAACACCTCCTATAACATTATAGCCGGCGGAACCGGCAGCGGCGACGTAAATAAAGCTTACACTATATCCTTACTGCAGGGATTAAACAATGCAGGATACAAAGTACAGGAAGCACTGGCTAAGACTTATACAGATTATATCGCTGATGTAAGAGCAAAGCAGCCTAAACAACGTAATTTCTTTACGCCACTGCCTCCGATCCCTGAGATGAATGTTAGCGAACTCATAGCAAAAGAAGCAGAGGGTGCTGATGCCGCTGTAATAACCATTGGCAGAAACGCAGGCGAAGGCGCCGACCGCAAACTGGAGAATGATTATTATTTGTCGGAAGCTGAAAAAGGGCTGATCACCGGTGTTGCCAGTGCTTTCCATGCAAAGGAAAAAAAGGTTATCGTAATTTTAAATATCGGAGGTGTAATTGAAGTTGCAAGCTGGCGAGATAATGCAGATGCTATTTTATTGGCCTGGCAACCGGGCCTTGAGGCAGGCAATGCAATTGCCGATGTGCTAAGCGGCAAAGTAAACCCATCAGGCAGGCTGGCAACCACCTTTGCGATGGATTATAAAGATGAGCCATCAGCTAAGAATTTTCCCGGTACGCCTGAGAAAAAACCCGAACAGGTAATTTACCAGGAAGGAATTTATGTAGGCTACCGTTATTTTGATGCTTTTAAGGTTAACCCGGCATACGAGTTTGGTTACGGATTGTCTTATACCAAATTTAAATTCAGCGATATCAAGGTAAGTTCGCCCGATTTTAATGGCAGTATTTCCGTAAAGGTTACGGTTAAAAATACGGGTATAGTAGCAGGTAAGGAAGTGGTACAGCTTTACTTGGCGGCACCTGCGAAAAATATTGATAAACCGGTGGATGAGTTAAAGGCATTTGCTAAAACAAACTTGTTGGCACCCGGGCAATCACAATTTCTGGTGTTTACGCTCCATGCAAGTGATTTGGCTTCTTTCTATACCAATAAGTCAGCCTGGATAGCCGATGCCGGTGAGTACAAGGTTAAAATAGGATCGTCCTCAAGAAATATTGAAGGCACCGCTTCCTTTAAACTGGCAAAGGCTATTGTTACCGAAAAGGTACATCCGGCCCTTCAACCGCTGCAGCCGATAGATGAATTGAAGAACAAGTAAACAAACATTAAATGCTAAAAGGCAAAAAGGTAAGTACAAACAACTTTCAATATAAAGCTGGCTAATCATATCAGGGAAATCGCATTTAAGATACTAAGCCTATAAACTTAGGCTAAAGTCGTTTAGTCGCTTCGATTTTAACCGTTGGCTTAAACCAAACGGCAATGAATGCACGCAATCAAATATCTAAATTCATTGCCGTCCCAATTTATGGGGCGGAAAAATAACAATTAAAATGGGGCTTCAGCCAAAACCAGCGATAAATCTTTAAAAGCGATTTCCCTGCTAATCATACCTCTGATCCTTTACATTCAAATTAATTTACATACGGCTCAAGCACTTGTTGCCATTTGTTATAACCTTTGCTGTTAAGGTGCAGGTAGTCTGCTTCAAATAAAGAAGAATCGGGTATAGATGAGTTTTGCTTTAAAATCACCGTACTCATATCAATATAAGTGCTGTTAGGCTTATTATTAAGATAGTTTTTTATCAGTTCATTCGCTATTACTACTTCGTTAAAAAATTTCATGCGACTGGGGCTTGGCTTTATCGACATAAAATAAACGGTTGCGTCCGGTAACTTCCTGCCTATCATTTCATACAGTTTCTGAAACTCCTGGAATACAAACTTGCCGCTTTTGCCTGCAGCTATATCGTTTTCCCCGGCATAAATAAAAATTTTACGCGGATGGTAAGGGAATAATATATAGGGCGTGTAATAATCAACCAGTTGCCAAAGTTCACAGCCACCCACGCCGCGCTTTATAATTGGCTTACCGGGGAAACGCTGTTCAAGATCAGTCCATTTCCGGATAGATGAGCTACCAATAAATAAAATGCCATTTTGCGGCGGGAAACTAATACTGTCCTGGTGTTTAAATGTCCGGATCTCATTATCAAACGGAAAACCTGTTTGTGCCTGCAACTGTGTGCTGACAGCGATCCCTAAAAAGAGCAAGAATAATTTTATTTTCATGTGGGTGGATAAATTAAAGAGCGGAGGGATTATTCAATTCTATCTTTAAGCTTTCGCCTTTTAAAAGCCTGTTTTCAAAAAACAAAAATGGCAAAAAACTTTCAATACCTTTAATAACCCAGATCGGACCATTTTGACAAAATAATAGGTATTCTATTTGCTTGTTTTGTTTTTTCTCGTACTCGGCCATTACCTGGAGGCATGCCCCGCAAGAAGCAACAGGCTGTAAAAGTTCAAATTCATCAGTGGCAGCAGTTACTGCCATCGCTTCAATTGGATCTTCGGGATGACTAGCGCCCCAATAAAATAGTGCCACCCGTTCAGCGCACAAGCCCGAAGGGTAGGCAACATTTTCCTGGTTGCTGCCATGTATTATCTTTCCACTTTTTAAACGTAATGCTGCGCCTACCCTGAATTTTGAATAGGGCGAATGTGAGTTTTTTAACGCTTTAACGGCTTCAAGGCATAAATTATATGCCGGAGTATTCAGTTCTTTTAAAGTGGTGTACTCTTTAAAGTTTATTTTTATTTGCTGATTGGTCATTCATTAACCCGTTCTGAAAAAGAAGGGGATACAAGGTAAATACTTTTATTGAATTGAGAAAGCAATACTATGGCAATATATTTGTTTATTAAAAAAGACAACTGTAAATTTACAGTTTACAGTTATAATGATTCAAAGTTTTAAGCATAAAGGACTTAGGTTATTATGGGAACATAACGATAGCAGTAAGCTGCCCGCGGAACTTGTTAATCGTATTGAAAGAATGTTAGCCGTTATTGATTCAGTTCAGCAAGTTCCTGAAGACTTTGGAGCGTTTCAAAACTGGAATATTCATAAGCTTTCGGGAGAACTGAGAGATTACTGGAGTATTAAGGTAAATAAGAATTACCGTATTATTTTCCGATTCGATGGACAACATTCTTATGACCTTGACTATATTGACTATCATTAATACAACGCAATGAAAAGACAAATGAGACAGATACACCCGGGTGAGGTTTTAAGAGAAGACGTAATTTATGCAAATGAATTAACTGTTACCGAAGCTGCAAAATTGTTAGGCATATCGCGCCAAAGCCTGAATAAGATAATTCATGAAAAGTCGGACATTACTCCTGAAATGTCTTTCAGGATAGCGAAAGTATTTGGCGGAACTGCGGATATATGGGCCAACCTGCAAACTAAATTTAATTTACAGATAGCCGCTGAAAAGACTAAGGAGCTTAATTTAAAGCCTTTTGATTATAAGCATTCAGCTTTACAAGATTGAGTACAATACAAGTTACTTTAGTAACCTTGCAGAATGATGAACACGTACAATTCCAATTTCATCAGTCGCTCTGATTCTATAAATAATCCGGTAACTACCTTCAATGAGCTCCCGAATTAATTCATCTTCAAATTCAGGGACAATTTTTCCCGATTCAGGATTTTCTATCAATATATCGACCCTGTCAACAAGCTTATCAATAAACTTGATGGCGTAGGTGGGTGAATCTAAGGCAATGTAATCATAAATGGATTGCAGGTCTTCTAATGCAAATGGCGTCCAAATTATTTCGACCATTGCTTAACTCTTTGCTTTACCTGCTCATGAGTAAGCATGTTTCCTGAATTGAGCTGTTCGATTCCTTTTTCAACCTTTTCGATAAAAACCAATTTCTCCATCAACACTTCAAGATCAAAATCCTGGGGCATATCGTTAATGGTCGCTATTAATTTTTCTTTATTCATGACTTATCTTTCCCGAATTTAGAGAATATTTATTCAACTAACAAATTCACATATTTATATACATCACACCGCTACCGGCAATGCTATACTTTCAATATCCTCCGCAACTAATGGATTAATACTTTCGTCGTCCTTTTCAACCCGCAGATTATTTACAATATGCTGCTGGCGCGCAGGTGTATTTTTACCCATAAAATACTCCAGCAGGGCTTTGATGTTTGCATCCTTAAGAATTACAGGATCAAGGCGGATGTCTTTACCGATAAACAACCCAAACTCGTCAGGCGATATTTCGCCCAATCCTTTAAACCGGGTGATCTCGGGCTTTACCCCTAGCTTTGCGATAGCGTTACGCCTTTCTTCATCGCTGTAACAGTAAATGGTTTCTTTTTTATTTCGCACGCGAAACAAAGGCGTTTGTAAAATGAAAACATGACCTGCTTTTACCAGGTCGGGGAAAAACTGCAGGAAAAATGTCATCAGTAATAACCTGATGTGCATACCATCCACATCCGCATCGGTAGCAACAACTATGTTGTTATAGCGCAGGTCATCCAGGCCGTCTTCAATGTTCAGCGCGTGTTGTAACAGGTTAAATTCCTCGTTTTCATATACTACCTTTTTGGTGAGCCCAAAGCAATTAAGCGGCTTACCCTTCAGGCTAAAAACTGCCTGGGTCATCACATCCCGCGATTTGGTAATGGAACCGCTGGCCGAATCTCCCTCGGTAATAAATAAAGTGGTTTCCTGGTGACGTTCATGACTTTCGTCAAAGTGAACTTTACAATCCCTCAGCTTACGGTTATGTAACGAAGCTTTTTTTGCACGCTCATTTGCCAGTTTTTTAATACCTGCAATATCCTTACGTTCCCGTTCCGACTGCATAATGCGCTTTAATAAGGCATCAGCCACAGCGGGGTTTTTATGGAGATAGTTATCTAATTCTTTTTTAACAAAATCATTGATAAACCCACGAACAGAAGGCCCTTCGGGGCCGATATTTTGTGAGCCCAGCTTTGTTTTGGTTTGGGACTCGAATACCGGTTCCTGTACTTTTATAGCAATAGCCGCAACGATGGATGCGCGTACGTCCGAAGCGTCAAATTCCTTTTTATAAAACTCCCGGATTGTTTTCACCACCGCTTCGCGAAATGCCGCCTGGTGCGTACCGCCCTGCGTGGTGTTTTGTCCGTTAACAAAAGAGTAATATTCTTCTCCATATTGCTGACCGTGCGTCATGGCAACTTCAATATCTTCTCCTTTTAAATGGATGATGGGATAACGGATATTTTCGGCATCGCTGTTACGGGTGAGCAAATCATAAAGCCCCCGTTCCGAAAAATATTTTTGCCCGTTAAAGTTTAGGGTAAGCCCGGCGTTAAGGAACACATAATTCCAGATCATGCTGTCAACAAATTCAGGTATAAAACGGTAATGCCTAAAAATGGAATCATCCGGAATGAAATTTATTGCGGTGCCGTTGCGCTGTGAAGTTTCTTTTTCCGGCTCATCACGTATCAGTTCGCCTTTTGCAAACTCGGCAACCTTAGTGCGCCCGTCGCGATAGGATTGCACCGTAAAAAAGCCCGAAAGCGCATTTACCGCTTTTGTTCCCACACCATTTAATCCAACTGATTTTTGGAATGCCTTACTGTCATATTTACCGCCTGTATTTATTTTTGATACGCAATCAATCACTTTGCCTAATGGTATACCCCTGCCGTAATCACGTACCGATACTTTATGGTCGCTCATGGTTACTTCTATGGTTTTACCGGCGCCCATTACAAACTCATCAATGGAGTTGTCAATGATCTCTTTTAGTAAAACGTATACACCATCATCATAAGCCGAGCCGTCGCCGAGCTTTCCAATATACATTCCGGGCCGCAGGCGGATATGTTCTTTCCAATCCAGCGAGCGGATACTATCATCACTATAATTTACAGGTTCTGCCATCTGATGTTTTGATATTTATTGTCGCAATAAAGCAGGTGATTTCGGGCGATATCTGCCAGGCGGCGGGTGTTTTCAGCCTTCGCCTCTTACCCTTGAGCTTTTCACCTCCTCCCGCAAAAATAATGTTTAGGAAATGAATCCGTAATTCAAATGCACTAACTTATTAACATTATTAAGTTTAGGATTTAAACTTAATGCAGTTACTTGCCTCCTTTAGGTTTTTAAAAAAGTCGGGGCCCTTATCATTGGTGAAACAAACCGCGATAATAGTTCCTGTATGATTTTTGTGCAGTGTAACTAACAGCGCATATTTAAAATGCTTTGCTTCAGGCAGATCAAGCAAGGTTAACATATAAGATCTACCCGCATCAGCGTTATAACGTGCCAACACATGCTGGGGTAAAACCCTTACGGGTGAGTTTTTTTCACCGGTAAATGTGATAGCTTGTGCGGCAGCCATATCTTTATACAAAGAGTCGGGGTTGGCTAATTGTGCATTTGGATTATTTAAATCATGTACATAACTGGCCCAATCTGCCTTTTCAGGTTTTATGTGGAACCAGATTTCAAACTCTTTTCCAGACAGCTCCATTGCATAATCAAAGGAAAAATCGTCGTTGTTTGGAGCTTTAATTTCTTTAAACCCTACAGGAAATATGAAACTGACATTTGCCTGTGCGGTTAAACGATTAAAATCTGCAAGCTGCCTGCTGATAATCACCTGCTTTGTTTTTAATGGGCGGGCATGTTTGGGCTGCGCAATAGCCGGAACAATAAAAAGCATAAGCATTACTGTAATTAATATTTGCTTAAGTTGCTTCAAAATAGTTTCCATATATTGCGTAAACAACAGGCGTAGTAATTAAATAGGGTTTAATCAAAACAAAATTAAAATAATAATTAAACATTTATATTAATAAATGAGCATTAAACCAAAACTTAATCGCTTTGACCTCACAATGATTGTTATTAGCCTGGTGATAGGCATGGGTATATTTGCTACACCAAGTGAGGTTGCCGTAAAAGCAGGAAACGCGTGGATATTTTTTGGCGCCTGGATATTTGGAGGACTGGTTACGCTGTGCGGCGCGTTGACTTTTGCCGAAATCGGGGCTCGATATCCTGCTACTGGCGGATTTTATAAAGTTTTCTCTTACTGTTATCATCCGGCAGTGGCATTTATGATCAATTGGGTACTGGTGATCAGCAATGCGGCTTCAGTTGGGGCGGTGGCGCTCATCGGATCTGATTATATCAGGCCTTTTTTATTGCCGGCCGGCTTGCAAAATGACCTTGGCACAAAAATCATCACCATTACATCTGTAATGATCTTATACTTTATTAACTTTTTAGGGATAAAGATGAGTGCCCGTACCCAAAATGTGCTCATGATATTTAAAATGGGAATGATTGTACTCATTTGCACGGCTGTTTTTAAAAGCGATGCCGCACCGGCAGCTGTTATAGCCATGCCCTATAAAGGCAGCGTGGTTACAGCTTTTGGCTTAAGCCTGGTAGCTGTATTTTTTACCTACGGCGGTTACCAGCAAACCATCAACTTTGGCGGCGACATTATTAATGCTAAAATAAATATCCCTAAAGGCATTGTTGTTGGCATCATCACGGTGATCATTCTTTATTTGTCTGTTAATTACGCGTATTTTCATATCCTGGGGATAGGCGGGCTGCAGCACACTCCTGCTTTAGCGGCTAAAATGGTCGGGGTGATTTTTGGCAATACAGGCTACAAAATTACATCTGTAATGATATTCCTTTCGGTGCTTGCCTATGTAAACGTAAATGTAATGTCGAACCCGCGGGTGTATTATGCTATGGCCGAGGATGGCATCTTACCTGCAATATTTAAAAAGGTTAACCCAAAAACACAGGTACAGGAATTTGGAATGAGTTTTTTTGTAGGGGGTATTATAGCTATCCTTTTCTTTGTGGCAAAATTTAACGAGATGCTCAAATACGTAATGTTTTTTGATACCATAGGTTTATCAATGGCAGCGGTGGCTATTTTTCTGTTGAGGAAGAAGACAAAAGAACTTGACGGGACGGGCATCTATACCATTAAGTGGTTCCCGCTGGTGCCGCTGATATTTATAATTTCGTACTGGTTTGTAACCATTAACATTTTTATCACTTTTAAAGAAAACCCGTATGCGGCGCTGATATGCCTGGCGGCTTATGTATTGGGAGTAATTATTTATTACGCAGGCACGTACAAACAAAAACATGCCAACACCATAAAATAATATGGAACTATCATATATCCTGAATGAGTTAGGTGAAGAACGGGAAAACTATTTCAATGCCGTATCGCCGCCAATTATTCAAACAAGCAATTTTACCTTTAAAACGATAGCCGATTTCAGACAGGCATTGGAGAATGAATTTGATGCAATGCTGTATTCGCGCGGACATAATCCAACCCTTAATATTTTACGGCAAAAACTGGCCGCGTTGGATGGCGCCGAAGATGCCCTGGTTTTTAGCAGCGGCATAGCGGCCATAAGTGTGCCTATACTCGCTTTACTTAAACAAGGAGATCACATCGTTTCTGTCGAAAATCCCTATAGCTGGACCATTAAACTCTTTAATGAATTTTTAAGTAAATTCGGAATCAGCACCACTTTTGTTGACGGATCAGCGGTTGAAAATATTGAAAATGCCATTCAACCCAATACGAGGCTCATTTACCTGGAAAGCCCCAATACATTTAGTTATGAATTGCAGGATTTGCAGGCCGTAGCACAAGTAGCTAAAGCAAAAAACATTATCACCATGACCGATAACAGCTATTGCAGCCCGCTTTATCAGCAGCCTATAAAGTTAGGGATCGATCTGGTAGCACAGTCGGCCACCAAATACATTGGCGGTCATTCAGATGTAGTAGCAGGTGTTTTAACAGGCAGCAAAGCGTTGATCAGCCGGATCTTTAACCACGAGTTTATGAACATTGGCGCATCACTCTCTCCTCATTCGGCCTGGTTGCTCATCAGGGGTTTGCGTACTTTGCCCTTACGTTTGCAGCGCAGCTTTGAAACCACTAAAGTAATCACCGCTTGGCTGGCACAGCACCCGGAAGTTGATAGAGTAATATGGCCGTTTATGCGGGGCTTTAAGCAGGCAGCGCTGGCACAGCAGCAAATGCAGGGCTGCGGCGGATTATTTAGTTTTACGCTGAAAGATACATCGGTACAAAAAATAGAAAACTTTTGCAATAAACTGCAACATATACTGATGGCGGTATCATGGGGCGGCCATGAAAGCCTGATCATTCCTTCAATAGCGGGTTTCCCGGAAGCTGATTTTGATAAAAATAATGCACGGCATTTGCTTATCCGTATGTATGTTGGCCTGGAAGATGCTGATTATTTAATTAAAGATCTGGAACAGGCATTATCCGGCAAGGCTTAATGGAAGCGAAGCAGATTTCAAACTTGCGCATTTCCGGGTTCACAGTAAGGCTACATTTAACAGAATATGAGGAAACCCTCGGTCAGTTTGTAATTTTTACACTATCCACTGTTTTTTAAATAGCTGCTATCCCTAATTTGTTATTTTTGCGTTTCAACATAACACAGGCATTGCGAATTTCCTTATGGATAAATTCATTTTTTACTTCATACAAAAAACCTTAGGCGTTCTTCTGATTATTATTGCTGTTTTTACTTTTTCATGCAACCGGCTCAACAAAGTAAAGAACGAAAGAGAAGCGGAAGCAGCTAAAAAACAAGCCGAAGTAACACGGACAAAAAATTTGTTAAAGAACATTCAGGGCGTTCATTTTACCGAAGTAAGGCGGGCTTTTGATAATGGCTTATCCTTTAGCCCGGTAGGTTACCAGTTAATTCCTGAATGGCGTATATCATTCCCATCGGTTGATTCGGTAACTATTTATAGCCCCAAAAAACAACGTTTTTTAAATGCGCCGGTTGTGTTTGATCACGATTCCATTTTTAATGTTGCCTGGGCCTGGTTAAAATTAAAATATATTAAAAAAGACAGCATGCAGTTTATGGTATTGCATGTAGACGGCCGCGTTATAATTGAGGAAAAAACGCATGTTTTTATGACCTTTTATACAAATGATTACATCAAAAATGTGCTGCATTCGGATACAAATAAACTTTGGAGACCGAACAGGATGGACACCGCTTATATTAAAACCAGGGCTTTACAGGCCAACACCATTCTCGACAGTGCGTTTGCAGGTACTGAGCCGCCGGTTTTAAAAGCTAAAAGCCCGCTCATCAGTGTTAAAAAAGAAATAACCCCGCCCGATGATGTAAACGGGGGACAGCTATATGATAATTACCTTTCACCAACTTATGACCTGGTGATTCACCATGCTTATACAGACTTTTCTTATTCTTATACAGCTTTTGTTGATCAGAATGGTGTAATCACCTTTCGGAAGTCCCAGATCCCGTTATCCGCTGAATTTGTTGAATCATGGACAGCTGCAATGAAGGGCATTACAAATGGTTATTTAAAACTTTACCTCAAAGTGGCGCCTGCCAAAACACTCGGAATACCCCATAACAGTATTATTTTTTTGAATGTGGTTGGTTATAAAAACAAGTAAAGAGTATTTACATGCTATTGTTCAAATTGAATTAGTGCTTTAAAATCGGCAATTCCACATAAAAAGTTGCTCCTTTACCGGGTTCACTATGCAGCCAAATTTTGCCTTTGTGTGCTTCTATAATTTGCTTGCTTATATATAATCCCAGGCCAAATGGCTGTTCGCCCTGCGTACCCGACCGTTTAGCTGTGGTGAACGGGTCAAATATTTTACTTTGAATATCGGTAGGAATGCCCATGCCGTTGTCCCTTACGGTTATCTCTACATTGTTTTCCAACACCCGGCTTTCTATGTAAATTTCACTGTCTTCAGGGCTGAATTTAATAGCATTAACAATCA
>JAQBOU010000170.1 GCA_028287865.1 Mucilaginibacter sp. | reverse complement strand
TGTTAAAAATGTTTTGAAAGTTTAATAGGTCATGGAGTCATTAGTCTGGGATCATTAGTTATTTAAGACAAAAACAATGACTAATAAAATGACACAATGACCAATGATACAATGACCAATGAATGTGAACCAATTAATCCTAATATATAATGAAATACTCAATTTTATTCACCGCGCTATTGTCCGGTAGTTTTTTTATTGCACAGGCACAACAGGTGCAACAGGCAAAACCTGAAGATACTGAAACATGGGAACCGATCCCCAAAGTGGTTACACCAGGTGCAACTTTCAAAGATGCACCGTCTGATGCCGTTATTTTATTTGACGGAAAGAATTTAGATGAGTGGGTACAGGTTAGCGACCAATCCCCTGCTAAATGGGATATTAAGGGCGATGTTTTAACTGTAAATAAAAATTATGGCAACATTGAAACCAAACGCAAGTTTACAAATTACCAGCTGCACCTTGAATGGCGCGTTCCTGCAACTATTACAGGTACGGGACAGGCGCGTGGTAACAGCGGTGTTTTTTTAGCATCATTAGGTAAAGGTGACGCCGGTTATGAATTACAGGTGTTAGACTCGTACAACAATAAAACCTATGTTAACGGTATGGCCGGCAGCATTTACAAGCAGGCTATTCCGTTGGCTAATCCCGGCAGGAAACCCGGCGAATGGCAAACTTATGATGTTGTTTGGACAGCACCAACTTTTAACGAGGACGGATCTTTAAAAACACCTGCAAAGGTTACCGTATTTTTTAATGGCGTTTTAGTTGAAAATGATTATACCTTATCAGGCCCTACATTATATATCGGTAAACCTGTATACAAGGCACATGGCGCGGCACCAATTAAATTACAGGCACACGGTGATAAAAGTGAGCCGTTAAGTTTCCGCAACATTTGGGTTAGGGAACTTTAATATATTCCGTAGCTGATAGTTCATGGTTAATAGCCTGTGATAGCTCATAGTTGTTAGCCATGAACTTTATTGATTTATCTGTTTTTATCAACTATGGTATATAAACCATGAACAAAAAGGTCAATGAGAAAATTTTTTCTGTCAATAATACTCCCTGTATTTTTTTGTAATATAGTTGAAGCCCAGCTTACCAAAGCCCCTGCATATCCTTTAATTACACATAATACCTATTTCAGTATCTGGTCTTTTAATGATACTTTAAATGCTGCACCAACAAAACACTGGACGGGCAAAGATCAGTCATTGTTAGGTTTGATTAAGGTGGACGGTACCACTTTTCGTTTTATGGGAAAAGCATCCCCTTCCTATAAAACGATACTGCCTGCTTCGGATGAAACATCTTATCAATGTAAGTACACGGAAACTGAACCTGCCGGTGATTGGCAGAACGTTAAGTATGATGACGGCAACTGGAAAACAGGGGCCGCTCCGTTTACCGACAATAAAGAAAAGGCCAAAACCCTATGGACAAGCAAAAATATTTGGGTAAGGCGTTCTTTTACATTAAATGATGTAAATATTGATAAGCTTATTTTAAAACTGTATCACGACGACAATATAGAAGTTTATTTAAATGGCGAAAAGGTGTACAGCATTGTGGGCTGGACAAGTGATTTTGAGCTGATACCTTTAAGTGACAAATTTAAAAACAGATTAAAAAAAGGAGACAATGTATTGGCCATTCATTGTGCCAATACCGCCGGAGGGGCATGGCTTGATGCCGGCCTTGTTGACCAGATTAAACAAAAAAATAACAATGTGCTGCTGGCGAAGCAAACAGGGATTGAAATAAACGCCACACAAACTATATATGGTTTTGATTGCCTGGGGGTAGATTTAATGGTGTCTTTTACTACACCTATGCTGATGGATGACCTGGCGCTGTTTTCAAGACCTGTATCTTATATATCCTATAATGTCCGGTCTAATGACGGGAAAAGTCATGATGTTAATATCCTTTTGAGTGCCTCATCAGACATTGCTGTAAATAACTCTTCGCAAAAAGTAATTGCTCAAAAATATGCCGTTCCGGGTTTATCGGTTTTAAAAGCAGGTACCGTTGAACAGCCTATCCTGAAGAAAAAAGGAGATGACCTGCGGATTGATTGGGGCTATATGTATGTGGCTGTTCCAAATTCAAAAGGGAACATTCAATATATAACGCAACAGGATGAAGCTTCGAGCTCATTTCTTAGCGGAAATTATAGCTCTTTGGTGAAACAAGGCAGGCAGCTTTCATTAAATACAGTTTTAAACTTCAACGCCGTAAGCCAAGCCCCTAAAGAAAAGTTTATTGAAGTGGGTTATGACGATCTATACGCCGTTCAATACTTTAAGCAGAATTTAAAGCCCTGGTGGAAAATAAATGGCGAAACAATTGAAAAAGAATTAACCGATGCAAACCATCAATATGCTTCAGTAATAAAAAAATGCGATGGCTTTAACACGCGCATGTTCAACGATGCCGCTAAAGCAGGGGGAAAGAACTATGCCGATCTGTGTGTTTTAGCTTATCGACAAAGCATTGCCGCTCATCAGCTATTAAAAAGTCCGCAAGGTGAGATCTTATTTTTGTCGAAGGAGAACTTTAGTAACGGCTCCATAAATACGGCTGACGTTACCTACCCGTCAGCGCCTTTATATCTGTTGTATAATCCAAAATTGCTGGAAGGTATGTTGAACGGAATATTTCACTATTGTGAAAGCGCTATGTGGAAGCACAATTTCGCGGCACACGATTTGGGAACTTATCCCATTGCAAATGGCCAAACCTATGGTGAAAATATGCCGGTGGAAGAGGCAGGCAATATGATTATACTCACAGGAGCAATTGCGAAAGCGGAAGGAAATGCCAATTTTGCCCGGAAGCATTGGAAGACATTAAGCACCTGGGCCGCGTATTTAAGTGTAAATGGTTTCGATCCCGGCAATCAATTATGTACCGATGATTTTGCAGGTCACCTGGCACGCAATGCCAATTTATCTGTAAAAGCGATTGTGGCGTTATGCGCTTATGCAAATTTAGCCGCTCAATTAGGCCAAAGATCCGTTGCTGCAAAGTACAGATCACTGGCAACCGGGATGGCCGCTAAATGGCAAAGCCTTGCCGATGCTGGCGACCATTATTCGTTGGTATTTGGAAGTCCTGACACCTGGAGCCAAAAATATAACCTTGTTTGGGATAAGGTACTGGGCTTGCATTTATTCCCTGCCCGGGTTTATAAAAAGGAGGTGGACTATTACCTCACCAAACAAAATTCTTTTGGGCTGCCTTTGGATAGCCGGAAAACCTATACCAAATCCGACTGGATATTATGGACAGCTTCATTGGCAGATAATCAAAAAGATTTTAAAGCGTTAACTGACCCAATTTATAAATATGCAACCGAAACGCCGTCGCATGTACCGCTTAGTGACTGGCACGAAACAACTAATGGAAAGATGGTTGGTTTCCAGGCCCGCAGTGTGGTAGGGGGATATTTCATGAAACTTTTAGAAACTAAGTGGGCGAAATGATAATTGTTTAATTATTTTAATAATGACCAACTTATTACTGTAATTGTCGTATAAAGGTAGTTTAATTTACAACTAACCCTTATGGTCACCACTAATTTGTCACGTTTATTAATGGGCGTTTATGTGATTTTTGTGGTTTCATCCTGCAAACAAAAACCTGTTAACACAAATTATACCAACCGCGCAAGTCAACTTGAAATTGACAGCCTGATCACACAGGGAAATGCTTTTCTTTATTCAAATACCGATTCATTATTTGTTACCTCGAAAAAATTAACTGATGCCGCACATTTAAGCGGAAACAAAGTGGCTTTGGTTTACGGAGAGTTGTTCACAGCTCAGTATTACTGGTTGTTAGGCAATCACCAAAAATCAATGGAAATTGCAGTTGATTGCTTATCGGATGCTGAGAAATGGAAAACAACTAAGTTATATCCAATTATTTATGGTCTAATAAGTAATTTATATAAAGAGAAATTTAATTATCAATTTGCCTTTAATGCACAGCAACAAGGTTTAAGATGGGCTATAGCTAACAAGGATACTGCTTCCATTATTTCAATGATCGGCCTTAAAGCAATGCTTATACATACATTGAAGCATGCGGTTCATAATTCTAAAGGAAGGGATACTTCCATTAACCTGCACTTAGCAGCTTTGAAAATTGCCGAATCTGATTTAAAATTTGAATCCTATCGGATTAGCTTATACGACAATATTGCTCAATACTATCTTGAAGACGACTGGAATTATAAGAAAATTGTTTATTATGGCTTAAAGGGCGTGCATCTGGCACTTAAGTATAACCGGAAGCGCTCGCTTACCTATAGTTATACCTGGCTGGGGAAGGCTTTTTATTTTAATGGAGAAAAGAAAAAAGGAATTGGCTATTTGAATAAAGCATTGATGATCGCCCGTTCTATTAAAGAACCTTTCAGGGAAATGGAAATATATGATAGCATGTATGACTGCTATTATTATTCAGGCGATTATGAAAAAGCGATTGCCCTAAGCCAGATTGCCCGCACCATGGATGATTCCTTGCAGGTACATCTCAATGAAAAGCAAATAAGCGAACTGCAAATTAAATATGAAACCGCAAAAAAAGATAAGGAAATATTTTTGATGGATCATGAGGCAAAGGTTAAAACCGGCAAATAATGATCTTTTTAGGAGGCGGTTTATTGGGCTTAATCTTTTGTGTGATTTTAATTTTGCAATACCTGCTAATAAGACGTAATAACCAATTAATAAAGCTTAGCAGCGAAAAAAAGGATATTGCGCTGAAAAACATTGCTTTTATACAGGCACATGAATTAAGAAAGCCGCTTGCATCAATTATGGGACTCATTAATGTTATTAAAGCTATAGATTATAAGTTCGAAGAGGAATGTATTTTACATCTTGAAAAAGCCGGTCGTGAACTCGATGAAAAAATTCATTCTATTCTTACTCACGCAGAAACAGATTCCCAACCCTGACCGGATTTCTGATTACAGTCACTAACTTTCCGGAGATAATACGTAACAATTCAATTAGTTTGATTTAATATTAATGAAAAAAGGTAAATTCACTTTTAATTTTAACCTTTTATTATGAAGACTACCAGTAAAATCTATCCTCGTATTTTCTTACGTTTTTTTATGGGATTAATGAGTATTTGTTTCTGCATGAAAGCAAATGCGGCCGAAAAATACTATTACCAGATAAAAATATATCATGTTAAAACCCAGGCACAGGAGGATCGTTTGGACAAATATCTGCAAAACGCATACTTGCCGGCCATGCATAGAATGGGTGTCAAAAATGTGGGCGTGTTTAAGCCTGTAGAAGGGGATACTTTGGGAAAACGCGTATACGTTTTAACGCCGTTCCGCACTTGGGAACAATTGGAAAATGTTGGACAAAAACTGCTCGCCGACCCACAATATTTAACTGATGGAAAGGATTACATAGATGCAGCCTACAATGATATACCCTATATCCGTTTAGAAACCATCGTGTTGCGTGCATTTCCTAAAATGATAGAACCTGCTGTTCCAAATCTTAATGCAAATAAAACCGACCGTGTTTATGAGTTGCGCAGCTATGAAAGCCCTACGGAACAGTTTAATTTGAACAAAGTTAAAATGTTTAACGATGGCAATGAGGTAGCACTATTTAAAAGACTTAATTTTAATGCGGTATTTTATGCGGAAGTTATAGCCGGCAGTCATATGCCTAATTTAATGTATATGACCACGTTTAACAGTAAGCAGGACAGGGACAAACATTGGGATGCGTTTTCAAATGATCCCGAATGGAAAACATTGGTTGCAAAGCCAGAATACCAGCACAACGTTTCAAAGGCAGATATTATATTTCTGCATCCTACCGCCTATTCAGATTTTTAATGCAGCTTGAGAAAAGGGATTTTGATGCAATAATAGTTGGCTCCGGGCCCAATGGATTGGCGGCTGCGATATTAATGCAGCAAAATGGCCTTTCAGTATTATTGCTCGAAGGAAAGGAAACTATAGGAGGGGGGCTGCGTTCGGCAGCCCTTACTTTACCTGGATTTACGCATGATATATGCTCGGCAGTACATCCGCTGGCAGTAGCATCTCCTTTTTTTGAAACGCTTCCCTTAAGTTCTCATGGTCTTGAATATATTTATCCGTCCGTAGCGGCAGCACATCCATTTGTTAACGGTACTGCTGCCACTATTGGCAATTCTGCTGAAGAAACCGCTCGTTTACTGGGAGCAGATGAACAGGCTTATCTTGATCTTATGCTGCCGGTTGTTAGGGACTGGCCTTTAATTGCACCGGATGTATTAGGCCCCTTGCATTTTCCAAAACACCCGCTTGCCATGGCACGATTTGGCTTCCCAGCTTTAACATCGGCAACTCATTTGGCAAAACGGTTTAAAACTGCCGAAGCAAAAGGACTGTTTGCGGGCATGGCAGCCCATTCCATACAGCCATTAAGCAATATCGCTACTTCTGCAATTGCATTGGTGTTAATGGCTTCAGCACATTTAAAAGGATGGCCGATTCCAAAAGGCAGCTCCAGCCGTATCGCTGATGCCTTAGCTTCTTATTTCGTCTCGTTGGGCGGCAAGATCGAAACCAATTTTTATGTAAGTTCATTGGCACAGCTCCCATCGGCACATGCCGTATTGTTTGATGTTACGCCAAAGCAGTTAATTCAAATAGCAGGGCACCGCTTATCGTCGCTTTATAAATGGCAACTGGAACGCTATAGGTATGGCATGGGCGTATTTAAAGTTGATTGGGCGCTTAATGCACCCATCCCATTTACAGCTGCCGGCTGCCGCGAAGCCGGAACCATCCATATTGGTAATACCTTTGAAGAAATTGCGGACGGAGAGCAACAAATTTGGGATGGTAAAATCCCTGAAAAGCCTTTTGTGCTTTTATCCCAGCCAAGCCTGTTTGACGCTACCCGTGCACCGGCGGGCAAGCATACCGCCTGGGCATATTGCCATGTGCCCAATGGCTCAAAAACGGATATGACCGAAGCAATAGAGAAACAGGTGGAGCGTTTTGCACCCGGTTTCAGGGATGCTATTCTGGCCAAACACACAATGGATACCGAACAAATAGAAGCATACAATCCAAATTATATCGGCGGGGATATCAACGGCGGTGTTATTGATATCGGTCAGTTGTTTACCCGCCCGGTGCTGCGTCTTTCTCCTTATAAAGCTTCGGCAAAGGGTATTTATATCTGCTCCTCATCCACGCCTCCCGGCGGCGGTGTACATGGCATGTGCGGTTACCACGCCGCTAAAAGGGCATTGCGGGATGTCTTTGATCACAGATTATAGTGATTTATTTGATTTCACCGATTTTGATCATAGATTATAGCTGTTTATTTGATTTTGCTGATTTTTGGGATTCACTTGCGCGTTGATTTTAGCCTGAAGCTGACAATCTATGAAATCAATCAGTTATAAGCATAGGTCTTATGCTGGTACGGGAAATCTTGATTAATCATGGTTTTGAGTTTTCGTTAAAAACAATAACTGATAAGCAAACCGGGTTTGCTATACTGTTTGATTAGCGTTTTATTTGCTTATTGGTTGCTAAATAGTTATATATTTAATTAATTATTCAAATCAACCTAAATTATGGAAACAAAACCACTAACCAAGTATGTGGCTGAACTTGTCGGCACATTTTGTCTTGTATTATTTGGCTGCGGTGCGGCTGTTATATCAGGTGCTAACGCTGATGGTATTTCTCCTTCGGGAGTCGGGTTGTTAGGTATTTCACTTGCTTTTGGTATCAGTGTGGTAGTAATGGCTTATGCTATAGGGCCCATCTCAGGCTGTCATATCAATCCCGCTATATCCATTTCAATGCTTGCTGCAGGGAAGCTTACCTTTAAAGATTGTGCAGGTTATGTAATAGCACAATGCATCGGGGCAATTGCGGCATCGGGCATATTATATTTATTACTAACAGGCAAGCCCGGTTTTTCTATGGGCGAGTATGCGCTCGGGGCCAACGGCTGGGGCGAAACTTATTTGGGTAAGTATTCCATGCAGTCGGCTTTTATTGCGGAAACTGTATTTACCTTCATATTCCTGGTGGTTATTTTTGGCACCACAGCAAAGCGGGCGAACCCGGCAATGGCGGGCCTTGCCATTGGTTTATCGCTTTCGTTAATACATTTGGTAATGATCCCTATTACCGGGACGTCCGTAAACCCGGCGCGTAGCCTTGGCCCTGCATTATTTGCCGGCGGTAAGGCGTTACAGCAATTATGGCTCTTTGTAGCTGCCCCCATACTTGGCGGATTACTGGCAGCAGGTTTCTGGAAAACGGTGATGGAACAAAAAGAAACAATTACTAAAAAGACAGTGGAGGTACACGAGGATATATCTATTAACAGGGTGTAGGGAATGGGCTTGTTTGGTCTTAAGTGTAGACGTAGCTTTTTTATAACATTGCTTAAACGAATCTTTATGAAAATTTTTGCCTTTATTGTTCTTGCTGCTCTTTGCTGCGGCTTTTCGATACAAACTGAACCAATCGGATTGTTTACTGATCATGGAGATATCGGTCACCCTAAAAATGCAGGATCGGCCATTTATGATAAAGTGACTCATACTTATACATTAAAAGGATCTGGTTATAACATCTGGTTTAACCGTGATGAGTTTCAGTATGTATATAAGAAAATAAAGGGTGATTTTACAGCCACCGCCAATTTTGAATTTATTGGCGCCAAAGGGAATGATCACCGTAAAATAGGGTGGATGATACGCGAATCTGCCGATGATAAATCAATTGCCCTAAATGCTGTTGAGCATGGCGACGGACTCACTGCCATGCAATGGCGTTCGCTTACCGGCGAAAACATGAAGGATCCCGAAGGGGAGATATTTTTCCCTGATAAGAGATTTGAAGTGGTGCAATTGCAGCGCATAGGTAAAAGACTTATTATGCGTGTTGGCCATGTAGGCAAACCCCTTAAAACGGTGGGCGCACATGTTATGCCCAATATGCCGGAAGAAGCCCTGCTGGGTTTATTTATCTGCTCGCATGATCCCGAAATAATTGAAGAAGCAAGAGTGTGGGATGTTCATATTGACCAGGCGGGGATAAATAATGGGCATTAGCCTTTAAAATGGCAATTTCTATCATACCCTAAACATGGTTTAGCCTGTAAAATTGAAATTTATCACGGGCTAATATCATTTAGCCTGTAATATAACCTCATATCCAACCCAATGTTTTTGTTTTTAACTTTAACTGATTAGCTTTAAACGGTTAAAGCCATTTATAAACAAAGCCATTCCATGAAGCGCCCTTACTTATTGTTCCTTATTGTATGCATTATTTTATCCTGCAAAAAACACGCAACAGACCAAAGCGGTTGGCGAACTTATGCCGGGTCAAAAGATGGAAACAGGTATTCTTCAAATGATCAAATCACTTTAAAGAATGTGAATCAGCTTAAAGTAGCCTGGACTTATAGCTCCGGAGATAAAGACAGTGCAAACCGCAGCCAGAACCAATGTAATCCGATTATAGTGGATGGTATACTATATGGTACCAGCCCAAAGCTTAAACTATTCGCATTGGATGCGGTAACCGGTGTGCAGAAGTGGTTGTTTGACCCGGCCACACAGGACACTTCAAAAAAGAATGATCCGATGGCTTATTATAAAGTATGCAGGGGTGTTGTTTATTGGGAAGATGAGAACGGCGGAAATAAACGCATCTTTTATAGCGCAGGGTCAAAAACATTTGCCATTGATGCGGATAGCGGCGAACCAATAAAAAGTTTTGGAAAAGGCGGGTATTTAGACCTGACAGAAGACCTTGGCCGAAAGGTTAACTCTTTTGTATCAGGTACCACGCCAGGAATCATCTATAAAAATCTATTGATTATTGGCGACCGGGTTTCTGAATCTGAAGATGCGGCGCCGGGGCATATCCGGGCTTATGATGTACTTACCGGGAAGATGAAATGGATATTCCACACCATTCCCCATCCGGGCGAAAAAGGTTATGAAACCTGGCCTGATGGTTCTGCATGGAAGCGTCTTGGAGCTGCTAATAACTGGTCAGGTATGGCGCTGGATGAAAAACGCGGAATTGTTTATATACCTACCGGATCTGTTGGGGGAGACTTTTATGGCGCTAACCGTAAAGGGCCGGATCTGTATGCCAATTGTCTTTTGGCATTGGATGCAGCAACCGGTAAATACATTTGGCATTACCAGGTAGTACATCATGACATGTGGGATCGTGATCTTCCAGCAAATCCAAACCTGGTAACCTTACAGCATAACGGCAAAACAATTGATGCGGTAGCACAGATTACAAAGCATGGATTTATTTTTGTATTCGACCGGACTAACGGCAAGCCGGTTTTTCCGGTTGAAGAAAAACCAGTGCCAACTAATGCTTTACCCGGAGAACAACCCTGGCCAACCCAGCCCATTCCTGCTTTACCCCAACCATTTGCACGCCAGCATTTTGGTCCGGAGGATGTGACGGATCTTAGTCCTGAAACGCATAAGGACATGATGGAAAAATATAAAAAGGTAAAATATAATGCCATGTTTACACCGCCCAGCAAGGATGGGGTATGGATCTTTCCCGGATTTGACGGGGGAGGTGAGTGGGGCGGTGCAGCCGTTGACTCTGAAACAAAAATCATGTACATCAGCAATACCGAACTACCCTGGGCGCAGGTAATGATCGATGTCCCCAAAAATACTTATGATAACTCTTTAAAAGGAACAGGCCATGCACTTTACAACAAGTACTGCATTTCCTGTCATGGGCCCGAACTTAAGGGTAATGGCGCAGCTTACCCTTCGTTGGTAAACATCAACAAAAAATATAATGAGCAACAAGCCGGGCAGATCATTGAAAACGGCCGTAACATGATGCCATCTTTCAAACAGATCCCGGCAAATGAAAAGAAAGCGTTGCTTTCATTTATATTGAACTTACCGGAGACAACCTCATCCCCCAAAGTGCATGCTAAAGAACCTGTATCATCGGCACAAAGCAATGATGCATATAAAATACCTTACACCATGAACGGCTATAATCGTTTTTTGGATAAAGACGGTTATCCGGGGATAAAACCTCCATGGGGTACGCTGGATGCTGTGGACCTTACTACGGGCAAGCTTTTATGGAAAGTACCGCTGGGTGAATACCCTGAATTAACTAAAAAAGGTATACCTATAACCGGGACCGAATTATACGGCGGCCCTCTGGTTACAAAAGGAGGACTTGTATTTATAGCCGCGACAAAAGATGAAAAAATGCGGGCTTTTGACAAACACACCGGTAAACAAGTTTGGGAAGCAAAACTTCCTGCCGCCGGTTATGCAACGCCCGCCGCATATGCGATAGATGGTAAACAATATATCGTTATCGCTTGCGGAGGTGGTAAAACCGGGAATAAATCGGGCGATAGTTATGTTTGTTTCTCGTTGCCCTGATAGGAGGTAAAAGCTACAACTTTATTACTGTCGCTTATCAAATCTACATATAACCGGCTGCTTAAAGGCGAATAAGCGAGGGCCGAATTAATAAGATATCGATGATTGATTGTGATTGACTGACTGAAGTTTGGGCTTGGGCGTAAATCCCTGAAATCAATAGATTTAAAAATAAAAAAGAAGTGATTATCTTTCTTTTGTACAAAAGAATATCCATTTTTTTAATAGGTTTTATAATTGGTAGTTTTCAATACAAATCAATATATTATTAATAATTTTTTCTTAATAAATACTTAAGTTCGGCTAATTACCTGTAAAAATTCAATTTGCAATAAGAATTAGTTATGGCAATATGCCCACCTTCGAATTACTGCCACTGACCTTCTCTATTTAAGGTGTTAGCAGATAGTTTACATTTCCGCTTCCGAGTTTTAATAAGTAAACTATAAGTTTTTCTGTAACAAATTAGTGCGTTTTTACAAATGCGGTTGTGGTTAATGTTTTATTAAAGTTTAATTAATTGCCGCAGCTACTATTGCAACTGATTAAAAATTTGAATTTAACAACCTAAAACAGCAATAAATTTATGTATCTGCATAGTAAAACGAAGCGTGTATTGATCTTTTGTTCTATAATTCTGGTGGGCTTCAACAGCAGGATAAATGCCCAAAGTTTAACTGCTTTTGTGGATCCTATGATTGGCGCAGGCGGGCACGGACATGTATTTGTGGGCGCCAGCGTTCCGTTTGGTGCGGTACAGTTAGGGCCTGAAAATTTTTATAAAGGATGGGATTGGTGTTCGGGATACAATTATGGCGACAGTGTGCTAATCGGCTTTGCCCACCGGCATTTAAGCGGTACAGGCATAGGCGATCTGGGCGATATTTTAATTATGCCCTACACCGGCGGCATAAGGCTTAACAAAGGCAGCGAAAAAAATACCGCCAGCGGTTATGCATCACACTATTCGCACAATACAGAAAAGGTGAAGCCTGGTTATTATTCAGTTAAATTACTGGATGATGATATTGATGTTGAGCTTACAAGTACAGAGAGGGTGGGTTTCCACCGGTATCATTTTCCTGCCGGAAAAGAGGCGCATGTGATCATCGACCTGAAAGAAGGAATTAACGATAAGCCTACTGATACCTACATTAAAAAAGTTGATCAATATACGCTTGAAGGTTACCGTAAGTCGAGCGGCTGGGCAAAAGATCAGTGGATATTTTTTGCTATCCGCTCTTCAGAGCCTATAGAGAAATTTAATGTTTATGATGATATCAGTTTACTTGACGATGCCAGCGGCAGGGGTAAAGCTATAAAAGGGCTGATCAGCTTTAATAAAGCGCCATCAACCTTAAAATTAAAGGTCGGCATATCACCGGTTAGCGCCGAAAACGCGCTCGCTAATATCGAAGCAGAAATCCCCGGATGGGACTTTGAACAGGTTGCGAAACAGGCGGACGGGAAATGGAATAAGGAATTGTCGTCTGTAAAAGTAGAGACCAGGACTTTATCCGATAAACGTGTTTTTTACACCTCATTGTTTCACACCATGATAGACCCGGCACTTTTTAACGATCATAACGGCGACTACCGCGGTGCCGACAAAAAAGTATATCATAACGCCACTTTCAACAATTATTCAGTGTTTTCTTTATGGGATACCTACAGGGCGGCAAATCCGCTTTATATCCTTACACAGCCTAAAAGAGCGGCAGATATGATCAATTCCATGCTTGCCATTTACGACCAGCAGGGAAGATTGCCCATCTGGCACCTGGTGGGTAACGAAACCGGTACTATGGTTGGCATAAGCAGCATGCAGGTTGTTGCAGAAGCTTACCTGAAAGGAGTGAAAGGTTTTGATGGGGAAAGGGCGTTCAATGCTATAAAAACTACTGTCAACCCTGATATTTTAGGCCTTAAATACGTGAAAAATTTTGAAGCTATCCCTTACGATAAAGAAAGTCGTTCTGTTGCCAAAGGCCTTGAATATTCAGTTAGCGATGGCAGCACGGCGCTGATGGCTAAGAAGCTTAATAGACTTAAGGATTACGATTATTTCAAGAAAAGATCAGGGAACTATAAGTTGTACTTTGACCCTTCAGATCAGTTTTTTAAAGGTAAAAGCACCGATGGTAGTTGGATAACCAACTTTTCGCCAACAAACGCTACTAATAATTTATATGCCGAAGGGAATGCATGGCAATACCTTTGGCTTGTTCCGCAGGATGTAAAGGGCCTGATATCACTTTTAGGCGGAGAAAAAGTCTTTAATAATAAACTGGATCAATTTTTTACAACAAGTTCTCCTCCATCAGAAACAGCGGAACTGGCAGACCTTACCGGCCTGATAGGGCAATATGCACATGGCAACGAACCAAGCCACCATATTGCCTATCTCTATGCTTATACCGGGCAGCAATGGAAAACTGCCGAAAAGGTGAGATACATCATGAAGAATTTTTATCCTGACAATCCTGACGGGATTATCGGGAATGAAGACTGCGGACAGATGTCGGCCTGGTATATTTTTTCAGCCATGGGATTTTACCCGGTATTTCCCGCTTTGGGAATATATGTAATCGGCAGCCCGGTTGTTAGCAGGGCTACCCTTCAAACAACATCGGGCAAACCCTTTACCGTAGAGGCAATAAATAACAGTGCCGAAAATATTTATATTCAAAGTATTACGCTGAACGGGAAAAGTTATAGCAAATGTTATATAACGCATAATGACATTATGCAGGGGGGCATAATGAAGATCATAATGGGTAAAAAACCAAACTATAATTATGGACGTACTGTAGCAGCACGTCCATAACGGATAACGTAGTCCAATCGTTAGGGCCTTATAAATGTGTTCAAATATTCGCCACCCTGAGTACTCCTAAAAATAGTCGATCTTTTTAGGACTAGTCAGGGCGAGCCAGTGTTCCGTCTGTTCCAGGTGTTCCTTCTTTTTTTTGGAACACCAAAGGCTAAACGCAACCCTGCATCAGGCCAATGTCATCTCTTTATTATTATTGGCATATCGGGAATAACCGATATATCTTTGTATCATGGATCAGGTCGAAATATTCAAAGCGCTTTCCAACAAAACCCGGTTGCAAATACTTAACTGGTTAAAAGAACCGGAAGTGAGTTTTCCCGAGCAGGCTGTTTATGGCTATGAGGCGGGGGTTTGTGTAGGACAGATTCAGCAAAAGGCGGGTTTGACCCAGTCTACCGTATCGGAGTACCTGTCAACCTTACAGCGGGCTGGCTTAGTAAAGTCGACCCGTAAAGGGCAATGGACTTATTACCAGCGGAATGAAGAAGCTTTTGCCGCTTTGAGCCAGCTGATCCAGTCAGACATTTAAATAATCACATTACTTATTTATTCAAATTTTTATGAGCGCGAATAGCTTATTTCAGCCCTTTCAATTAAAATCATTAAATATCAGGAACCGCATCGTTATGGCGCCGATGACGCGTTCATTTTCGCCAAATGGCATACCGGCAGCTAACGTCGCCGCCTACTACCGCAAACGTGCCGAAGGTGAGGTTGGCCTGATTTTGTCGGAAGGTACAGTGATCGATAGGGTATCTTCTTCCAACGATGGTAACATACCGCATTTCTATGGCGAGCAAGCGCTGTCAGGATGGCAAAAAGTGATTAATGGCGTACATGCTGAAGGCGGTAGTATGGGCCCGCAGATCTGGCACATGGGTATTATGGATAACCACCATTCAGGATGGTTGCCACCCGAGCCCTTTGAAGGTCCGTCAGGCTTGAACAGGCCCGGGTTCAACAATGGTAAAACCATGACTGATGCTGATATCGCCGATACGATAGCCGCCTTTGGAAAAGCCGCAGCAGATGCCAAAAGATTAGGCTTTGATTGTGTGGAGATCCATGGTGCGCATGGTTATTTGATAGATCAGTTTTTTTGGGAAGCGACCAACGAGCGTACTGATATTTATGGCGGCAAAACTTTACCGGAGCGCAGCCGTTTTGCAATTGATGTGATCAAAGAGGTTAGAAAGCAGGTAGGTGAAGATTTTGCAGTTATTATCCGTCTGTCTCAATTTAAACCATCGGCCTACACCAATCAGTTGGTGAAAACACCATCAGAAATGGAAGCATGGTTAAACCCGATGGCGGACGCCGGTGTGGATATTTTTCATTGCTCACAGCGTCGTTTTTGGGAACCTGAGTTTGGAGGTTCTGACCTGAATTTTGCCGGATGGGCTAAAAAGCTAAGCGGTAAGGCAACCATTACGGTAGGTTCTGTAGGCTTAAGCGGCGACTTTTTTGGTGCCTTTGCAGGCGAAAGCTCGGAACCCAGTTCTTTAGATGAATTGACTCGTCGGATGGATCGTGGTGATTTTGATCTGGTAGCCGTAGGCAGGCCTTTATTGGCTGATCCACATTGGACACAAAAGATACGTGACAGCCGCACCAGCGAATTAAAGGGCTTTACCGCAGCTGCCCTTGGTGAATTAGTTATAGATTAAGTGAAACAATAACGAGGTTAATGTGATGAGCATTAACCTCATTTTATGATAAGGTGATAGATATGAGTTCGAAACAATTAACAGATGTGAAATATTCGGCGCTTGATTTGGCTACGGTGGTAGAGGGACAAACGCCGGTCGATACATTTAAGCATAGCCTGGCACTGGCTAAACAGGCTGAAGAATTGGGGTATACCCGTTATTGGTTTGCCGAACATCATAACATGATGAACGTGGCCAGCTCGGCTACGGCCGTGCTGATCGGTTATATAGCGGGAGGGACCCGTTCAATCCGCGTAGGTTCCGGCGGTATTATGCTGCCTAACCATGCACCTTTAATTGTGGCGGAGCAGTTTGGCACGCTGGCCTCTTTATATCCGGGTAGGATAGACCTTGGTTTGGGTCGTGCGCCGGGTACGGATCAGGTAACGGCTATGGCAATCCGTGGGGAAAATATGAATGCTTCACATAACTTCCCCAAGGATGTGGAACGCTTGCAGGCTTTGTTCTCTGTCGAAAATTGCAATAGTAAGGTACGAGCCAATCCCGGTGAAGGTGTGGATGTGCCAATCTGGATCTTAGGCTCCAGTACCGATAGTGCGCGTTTAGCGGCAGCCAAAGGCCTGCCTTATGCTTTTGCCAGTCATTTCGCGCCTGCTTATTTCCTGGAGGCGATCAGGCTGTACCGGGAAAACTTCAGGCCTTCGGAGGTCTTAAATGAACCATATGTGTTGGCTTGCGTAAATGTGGTGGCGGCGGATACCGATGAGCAGGCGGAATACCTGGCTACTTCGGTGAAGCAATTTTTCATGGGAGTGATCACCGGAAAGCGACAACTATTGCAGCCACCGGTTAAAAGCATGGACGACATCTGGAATATTTTCGAGCGTGAAGCCGTTGAGCAAATGCTGGGTTATTCTTTTATAGGCAGTGTGGAAACGATAAAAAAAGAAATGCAGGCTTTTGTGGATGGAACCGGAATTGATGAGGTGATGATAACCTCGCACATTTTTGATCATACCGCTAAAATGCGTTCGTACCAACTTTTTGCAGAAGCGATGAAATAAGGCTAAATTGACTATTCAATTATTTATATACAGTTATATAACAAGCATTGCAGCTGCAAACTCAAGCATAATAATCCGAAATCACAGACTTCGTAGAGCGGTCTCCCCGATAGCTTTTTTTAAAGCCATCAGACTAATTTTAATGCTGTCTGATCAGTGGAATCAACTGATTCCCAATCAATTCAATAGATTTCAATAGTTTCTCCTGTGGAAGCGCTGCCTGGTCCATTTGAAAGGTAACCCGCGAAACGCCGCCTAAGGCTTCGCTATGGCGGAGTATTTTTTCTGCCACTTCCTGCGGACTTCCTATCAGCAATGCACCGGTAGGGCCAGTTTGTGCATCGTACTGTGTACGGGTAACGGGCGGCCAGCCGCGTTCTCTTCCTATTTTGGTAAATACTTCTGCATAGCCAGGGTAAAAATCATTAGTGGCTTCACGGGTGGTATTTCCTACGTAGCCAATTGAATGCAGGCCAACTTTTAACCGATCAGGAGCATGTCCTGCTTTTGCACCAGCTTCGCGGTAAAGATCGATCAACGGCCTGAAACGGTGTGTTTCCCCACCAATAATAGCAACCATTAAAGGGAGCCCTAAGGTGCCTGCACGGACAAAAGACTGAGGTGTACCGCCCACGCCTAACCAAACAGGCATTGAGGGTTGAACCGGCCGGGGATATATCGCCTGGTTTCTCAGCGGGGCACGGAATCTGCCCGACCATGTAACCACTTCATTATCCCTTATCGTTAGCAATAAATTAAGCTTTTCAGCAAAAAGCGCATCATAGTCTTCCAGTTTATAGCCAAAAAGCGGGTAAGCTTCTATAAACGAGCCGCGGCCCGCTACAATTTCTGCGCGGCCATTGGAAATAAGATCTAAAGTAGCGAAGTTTTGAAATACCCTAACAGGGTCGGCCGCGCTGATCACCGTTACGGCACTGGTTAAACGGATTCGTTTAGTGCGTGCCGCTGCGGCTGCAAGTATCATGGTTGGCGCCGAATCTAAAAATTCCTTCCGGTGATGCTCGCCAATGCCAAACACATCCAGGCCGGCCTGATCAGCATATTCAATACGTTCCAGTAATTGGGCAATCGCATTGGCATTCCGGGTGGCCTTATCTTCAGTATCATTAAACATTGCCGCGGCAAAACTGTCTATTCCTATTTCCATGTTGTATGTATTACAATTGATGTTTAAACAAACATCGGGAAGTTTTAGTAATATTCCATATTGAAAAGCATAACGACCAATCTTTTGAATGACCGCTGACAAATAGCGTAATATCTCGTATATAAGGCGTTTTAATATCCACGACAAAGACAGCTTGTAGTAAATTAGCTGTACAAATCATTAAAATAGTATCTTAGAAACCTTTAAACAACTTAACTACTATACAACAGAAATGAGCGTTTTGTCCCACTGTCCGTTTTGTCCTTATGCATTCCTATCAACCCAGTTGAATTAATGTTTTTAGGTAGATTAAGCATTAGAACTAAAAATACTTTCCCGATGAAATACAGATACCTTATTGCCATTACCATCTTTATTTTTTTATCCGGCTTTCTGTTGGTTCGTGAACCAATGGAAGCAAATTTCAAAGATTCTGCAGCCTACCGCTGGCTTAATAAAAAGGTTTTTGGCAAACGTACGCTGGATAATATGGAAAATCTGGATAACTGGAAATCGTTTACTACATCGGGTACTGAAATAGTTGATGCCAGGAAAGTAATAAAGACAATAGATTCAAGCAGTTCCGTTGCAACTATCGAGCTATCAAATAAAGTTGTTCATGAAGGCAGTAAATCTATGCTGATGACAACACCTACCAGGCTCGCCGGCCCGGCGCCTAAAAATGGACGTGGGTGGGGCAGATCAGGGATGAGGCGATTGTTTAACGGTGAAGATTGGACAGCCTATAACCGAATTTCCATTTGGATATATCCCGATTTGCCCGGGTTTTATACCACAGCGCTGGATTGCCAGTTGTATAATGACGGCAAGGAAAAACTGCCTGCTATTTTTGGCCAGGAAGGTGAAACTTCCCTGATACTTAAAAATCACCAATGGAACCATGTTGTTTGGGAAATAAGCAATGTAGCCAGGGATAAAATAACGGCGTTTGAAATGTCATATGGCCTTTCCGGGAGTTATCCGGGAGAAGCAGACCGGATCCGTTTTTATTTTGATCAGATGGAGCTTGAAAAAGTAGATCCTGATAAAGTTGAGGGTTGGGATGTATGGCACGGCCGCATATCTTATCCGCATACAGGATACCAAACAGGTGCCAATAAAAGTGCTATCGCCAATAATGTTAATGCAAAAGACTTTAAACTTATTGACCAGGACAATGGCAAGGTTATGCTTGCCAAACCTATAGAAAAGGTTACTTCGTATATCGGCAGTTTCCAGGTCATGGACTTTTCTGAAGTCAGGAAACCCGGAAATTATGTTTTAGAGGCAGGTAATATAACAACTAAACCTTTTAGGATCGGTGCTGATGTTTATGAAAGAACGGTGTGGAAGGCACTGAATTTTTTTTACGCAGAGCGTTGCGGAATGGAGATTCCGGGGATACACGGCAACGAGCACCAGGACTGGTTTTGTGTACACGGCGATAAGCGCATGGTTATAAACGGAGGCTGGCACGATGCGGGCGACTTGTCGCAAAGTTTTGAAGGTACGGCAGAAATTACCTATTCTTTGCTGGAGATGGCCGAAAAGCTGCATGCCCGGAACAATAACCCCGCACTATATAAGCGTGTGCTGGAAGAAGCCAGGTGGGGCTTGGACTGGATAATAAAAACAAGCTTTGGCGATGGCTACCGGAATACAGGCTCGATCAACAGCCGTAGAACAAATAATATTATTGGCGACGAGGATGACGTTGTGGCTACGGCGCAAAACAACCCGATGGCAAATTTTGAGGCGGCTACTGTTGAAGCGATTGGCTATCGGGTATTTAAAGATTTAGACCCGGACTATGCGGCCAATGCTCTTAAAATGGCAAAATCAGACTGGCAGTTTGCTGTCGCAGGCATGCCCGCTGTTAAACCATCCAAAGACATATGGCGGGGTACTTTCGATTCAAACAACGTAGAAGATGAATTACCATCGCAGGCTATACTTTCTTCGATAGCAATGTGGAAAGCAACGGGCGATAAAAAATATGCGGCGCTCGCAACGGCATTGGCACCGGTAATTACAAATGCGCAGCAACGTAAACGGCCTGACTGGGATACCCCCTTAACAGGTTTCTTTTATACATCTACTGCTAAGGAACAGATACTCCATTATTGTCACCGCGGACGGGAGCAAGCGCCAACCATGGCGCTTACGGCCCTTTGCGATGCATTTCCGGATAGTCCCGATTGGATGCGCTGGTATTCGTCGGTTACGCTTTATTCAGAGTGTCTTAAAAACATGGCAAAATATACGGCGCCTTATAATATGATGCCTGCATCTGTTTATGTTGACACAGAATATATGCATGTGCCCGAAAGCAGGAAGGAGTCATTCCGTAAACAAGTACTTAAAGGGGTCCCTTTAGGTAAGGGCCATTACCTGCGCATATTTCCGGTATGGATGGATTACAGAGGGAATTTCGGTACCATTTTGCCGCAGGCCCAGGCACTGGCAAGCGCTGCAGGCCTGCGCGGCGACCTGGCTTCGGCACAACTGGCAGAACGCCAGTTGGAGTGGATCATCGGGCGCAACCCATTTTCAGAAAGTACGATGTATGGTGAGGGCTATGATTTTACGCCTCTTTACACACCTTCCTCCGGAGATATGGTTGGCGGTTTACCTGTCGGCATACAAACAAGGGATGAATACGACGTGCCTTACTGGCCAGTGCAAGGTATGTGGACCTATAAAGAGATATGGGGGCATCCGGTAACTAATTGGATATGGTTGTTAAAAGATATTGAAGGTCCTGCTAAGGTTGAAGGCCGGGCAACCGGCGAGGTAACATTTAAAGAAGTTAATACTAAAGAAGTAATAAGGGTATCTCCTGCCAGGGAGACCGGTAGGTTTGAAACAACAGTGCCCGAGGGGAAATATATTATTATCAGCAATGGCGGGCAACAAACCCAAACTTTTTTACCCGGCGCCACTTATCATTTGGAATGCCGCCGCGGCGTTATGTTGAACTACCAGGTTTCAAAGGAAGTATCAGCAAAAGGAGAGGTTATTATTAAAATAACAGCCCAGGGAAACGGGGTTCACCGTTTTAGTATCCGGACGGATAATTTAATGATTGCTGATGCTTCGAAAACACTTATACTGAAATCAGGAAGTCCATTAAATTTTGAATGGAGAGGTCATATCACTTCATCAGATACGCCTTGGGTGGCAGTGATCGTTCCGGATGGTAATTTATCGCAGCGAAAGGAAGCCAGAGGAGCCATTTGGGAAAAGTAAGCAGATGAAGGATCACTGGGAAGAATCTTCAAGCGGGAGACAAAGCCAGGGATAACTGGTATATTGCTATTTAAGAAAGCTATATCCGTCACAGCATAAAAAGAAAATTTAATTTCCATTAATGTTTCTGGATAGTTAAATTTGTTTAACAATCATTAAAACGATGGCCCGACAGGAGTTTGGCAAGCCCCACCGAGTGATGGGGCTTATTTAACTTCTATGCAGATTTATTTCCGATAGTTTTTAATTCCTTTTTAATAATCTCTAAATTGTGTTCGCAGATAGCATGAAAGGCTTTACAGCATGTTGTAAAATTTAACGACCTGTCGGTAAAATCTATCAATGGCGGTTTGTGATGAATCGGGCACAGATCGTTGAGCAACCTGAACCTGATTTGTGATAATTCAACATCCGTATATGTCATATAAAAAGGATAACAGAGTTGTGTTAATAAATTAACTAACGGTGCTGTAAGTTACTTAATAAATTGCTTTTAATTATAGCAGTAAATATTTATTTCTGTTACGATAAGCTAAGCTGATCGTCATCATGCTATCGCGGCAAACGAACAATATAGGACATTAAGTCAACAAGATTTATCTGTTTAGAGATAGCTTCGTGCACCTGCAATAAAGAATAGACACTTAGAGTGTTGGTACGGAAAAACATAGAAAAAGCAGACCCGGTGACATTTACACCAGTTTAAAAAAGTTACAGATCCTTTTCTATAAAGAGTTTTTACTCTCTCGGCAGTAACTTAACGCTTATCAGGCTGATGATAAGACTTATAATTAAAAATAATATAATCAGGGCGACCATGAATTAATTAAACGTCAATAATACAATTAATGTTGTATTTATTAAAATAAATGCAAATAATTATTGCTTAAGATTTGGGGAAGGTGTTTAGCATTAACAACCGAATTACAGGTAAGGGGAGCGGCTGATATACAAAGCTTAAAAATAGCAGTAATTTTTTTTAAATGCCCGGAATGCTTTGATTCTCAAACCTATCTACGTTTGAAATTAAAAGCAAAATGTCCCCGGTAACCGGCTTAGGGATAAAGTCTTTTATAAAGTGGTAAGCCAGGGACCTGTTTATGTTTTTTGACATCGACGAAGCAGATACCATGTAAACCAACGGTTTTTTACATAAAGAAGGATAAAGTATTTGCAGTGCATCCAATACATTCCATCCGTTAAATTCGGGCATATTTAAATCAAACAATATAACATCAGGAAGATTGGAACGGTCGTCTTTATTCTCCTTCAGGTATTTAATTAATTTAACGCCTTCATAAAAATACAGGGCATGCTTAAATACCGGAAACCTTACCAGGTTGAGCTTTATAATACGCTGGTCTAATTCATTATTGTCTAAAACAAACAGAACACTCATGATAAGGAATTAATGAAAGGCAATATACAGTTCGGGGATGAATTGTATCAAGATAATTTATCAACATTTGTTATGCTATCAACATAAAACCATTATGCAATGTGCTGTTGCACAGTAATTTCAACGAATTAAATAACAAATGCCAGGCATAGCTGGTGTTTTATTCGTGATTTTTTAAACTTTACTAAATGCATGCTGTTATTTATTGGTACCAAAAACAATGGTTATGCAAGTTAAAAAGCAAAACAAAACGGGAAAGGTATCATCTGCAGATGACAGGGCAGAACATATACGAAAGAAAGCCGCAAGTGCCACTACCAATGAAAGCAGCGTAGCCGCAGAGCTTAAAAACCGGGAGCATGGCAGTGAAAAGCCCGCCAGGTAATTATTATAATAGGGCATCTGTTGGTAAAAAACAAATCAAACAAAAAAGGAGGCCGTAACCTCCTCTGTGTTAAATACTATGCTTCCTGTAAAAAAGGATAGTCAGAATATCCTTTAACACCGGGGGTATATAATGTAGAAAAATCCGGTGGGGCGAGTTCAGCGTCTTTTTGCAACCGTGTAACAAGATCCGGATTTGATACAAAAGGTTTACCAAATGCTATCAGGTCAGCGCTGCCGTTTTCAATAGCAGCTTCGGCTTTTTCCTTGTCAAAACCACCGCCTAAAATCAGTTTATTTTTAAATATGGAGCGGATGCTATCCTTAATTTCCTGCGGAACAGCAGGTGCACCCATTGATGAATGGTCTAATACATGCACATATAAAATACCCAATTCGTTCAGCTTTTCAGCAAGGTAGGTATATGTTTTATCAATTTCATCATAAGCGGGCATATCGTTAAAGGCACCGTATGGCGAAAAACGGATCCCTATTTTATCCTTGCCTATTTCAGCGGCAGCTTTGGTAATAATTTCCAGCAGGAAACGGCTGCGTGCCACTATATCGCCACCGTATTCATCTGTACGCTGGTTAGTTGCGGGACTAATAAATTGTTCAATCAGGTAGCCATTTGCACCATGGAATTCTACTCCGTCGAATCCGGCCGCAATTGCATTCTTAGCAGCAGTTACATATTCGGTTACCGTAGCTTTAACCTCTTCGATAGTGAATTCACGCGGAGCGGAGATATCTACCATTCCTTCAGTATCTGAAAATATCTGGCCTTTACAGGTAATGGCGGATGGCGCTAAGACCGCTGCACCGGCAGGAAGGTTAGATACATGACCAACACGACCTGTGTGCATGATTTGCACAAATATATGGCCGCCTTTTTCATGCACAGCATCAGTTACTTTTTTCCAGCCGGCAACCTGTTCTGCACTATAGATACCGGGGATGCGGGGATAGCCTAATCCGTTGGGCGATGGCGAAGTGCCTTCGGTAATAATAAGTCCGGCACCGGCGCGCTGGCCATAGTATTCAGCCATTAAATCGGTAGGTATATTATCTGCTGTCGCACGGCTGCGCGTCATCGGAGCCATTACAATACGGCTCTTTAATTCAATTGCTCCAAAGGATAAGGGAGAAAAAAGTTTAGATTTCATAAATATGTTTTATACCGCAAATAACGGTGATGGCGGAGAATAATTTAGTCAGCGCAAAGCCATTTATAATTATGTTTGATTATGCTTTAATGATTGTTGATGGCTATTGCCAGCTCAATATTTCTATAGGTACATTGCCAAACAGATTTATAATTTTGTTGGCGATGGTCAATAATGAAAAACGACTAGTGATTATGAAAACGTTAAAAGATCTTTTACTGCTGGGCGATCCCCGTTTGTATGAAGTTTGCCAGCCTGTTTCAATAACAGAAAAGCCGTGTATCAATGGCTGGGTTGCCGATCTTGATAATGTGATGAAAGAGGTAAAGGCCAGATATAATTTTGGCCGTGCAATAGCCGCACCGCAATTGGGCATTATGAAGCGCCTTATCTATATGAATATTGACCGGCCGGTTGTGATGATAAATCCTGAATTTGTAAATTTAAGTGACGACCTGTTTGAACTTTGGGATGACTGTATGAGTTTCCCTAACTTGTTGGTAAAGGTAAAAAGACACCAGTCGCTAACGATAAAATACCTCGATGAGTACTGGCAACAGCAGGAGTGGAGTGTGAAAAATGACCTTTCAGAACTGTTACAGCATGAATATGACCATTTAAATGGCATTCTTTGCACCATGCGTGCAATTGATGAAAAATCATTTAAATGGAGAAGTTATCCATAAGGGTAACCGACATGCGCGTGTTTACTTCATTTCTTTTTGATACAACAACGCTTACAAAATTAGATAGAAGAGGATTTAGCTATTATTGTATTTTACCCACGCCGCTAACCGGCGTGGGTTTTATTTGTTAAATGTTGATCTTTAAATTAATGGCCGCCCCTTATTTGCGCGGTACCTGTGTGCTTAACATTCTTCCAGCAGAAATAACCGAAATAGGCAATGTACAAATAGCAGATAACCGGTATAAATAATGCTTTTTGAATCCCTATTGCATCAGCTACAGCACCTTGTATCAATGGGACTACAGCGCCGCCCAATATCGCCATAACCAACAACGATGAACCCTGGCTGGTATATTTCCCTAATCCCGAAATTGCCAAGGTATAGATGTTTGAATACATAATGGAGTTAAATAAACCGATCCCTAAAATAGTCCACATAGAAATATGCCCGGAGCTGAAAACGCATGTTAGCAATAAAATGATACAAACGCCGGCAAAAAGAAACAGGGTACGTGCGGGTGCTGATCTGCCTAAAGCAAAACCGGCAAGGTTCAGCACAATAAACAAGATAAAAGGGGTTATCTGTGCAAATGTTAAATCAACAATGCTCAGGATGAGCAGGAATACCAGCGCCGAAGTAACTACCATGTATAAGGCTTTCTTACCGGCAGAAAGGTCCTGATTCAGGGAAATTGAACCCACAAAACGGCCGATCATTGCGCCACCCCAATATAGTGCCAAATAATTTTTTGCAACAACCGTTGATAAGCCGGCAACATTGTGCTGGCCCAGAAAACTGATAATAAAGCTCCCGATGGCTACTTCGCCACCCACATAAAAGAAAATGCCAAAGATGCCCCTTTTTAGTTGCGGAAACTTCAGGGCGCCAAAGCCCTTTTCTTCGGTTTCGTCAGCCTCAAAAGCCGGCAGTTTCGATTTATAGATGAGCAGGCCCAGCAAAATAAATATCCCCGCAAAAATAAGATACGGAACCTTTGTTGAATTGGCCGAGATCTGGCCGTGATCAGAAAAAAATTGCAGGATCAAAAATCCGCCGAAAACAGGTGCAATGGTGGTGCCGAACGAGTTAAAAGCCTGGGTAAGGTTTAAACGGCTGGAAGCACTCTCTTCAGATCCTAACAAGGATACATAGGCATTGGCCGTAATTTGCAAAAGGGTAAAACCGAGCCCTAAGGTAAACAGTGCTACCAGGAAAATTCCATATTTGGACGACACTGCCGCCGGGTAAAACAAGCCGCAGCCGATAGCTGAAACCAGCAATCCTAAAAGGATCCCGTTCTTATACCCGATTTTATTGATCGGATCGCCCTTGAAATAAGAAATCAAAAAGTAAATTAATGAACCAATAAAATATGCCCCAAAAAAACAAAACTGAACCAGCATGGACTGTAAGTAACTTAACCGGTAAAGCGATTTAAGGTGAGGAATTAGTATATCATTCATACACGTGATAAAGCCCCACATAAAAAATAAGGATGTTAAGGTGATAAGGGGGATGGTATAATTTTTCTTTTGTTCCATTGTTGTTTGAATTGCGGTTTGTTAGCAGGGGAATGTATAATCAAACATAAAATAAATTCTTTATAAATATTTGGATTTTTATTTATGCTACAGAGCAAACGCATTAAAATAATTGGAATGTTGGATTAAATAGTTAGTTTAAGGAGGCTCCTATGGAGCCCTAATATTAGGGTTGTGTCATTTCTATAAACAGGCGACTCCCACGGAGTCAAATTGATCTTACAAAATGACTTATTGGGCTCCGGCGGAGCCTCCTGTTTATCGAAAAAGGAAAACGGAGAAGTTTAGGGCTCCTATGGAGCCTCCTCGATGCAGCTGTTTTTGGAACGACAATGGGCAGAATTATTTTAATGCGTTTGCCCTGATTTATGCTGGCAGCAATTTTACTTGATTCCATTTAATGTTTATATTCGTTAAATAAACCACCGATTATGAAATTTGCTAAATTTATACTGCCGCTACTGCTTTGTGCGGTTGCTTTTGGTTTTACAACCACCGAAAAAACAAATTGGAAACAACTATTTAATGGAAAAGATCTTAAAGGCTGGGACATCTATATCGGGCCCGACCTGGATGACGCCGGTAAACCAATCACTGGTATTCCGGTTGGGTTGAATAATGACCCCAAGCATGTTTTTACTATAGTAAAAGAAAACGGTGAAAATGTTATTCGTATATCCGGCGAAAACTGGGGTGCAATATCCACCCAAAAAGAATATGAAAACTATCACCTTCAGCTACAGTTTAAGTGGGGAGCGCTTATATGGGGGCAAAAGAAAGGTAAAAAGAAGGATAGTGGCCTGCTTTACCATTCTGTAGGGAAATATGGTGCAGATTATGGCGCCTGGATGCGTTCGCAGGAGTTTCAGGTTGAGGAGGGTAACTGCGGTGATTACTGGGGTGTTGCAGGAGGCATGGCTGATATACCGGTAATTAAAAGGTCAGAAACCGAATATGTTTATAGTCCCCATGGAACGCTGCTCACTTTTAGCCAGGGCAGTAAGCAGGGAAGGCACTGCATAAAGAACGGGGACGCTGAGAAACCAACGGGCGAATGGAATACGCTTGATCTTTATTGCCATGGTGATACCAGCATCCATGTTGTAAATGGCAAAGTGATGATGATATTATATCATAACAAACAACTGGAAAATGGCCAGGAGTTGCCCCTCACAAAAGGTAAAATTCAAATACAATCAGAAGGTGCAGAAATATTTTACAAACAAATAAAAATACAACCAATTGACGGGCTGCCTGCAGAATTAGTTAAGCAATAGGCTGTATTGTATTCTTTGCGTTCTTCGTGCTTTCTTAGTGATCTCTGTGGTAAATTAACCGAAGATCACCGGGATAAGCACAAGATGTAGAAAGAATAATAAGAAATATAATTCGGCCTGTCTTTAATTATAATTTTTATACTACTTCCACAATTTTTCCACGAACATGTCCTTTTTTGCTTATTTCTTCTGCTTCGGCGGCTTCTTCAAAATTCATCACTTTAGCTATAATGGGCTTCAGTTTACCTTCATCAATTAACTGAGCCAATTGTTGTAAGTCGGCAGGGTAAGATTGAGCTGTAACCTTCAAGGAGAATATTTTTTTTCTTAGCCGCTTCCTGGTTTTCAGGCTTTACGGTAGTGATCAGCTTGCCGCCGTCTTTCAAAACTTTTAACGAATGCTCCTGTGTTTCGCCGCCCATAGTATCAAATACAAGGTCTATGTTACTCACACGGTCCTCAAATTTTTCATTTTTATAATCTATTACTTCATCGGCACCTAAAGATCTAACAAATTCCATATTTTCTTTAGAGCACGAACCGATAACATACGCGCCTTTCCATTTGGCCAGTTGTACCGCAAAGGTGCCTACACCGCCTGAGGCTGCGTGGATCTTGCTGTAATTGGCCATGTGTAAATAAACCCTGCCAGGCCGTGAGGCCGGCAAGAGGTACCGCCGCAGCACTAACATGATCAATGCTAATGGGTTTAAGCGCCACTTGGTCGGCCATTACAACAATATATTCGGCAAAAGCACCATTTTTTGTGGGATCCGGGCGGCTATATACTTCATCACCATTTTTTAGATTTTTTACCTTACTCCCCGTTTCCATTATCACGCCGGAAACATCCCAGCCCATAGTTAAAGGCAACTTTCCGGGAAAAGCATTCTTTCTTATTCCATCCCTGATCTTCCAGTCTACCGGGTTTACGCTGCTTGCATAAACGCGAATTAAAACCTCATTTGCGCCTGGCTTTGGTACGGGTACCTCGTCTAACTTCATTACTTCAGGGCCGCCAAACTCGTGTATTCTAATTGCTTTCATGATTTTTAAGATTATCATTAAACAACGTTCAGAAATCATGCCTGTTTTTATGAATTTTAAAACTATTCCACATATTGTCAGTTACTTAAAAAAATAAGATTAATTATGGAAATCATTACATACGGTGGTCTTCGGCATTGGTGGGTATTTGTATTAAGAGGAGTTCTTTTTATACTGGTAGGTATTTATATGCTGATGTCGCCCGCTACTGGTTTTGTGGCGCTTGGATTACTTTTTGGCCTGGTTATCCTGGTTGCCGGTGTTACCGAACTCCTGCATGCGTACCGTGATCATGGGCGAGACAGCAAGCGCTGGCATTTACTGGCAGGGTTGGTAGAAGTTGTACTTGGTATTGTGTTAATGACCCATGTAGCGGCCAGTATTGACATTATACGTATAATAGTAGGGATCTATTTTTTATTCAGGGGTATTTCTATTTTAACTTTCAGACGAATGACAGGCAGATCCTGGTGGGTTACACTGGGAGGTGTTTTGGTTTTGATTTTCGGTTTGCTTGTGCTGTTCAACCCGGCTTTTGGCGCGCTTACCATTGTGTTATGGACCGCAATAGCCTTTATCGTTACCGGGATAGTTAATGTGTTACTTGGTATTAGCATGAGGCCTGCTTCTTGATTATTTCTATCATCTATTGCCTATTCTTGTTTCAATCTTTTCAGCCATTGTAACTTATTAGTTGCTCAATTGGTTTTAATATTCTATTAATCAATTTTTATTAATTTGCTGGTATCTTGTGTATTATATCAAATTTGATCAGTTATGGATCGCAGAAAGTTTATAAAATTGGGCGGAATAGCAATTCCCCTTGCGGGAGCTCTTCCTGCAGGCGCCATAGAACTCATCAGTAAGAAAGATAATGAACCGGCTAAAATATCAGAAGGTATAAACTCATTTGCCGAAAAGGCAGATCATACTATTCATATTAACACAGGGTTAATAGAAGTCGGGCCGCAGCATATTATCTCAACAATTACTTATAACGGGCAATTTCCGGGGCCGTTATTACGGTTTAAAGAAGGAAAGCGCACGATAGTTGATATTTATAATGATACGGACAAACCGGAGCAACTTCACTGGCACGGGCAATTTTTACCTGTAGCGGCTGACGGCGCAGCTGAGGAACGTACACCTTATATCCCTCCACATGGAATGCGCCGCGAAATTTTGTATCCCGGTCCATCGGGGATTCGCTTCTATCATACGCATGTAATTGCCGGGGCTAATCTGAGCGACGGGCAATATAACGGCGAGGTAGGGATGGTTTATATCGATCCTAAACATCCGGCAGGCGGTGGATATGACCGGGAAGAATTTATCATGCTTAAGGAATTTGAACCCTACTTTATGCGTGGCGGCGATATGGCTTCAGATTTTTTGCCGGGACAGCCGGTGCCCGAACTAAAGGCTATACAGGATAAAGCCGAAGAAGCAGCTCCCGGCAAACCAAAAGGCTACGAAGTAGGCTATAAAATATTTACCATCAACGGACGGCAACTTGGCCATGGTAAACCTATCCGCGTAAAAAATGGTGAGCGGGTACTTTTTCATATTGTAAACGGAAGCGGCTCTGAAATTCGCAGCCTTGCGCTGCCGGGCCATACTTTTAAAGTGATAGCCCTTGACGGATTTGCAGTGCCTCATCCGGCAGAAGTGCCGGTATTGTGGATCGGCACTGCCGAACGTATATCTGCAATAGTTGAAATGAAACATCCCGGGGTGTGGGTGATGGGCGATTTGGCTGATGATGACCGGGGCAACGGCATGGGTATAGTTGTGGCTTATGATGATGCAAAAGGTAAACCGCAATGGATAACACCCAAACCCTATAAATGGGACTACCGCATATTTGGAAAAGCAAATACAAACGTACCCAAGCCAGATGAAATAATTGAAATGGTGTTTGCCAAACAGCAAGCAGCAGATAAAGGTTTCAACCGCTGGACAATCAACGGTGTGGCTTTTGATATGATGAACATGCGGCCTATGTTTCACCTGAAAAAAGACAAGCGTTACCGGCTAAAAATGCGCAATGCATCAGATGATATCCATCCAATGCACCTTCACAGGCATAGCTTTGAGCTTACAAAAATTAATGGTAAGCCAACAGCAGGCATTATTAAGGATGTGGTTATGTTGGGTGGTTTCCAGGAAATGGAGGTTGATTTTACGGCTGATAACCCCGGGTTAACGCTATTCCATTGTCACATGCAGCTGCATATGGACTTTGGCTTTATGGCGCTGTTTGACTATGTTTAAAAGGTTAACGTTAAATCTATAGCGCTGATCATTGTGGTTGGTGTTGATTTAGGCAGGTCATCAATTACAAGCTGGAAAGCCGACATCATAGCTATTGGGCTATTTGCTTAGGTTGTTTTAATACGTTTGTGTTTAAATTTCATTAAAAAACACCGTGTTATTATAGCCACGGTGTTTTTTAAATGCTTTGTTTGGAGTATTTACGCTTTAAATAGCCTTAATAAAATTTCAATGGCCAGTATAAGCAGCCAAAATCCTAAAGTTATATTCCACTCCCTGATCAAATAAAAGATCACTTTTTTTCTGAATGATAGAAACTCTCTCATAACGAATAAATTATTTATTTCCATCCTCCGCCTAAGGCAATATAAAGTTCGGAGGTGGCGCTTAGTTCTGATCTTTTTATAGCCGCAAGATCCAGTTCACTTTGTAAAACGTTTCCCTGGGCAGTAATAACTTCCAGGTAATTTGCCATGCCATTTTTAAACAGCAGGCTTGCATTACTTGTTGCTTGCTGTAAAGTGGTTACCCTGTTGGCAGCAATAACCTGCTGTGCCTTTAATTTGTCAATTTTAACAAGTGCATCTGATACTTCACCCACGGCAGTTAAAACCGATTGCCTGAATTGGATCACGGTTTTTTCACGCTCAATTTTTGCAGTTTCGTATTGGGTTTTCAACTGCTTATGCTGAATTAAAGGCTGTAAAACACTCCCCGAAACAATTCCAAATAAAGAGGCCGGAATATTAAACCAATTGCTTGCCATAAAGGAATTTAGACCCCCGCTGGCTGTGATCCTTAAAGCAGGGTACATCTCAGCCTTGTTAATGCCAACATTAGCATTGGCTATCGTAAGGGCAAGTTCCTTGCTTTTTACGTCGGGCCTTCTGTTTAACAATGCCGAAGGAATGCCTGCTGATAAATTTTCTGACACTGGTACTTCATTTAAGGTGGTACTCAGTGCGATTTTAGCAGGTAATTCACCGGTTAATACCCGCAGGGCATCTTCCTGTAAAGCGATGTTCTGTTCAAACTGGGGGACTAATTCTGCCGCCGCCAATTGTTGTGCCTGTGCTTGCTCTACAGCCAGTGACGTTACCTGTCCGGCATCATACTGCAGTTTAATAATACGTAAAGTACTGTCATTTAACATTACATTCTTTTGGGCGATTGCCAGCTGGGCATTCAGCATCAATAAATTATAATACCCTTGCGAAACACCGGCAACGATATTGGTTTGTACGGCTTTCCTGGCTTCGGTTGTTTGGAGATAGGCAGCCAAGGCGCTTTTGCTTTGGTTACGGATCTTTCCCCAAATATCAGCTTCCCATGAAATTGACACGTTTGCTGAATAATCCTCAATATGGTTTGTGCCGATATTATAGGCCTTTAAGCTTAACCCGGTTAAACTGTTATTTGATGCCCTATCGCTACTGGCAGTAACATTTAAACCAACTTCGGGCACATTGTTCCATTTTACCTGCTTAACCAATAATTGCGATTCTTCAATGTTTTTAATGGCAACCTGCATATCATAATTTTTTGCAATAGCGCTGTCTATCAGGTTTTGCAGGATAGCATCGGTAAAGAAACTTTTCCAGGGTATATCTGCTATACTGCTGGTATCAGCCGCCGCTGCATTGCTGAACGCAGATGGAAGCGCGGCCTGAGGTGTTTGAATATCCTTTGATACTTTGCAGGCGCTTAAAGCGCTTATCAGCAGTATTAAAGCATATTTTTTTATAGTTGTTGTCATTTTGTTTTAAGTTAAATGTTTAATTATTCAGCCATTTCGGGTTCGTTAGCTATAACGACATGACCGTTTAATTTTTCGGGACCAGCTTCTTCATTGAAAGGCACGCCGGTTATTCTTTCCTGCAAGCCCTGGAATATTACAAACAGTACGGGAATTATAAATAAACCCAGTAATACCCCCGAAACCATCCCGCCGGCGGCACCAAGACTGATAGAGTGGTTACCCTGAGCAGACGGACCGGTTGCAATACTCATCGGGAACAAACCAAAGACAAATGCCATAGATGTCATGATGATTGGTCGTAACCTTAACCTAGCAGCTTCAATCGCAGCCTGTACTAATCCGTAACCGGCCTTACGGCGCTGTACAGCAAACTCAACTATCAGGATGGCATTTTTAGCCAGTAGCCCGATGAGCATAATAAGCGCTACCTGCACATAAATATTATTTTCGATACCAGTTAAGCCTAATACAACAAACACACCTAAAATACCGGTAGGGATTGATAAAATTACCGCTAAAGGAAGTACATAGCTTTCATATTGCGCTGATAACAGGAAGTAAACAAACACCAGGCAAAGCGCAAATACGATGGCCGATTGTCCGCCAGAAGAAATTTCCTCACGTGTTTGGCCGGAAAATTCATAAGCAAAACCTGATGGTAATTGTTCCTTGGCCGTTTCTTCTATCGCCCTGATGGCATCGCCTGAACTATAGCCCGGTTTTGGGATGGCATTAATTTCAATGCTGTTAAACAGGTTATAGCGTGATGCCGTTTCTGAACCATAAACACGCGTTAATTTTACAAGTGTATTTATAGGCACCATAGCACCGGCTTTGTTTTTAACAAAAACGCGGTCAATGGCTGAGGGGTCGGTTCTGTCAGCAATATCAGCCTGCATAACTACCCGGTAATATTTACCAAAGCGGTTAAAGTCTGATGCCTGTGCGCTGCCAAAATAAGCCTGCATGGTTTGCAGGATATCTTTCACATTTACACCCAGCTGGTTAGCCTTATCATCATTAATTTCTAATTGTAATTGGGGATAATCTGCCTTGAAGGTGGTAAATGCAAAGGCTATTTCCTTTTTCTTCATCAGCTCGCCAATAAAAGTGCTGGCCACACCGCTAAACTTATCCAGTTTACCACCTGTCTTATCCTGTAATACTACATCCAGTGCCTCAACGTTACTAAAACCCGGAACAGTTGGGAAGCTGAATACAAAGAAACTTCCGCCGGTAATGGCGCCTAACTGACCCCTTATAATGTTTTGTATAGCATTGATATCTTTGATTTTTCCCCTGTCCTCATTGGGTTTTAACAGAACGAAAACCACTGCGGCCGAAGGGCTGTTGGAGTTGGTTAATAAGTTAAACCCGGATATGGCAGTAACAAATCTTGTTCCCGGCAAAGCCCTTAGTTTATCTTCGGCTTGTTTAAGCACATTTGTTGTTGTATTCAATGAAGTTCCTGAAGGCGTTGAAACCGAGATAGCAACAAAGCCTTGATCTTCTGTCGGGATAAAACCTGATTTTGTTGTGCTTACTAAATAAACTGTGATAATAGTTATCAATGCAAGGCCGCCCATGCTCAACCATTTGTTACGGATCAGGAATTTTAATCCGCCAACATACCTGTTGGTAATAGCGCTAAAGCTGCTGTTAAAGCCAGCGTAAAACTTCTCTTTAAAGCTTTTTTTAACTTCAATGCCGCCATCGCTGGTATGTTTATCCTTTAAAAACAATGCTGCCAGCGCGGGGCTTAATGTTAAGGCGTTTACCGCTGATATTACAATGGCTATTGACATGGTGAACGCAAACTGCCTGTAGAAGATCCCTGTTGAGCCAGTCATAAAGCCAACGGGTAAAAATACTGCGGCCATTACCAGTGTGATGGATATGATAGCGCCTGTAATTTCGTGCATGGCCTCTGTGGTAGCTGCTTTTGCTCCTAAATGTTTATGCTCCATTTTGGCATGCACGGCTTCCACCACTACAATGGCATCATCTACCACAATACCTATCGCCAGCACTAAGGCAAACAGCGTAAGCAGGTTAATAGAGAAACCAAACAGGTTCATAAAGAAGAACGTACCTATTATGGCAACCGGAACCGCTATAGCCGGGATCAATGTCGACCTGAAATCCTGCAGGAAAACAAACACCACAATAAATACCAATATGAAGGCTTCTATCAGGGTATGTTCAACCTGGTTTATAGATTCATCAAGCGCGGTTTTAGTCCTGTAAAAATTATTGTATTTAATACCTGGCGGGAAATCCTTTGCGGCTTTTTCCATCAGTTTATCTACAGCTATCTGGATCTCGTTGGCATTTGAGCCCGCTAATTGTATAATGCCAATGCCAATGCCATCTTTACCATTTAAGTGTGTTACGCTGGTATAGGAATAAGCACCCAGTTCAACCCGGGCCACATCCTTTAAATGCAATACAGAGCCGTCAGCGTTTGCGCGGATAGCAATGTCTTCATATTCTTCCGGCTTGGTGAGCTTGCCTTTGTATTTAATTACATACTCAAATGCCTGTGTACTTCTTTCGCCAAATTTGCCGGGTGCTGCTTCGAGGTTTTTGTCCTGTATAGCCGCCATAACTTCGGCAGGGGTAATTTTGTAAGTAGCCATTTGGGTAGGGTTAAGCCATATCCGCATCGAATAATCTTTAACACCGCCAAATATTGTCGCAGAACCTACACCGGGAATTCGTTTAAGTTCGGGTATGATATTGATCTGGGCATAGTTGGCCACAAAGGTTTGGTCATATTTTTTGGAATCCTCTGTGTAAATACCAACCGCACCTATTAAACTGTTTTGCTGTTTGGTGGTGGTTATTCCCTGTTGAACAACTTCGGCAGGTAACTGGCTGGTAGCCTGTGTTACACGGTTTTGAACATTTACCGCAGCCTGATCCGGGTTGGTACCCTGCTTAAAATAAACGGTAATGGCCAAAGTGCCATCATTACTTGCGGTTGAGCTCATGTAGCTCATATTTTCAACCCCATTGATGGATTCTTCCAGTGATGGTGCTACTGACCGCAATACGGTCTCGGCATTAGCGCCAGGATAAACGGCTGTAACTAACACAGCCGGCGGAGCTATATCCGGAAACTGCTGCAGCGGCAATTTTGTTAAACCAAGCAAGCCAACTATCACCAATAATATGGAGATAACTGTTGAGAGCACCGGTCTTGTTATGAATTTTTGAAACATGTCTTTGTTTTTTAAGAAGCAAGAGGTAAGAGACAAAGACACCAATTTGGTTGCTTGCCTATCTTTTATCTTGATTCCTGGTTCTTGATTCTTGTGTCTTATTCTATTAGTTCTTTACTATAGCAGCAACTTTCTCCGGAGCTTTTTCCGGGTGAATCATTGTACCTTCCTGTAAATGATCGATGCCGCTTAACACTATCTGGTCACCGGCTTTTACGCCATCTTTAACCAGGTAATTATTGCCGCTTTTGCCCACAATTTCTATCGGCTGTTTTTTTACCTTATTGCTGTCTGCAACGGTAAATACAAAAACCTTGTCCTGCATTTCAATTGTTGCCGATTGCGGGATAATTAAGGCATCATTATGCTGTAAGCTCAGCCGCACCTTACCTGTATTTCCAGACCGTAATAAACCTTGTGGATTTGGGAAGCTTGCCCTGATAGTAATAGCGCCTGTGTTTTTATCAAACTGCCCGTCTATCACATCTATCTTTCCCTTTTTGTCATATTGGCTGTCATCAGCTAATAATAGTTCAACGGCAGGTAACTGTTTAAGCTTATCTTTTAAGGTTTCGCCCGGATATTGTTCTTTAAAGCTTACAAAATCCTTTTCGCCTAATGAGAAATAAACATGTACGTCGTGTACATCAGATAATTGAGTTAGCGCCTCAGCATCTGCCGGGGCAACAAGGCTTCCCTGTTTTTTTAGCAACCGGCCGATATAGCCGCTCACCGGGGCTTTAATTAAAGTATAACCCAGGTTTATCTGCGCTGTTGATACGTTGGCTTTGGCCTGTTCAATATTAGCCTTTGCAACGTCATAGGCTGCTTTGGCTGTTTTTAACTGGTATTCAGACACTACTTTATTTTGAACAAGGGGTGTTAGCTTATCAATTTCCAATTGCGAATTGGCAAGGGCGGCTTCCGCCGCATGCAGGCTGGCTAAGCTGTTGTTCAATTGTGCACGGTAAGGCAGCTCGTTAATTTTAAATAAAGGCTGACCAGCGTTTACAAAAGCGCCTTCGTCAACAAATACTTTATCAAGCGCACCGCTTACCTGCGGACGAACTTCAACGTTTACGGTTCCCTCTATAGAAGCTGGGTATTCCTGGTAAGTAGTTTCAGTACCTGAAATTACAGTTGCTACCGGTAACGATGGCGGCGGCGGTGCCTGCGGCGTTTGCGGGGCTGATGAGCAGCTATATAAAAAGAGCACGATGGCGCTTAAGGAAATGATTATAACACTATTAATTTTTTTAACTATGTTAAATGAATAGTAGATTGATTGAGTTTGCATATGTGTATAATTAAGAGTTGATGTTAAAATTAAGTTAACTTAACACTGTTAAATTATTTAACGATGTTAATAAAAATGTGAAAAAAATTATCCTTTAATGGACCTGATGATGCCGCCAATTGCTGCCTTTAATACCTGTTTATTAGTTTCATCAGATCTGCCCTTGCGAACAATGTTGATGGAGACCAAGCCATGCATTACCGACCAGAATGTGTAATAAGTGGTACATACTTCGTCTTCAGTTGGTTTATGGGGAGCCATCAGGTCTTTTATAACCTCGCAAACCATATCAGCGGGTACGTCTGCTTCGGGCATTATTTTTCCGAGCTCACAACAATTTACATCCACACCAAACATTACCTGGTACAGTTCCTTTTCGGCGAATGCAAAATTCCAGTAGGCAAACCACATTGCCTCCAGCTGTTTGCCGGGTAAACGATGTTTTTCTTTAGCGGCTTTCATGTCCCTGGCAAGGATCAAAAATCCTTTCCGGGTTAATTCAAGCAGGATGGCTTCCTTATTGGAGAAATACTCGTATATAATAGGAGCTGTATATTCAATTACATCGGCTATTTTGCGCATACTAAGCGCCTGCCATCCTTCTTCTTTTACAATTTGAAGGGAAGCATCCAGTATATTGATCCTGGTTTCATCTTTTAACCGCTGAATTCTGTCCTTGCTTGCCATTTCCGATTAATGATAATAAATCATTTAACAGTGTTAAGCAAATGTAGAATGTATTTTTAAAAACTTGTACACAGGATTGTCAAATTGTATAAACGTATTATTAATCGGCTACTTTAACTTTCGCCTTAATGATCGAATCTTTTTCGGCGTTGCTAAGTTTTTGATAATTAAACAGCGCCTTTTCCCAATCATCATAGCTTGGGTTAGGTATAATAATATACCGGCTGCCAAATTGTGTCATTAACTTTTGAGTGGTTACCATCCTGTTTTCTTCCGAAGGTGTGCCATCATATAAAGCATCAAAATCAGCCAGGTTATCGCCGCATAATAAAATGATGATGTGAGTTTTTAAAACATCCTGCCTGCGGGCTTCTTTACTTAAGGTATTTTTCTTGAGCAATAAATGGGCATTATCGGCATTAGGCAATCCGTATAGCTTAAGATTTTTTAAAGTTCCTTCACGTTCATCTTCGGCGCGGTTGGTGATATAAAATATGGTTATTCCTTTAGATGCTGCATATTTTAAAAAAGAAGGAGCGCCAGGTACTGTGTCACACACTGCCTGGGCGGTCCATTGTTTCCAGGTTTCGGCATCATAATCAAGGTTATTTAATGCCCTTTTTGCATTATAGGGGCTATTATCTAACAAAGTTTCGTCAAGATCGGTTACAATGGCATAGGGTTTCATATGGTAATGTGTCCAGATCATATCCACCCTTAACCGGGCCATATTATACGCCTGGAAACATAAAGCTTTGTATTCGGCGGCGCGCTGCTGATAAATGGCTGCCCATACTTTTCCGTTATTTGCAATAGAAGTACATATTATGGTATCTTTTTTAGCTGTAGCTTGTAAGGAAGTGTCTGCCTTTCCTGAAATGTGCATGGACGTGTCCGCTTTTACAGGAGCGTGTAAAGTTGTATCTGTTTTGCCGGGGACATGCCTTGTGGTATCTGCTTGTCCGAATGCTGAAGATAAACAGGCGCTCATTAACAGGAGGAGGGAATATTTTTTCATAAGATATAATTCTTTATTACGTTAATAAATAAGACAAAAGGATATGAATATAATGCAGTGATGTCCTTACCGGTAATTGGCTAATACCAAAACATGTTTAAAACCGGATAGTTTTATAATATATAACCAACATTTTAAACTATAAGTCCCCATTAAACTTAGATATTATGAAAATATTTCAGCAACCATTATTATTAAAAGAACGAAAAAGAGGGTTTCATCTTATCACTACTGAAATTATACAGGCACTGCCACAAATAAGCGAAATAAAAACGGGTGTTTGCCAGGTCTTTATTCAGCATACATCGGCTTCATTAACTATTAACGAAAACGCAGACCCTACGGTAAGGAGAGATTTTGAAATGTATTTTAACAAGGTTGTTCCTGAGAATGACCCGGATTATATGCACGATGATGAAGGACCCGATGATATGCCTGCGCACCTTAAAGCGGCGTTGCTGGATTGCTCGGTAACAATACCTGTACGTAACGGCCGCTTAGCTTTGGGTACATGGCAAGGTGTTTATTTGTGCGAACACCGTAACCAGGGCAGGCAACGGAACCTGGTAATTACCGCGTGGGGTGAATAAACAATCCACCGTATCAAGTTTAGGTAATTAAAAAAAGAAGAACCCGGTAAGTTTTAATGAAAGCAATTAGGGCTATTGTTAAATATATAATAACAGATTTGATACAAAAACTATCCCGGCATTAGGTTTTAACTGATTACATTTGGTTTATGTATCCTGATAAACCAGTAAGAATTAAATTAATATTACCTGTCATTTTATTTTTATTGCAGGCGATAGTTTGCAGCGGTCAGGCAACCCCGGGCCATACTGAAATTACTGAATGGCAGTATAATAAAAACGGCGCTGTCTCCATTACTTATGATGACGGCTCTTATAACCAATTTAAGTATGCGCTGCCCATCATGGAACGTCTTAAAATGCCAGCCACTTTTTTTGTTATTACCGGCGGCATACCCGGCTCAAAATATTATGGAAAGTTTATAGGCAGGCCGGTAAAAGAGATTATTGCTGAATCGGCAACAATTCCTACCAACGGGCAAAATTTTTTGGAGCGTTGCTCTGCCGGAGGGTACCTTGGTTATAAAGGAACAATTACTTACGTTACCCGGGCAGCAAGTCTATACGATCGTAAAAAAACTGAAGAGGCCTATAAATTAATGGATGAGCTTTATCAAAAAGTTAGAAGTGGCGTGTTGGAGCCAGGGTACCAGCCATGCGATGAGGTATTACAGGAAAAAGGTTCTACCTGGGACGATTTCAGGAGATATGCCGCAGAGGGGTATGAGATTGCCAGTCACTCCATTACCCATGCAAGTATGCCGGGGCTGGATTCAGTAAACATCACTTATGAGCTTGAAAAAAGCAAGGAAGACATAAAAGAGCAAATGGGAGAAAGATATACTTTTTCTACCGAGGTTCCTTATGGATACGAAAATGAACGGGTAATGAAGATAGCCTACAAAATTTACCCGGCACTGCGTAACAGGATGCCTGAGCCCTGGCTTAAGGAGCTTGATCGTCCGAGTAAACAAACTCCCGGAACTACAGACAAAGATTATATTCAATGGCAGCGGGAAGCAAATACCAGGGCTCCTTTACCATTAATGAAATCGTGGGTAGACACCACAACCGATAGAAAAGATACCTGGTTGGTGATTGTTATTCACGGTGTGCAGGGTTTGGGCTACGAGGCTCTGCCGGCCGCCCTGCTTGATGATTACTTTCAATATATAAAAAGCAAGGACGACAAACTGTGGGTAGCAACCTTTGGCGATGTAACCAAATACATGCGCGAGCGGGAAAGCGCCAAAGTTCAAAACAGCGAAAAGAACGGCAGCATCAACATAATGTTAACCCATTCGTTGAATAAAAGCATGTATAATATGCCGTTAACGCTTAAAACCTATGTGCCAGCTAACTGGAAACACGCAAAGATAAAACAAGGTAAACACCTGCAACAGGCAGAAGTTATAAGCGATGTTAAGGGCTCTTATTTGCTTTACCAGGTACACCCTAATGAAGGGACGGTTACAGTTTCGAACCTCCGGTAATCAGCGACCTTGAATTTAGCGTAAACCATCAATCATTAATGGCTGATAAAAACGCCATCGTATCAACCCCATCAGCATAATCCCATAATGCGGGCTGCTGGCTCATACCGAAGCCTACGAGCTGGTTTTTAACAGCTAAGGGAACACCGCTTACTATACATTGAATGTTGTCACTTTCTTCATTCAGCAGGTTTTGTGCAGATTGCAGATTGTCATAATACTCATAGTATAAAACTGCCAGCGGAGAAGCCAGCTTTTTATCTTCCTTTAAAAGTAAAAAGCCATTATCAAGGTGCTTATCGCTGTTAACCAGGTAAATTGAGCGGTTATAACTGTAATTATTACTGTATTTATGGTGATTTATCACCTCCTGGTAGGTTTCCAGTGGCTCATAAAATAAGTGAAAATCATATTCCTTAGGTAACAATAACTTTGATACGTTGCGGCAGCCAAGCCCGTAAAAATCAAAAATATCATGCCCAAGCTCAGTTATTTGTTCTCCAGTTTCAGCACCTGTTAATAAGGCGATGCTGCTGCGGTTTTTCCGGATGATATGCGGCACCTTGCCAAAATAATATTCAAAATAGCGGGAAGTATTATTGCTGCCCGTGGCAATTACTGCATCAAAATCTTTCAGTCTTTCAATAAAACTGAACTGATCCACAAAATGTGGTTCAATGGTAACCAATAGGTGTAAAACATGTTTAATAAGCCTTGCATCGTTTGATGAGGATTTTATCAAAGCAATATTACCTGTAGCCAGTACGCATAAAACATCGTGAAAACCTACAAGGGGAATATTTCCGGCTAATATTAAGCCTATTTTTTTACCTGATTTATTTTCATCTAAATTATAACGGTCCAGCCATGTGGTCAAATCCAGGGGATTCAGCATTTTCCCCAGATTAGTTACCGCATTCAAAACATTTTCAGGCGTAAACCAGGCATTGTATTGATACTCAGTGTTAATAACGGCTAAAAACTGTTCATCGGGATGTAGTAATTGTTGTCCCAGTGTTGAAAAGATGCTTATTAAGTTCGTTTTATTAAATTTTGACATATATATGGTGAGGTTTTGAAACCCTCAAATCCTTTTTTTGTTATATTTGCATGCTTGTTAATTCGGGCAAAGTTAATTGAGATTATAAGATATTAAGAAATATGGCGATTAAAATCACCGATGAATGCATAAACTGCGGAGCCTGCGAACCTGAGTGCCCAAATAATGCTATTTATGATGCCGGCGCCGCATGGCGTTTTTCGGACGGTACGGGCTTAAAGGGACTAATTGATTTCGGCGATGGCAACACATTAAATGCCGAAGAAACACAGGCGGCACTGTCAGATGATATATATTATATAGTGCCCGATAAATGTACAGAGTGTGTTGGTTTTCACGACGAACCACAATGTGCTGCTGTTTGCCCTGTTGATTGCTGTGTTGACGACGAAGATATTCGGGAAACCAAAGACGAGTTGTTAGCCAAAAAAGAATGGCTGCACATGAATGAGTAATAAATTTGTTACAATTTAAAAAAAGGGAAGGTATGATAATACTTTCCCTTTTTTTGTAATTCGAATCTGGCCACAGTTTCTTAGATAGCCTAATATGGAATACGGTATTTGTAATCTTTCAATAGTCCCACTCAGAGCAGAAGCTGATGACAGGAGCGAGCAGGTTTCGCAAGTGTTGTTTGGTGAGATATTTGAAATTACCGAATGGAAAGAAAACTGGGTAAAAATTATAACCAACTATGATAATTATCCGGGCTGGATTGGCAGGCAGCAATTTGTTATGCTGGGCCACTTATCATTCAAACGGTTTAAACAAACACCGCCACCTCTTACTTACCGGCCGGTTACACAGGCCTGGAAAATAGCCAATAATAGTATTTATTATTTACCCATAGGCAGCTCGCTTGCTTTTTTAGAAGGAACAAGCTGCCATATCGGGAATGACAAATTTGAGATAATAGGAGAGATTGGTGAAACAGCAAACCTGGCCATTACCGCTACCTCTTTTTTAAATACGCCCTATTTGTGGGGTGGCCGCACTCACTTTGGAATAGATTGCTCTGGTTTTACACAGGCAGTATTTAAATTACAGGGAGTACGGTTACTGCGTGATGCCAGTATGCAGGCCGAAACTGGTTATCCTGTAAACTCCCTTCACGACGCCAGGTTAGGGGATCTTGCTTTTTTTGATAACCAAGAAGGAAAGATAGTCCATGTAGGGATTATGCTGAATGGTGACAAAATTATTCATGCCTCCGGGAAAGTTAAAATTGATAGTATTGATGAGAAAGGTATTTACTCTGAGGACCTTAAGCGTTATACACACAAATTGCGTTTCGTAAAAAGGATATTTTAATTCTCAAAGCCAATATCCCACACGATCACCCGCTTATCATCACTTACAGAAATTAGCTGATCTCCGTTCCAGATAACTTTGTTAATAGATAACTGGTGGCTTGCAAATCCCTTTTCGCGACTGATCACCTTGTTTAATTTGAAGTCATCTGCTCCCCATATCTTTATGCTTTTGTCCATGCTGCCAGTGGCGAAATAAGGTTTGTTTGGATGGAAGGCTATTGAATTAACAGCGAACAGGTGAGCCGGGATGTTATGCAATAATTCGTATGATCTGGCATCCCATATTTTTACCTGCGCATCACGCCCACCGGAGAGAAGGATGTCGCCATTAGTTGAATATTGTACTGCAAAAACCGACATTGTATGTCCATGAAGCGTGTTTATGGAAGTATAATCGGCAGTATCGTAAATTTGGATGTGGTTGTTGCGGCAGCCAAAAGCCACCCGGGTTTCATCAGCACTAACGCTGATGCAGCGTATCGTATCATCTGAAACCTTAACAGTATGTAAGTGCTCAAGGGTTTGAAGGTCCCATATGGAAACTGTTCCGTCTTCAGCTGCTACCAGCAGCTCGTTTTTTTTGTTAACAGATTTAATGTCAAAAACGGGAGCCAGGTGGTTCTTCAGCGTTTTTACTATCTGCTGTTTAATAAAATCGAAAATCAGTACATCGCCATTTCTTAAGCCGGTAAACAAAAAGGGATAACCAACCGGGCAATGTATGGCATAAATAGTTGCCGGTACGGGGAACATTACCTTTATGAACGAATTAGTTTTTAAACTCCATTCAACCAGACCCTTATCATTGCCCCCGGTAAACAATATGCCCGGCTTTTCGGAAAGCTCAAGCGTAAATATCGGATTTCCGTGCCCGTTTAATTCTGCTGTTTTTTGTACTGAGATCATGTTAGTCGATACTTTATGGTCCATAAACCATAGTCAGATTCCATTGCCATGGACTATCGACTATGGGCTATCAACTTTTTAACCTACTTATGCCTTTCCTCTAAGTTCTTGGCTATTCTTTCCAGGTTAAGACCCTTTTCTTTTAGTAGAACCAATAAGTGAAAAACCAGGTCGGATGCCTCATTGATCAGGTCGGTTTCTGTTTCGTTTAAAGCTGCTATAACGGTTTCAACAGCCTCTTCGCCTACTTTCTGGGCTATTTTATTTAAGCCTTTGCGATGTAGTTTGTTAACATATGAGCCTTCCTGCGGGTTGTCATACCGGTCGTTAATTATTGCTTCCAACTCCAATATAAAGTTTTGATTGTAATCTGTTTTAAAACAGCTGCGTGAGCCGGTATGACAGGTAGGCCCATCGGCTTTAACTTTTATAAGCAGGGTATCATTATCGCAATCAATGTGCATGCCTTTAACACGAAGGAAATTATTACTGGTTTCCCCTTTTGTCCAAAGGCGGTTTTTTGAGCGCGAAAAAAAGGTAACAATCTTTTCTTCAACAGTTTTATTGTAAGCTTCCTGGTTCATATATCCAAGCATCAGCACTTCCAATGTTTGCTCGTCCTGTATAATTACCGGGACAAGCCCGTCGGTTTTATTAAAATCTATTTCCATTGTTTTATTCTATGTCATCGCAAAATCAATCTCAGCTTGCACAGCCACTCTGTATAATATGCGATTGCCACGCTATCGCTTGCAATGACAATTTTTAATTGATTTTATATTTCTCTTACTTCTATATTATTCTGCCTTAATATTTTCTTTAAATCCGGGATCAATATTTCTCCGTAGTGAAATACGGATGCTGCGAGGGCGGCATCAACATTGCTTTTTTCAAATACATCAACAAAGTGCTGCACAGAACCGGCACCCCCGGATGCAATGACAGGTATATTAACCGCATCATTAACTAATTTTAAAAAGGTATTGTCAAAACCTGCTTTGGTACCGTCATGATCCATTGAGGTTAACAATATTTCACCTGCGCCGCGGCTTTCAGCCTCTAATATCCAATCCAGTGTTTCTTTTTCCGTAGCGATTCTGCCGCCATTTAAATGAACAATGTTTTTTCCGGCTATAGCACGGGTATCAACCGCTATTACCACAAACTGAACGCCAAATGCTTTAGCCAGTTCATCAATTAAAGCAGGGTTACGCACTGCTGCGGAGTTGATGGAGATTTTATCTGCACCAGCATTTAATAAAGCATCAGCATCAGCAATTTCGTTAATGCCGCCGCCAATAGTAAAAGGTATATTTATTTGCCGGGCCACCGCTTTTACCAGCTCAACCATGGTTTTACGCCGTTCAACAGTTGCTGTAATATCCAGGAACACCAGTTCATCGGCTCCCTGCCGTGAGTAGTTCCAGGCAAGTTCAACCGGGTCGCCTGCATCACGCAGGTCAATAAAGTTTACGCCTTTTACGGTACGGCCGCCTTTAACGTCGAGACAGGGGATGATTCTTTTAGCAAGCATGTTATGTGTTTCGCACGTCATTGCGAGGAACGAAGCAATCTCTACATAGGACAATCAATGAACGTAATTCTTTGATGAGATAAAGCCGGCATTTCTCTCCCCAAAGCATTTATCAGCTTGACTTGTAAAGTTTAGAGATTGCTTCGTTCCTCGCAATGACGATTTGGTACTATATAGATATTAAAGATTCCAAATTCCAGTTTTTTACTTCTTCAACAGAGATCCGGCCTTCGTAGATGGCTTTTCCAACTACACAGGCTTCAACCTTGATATTGCTTAGTTGCTCTATGTCTTCCATTGAACTTACACCGCCCGAAGCAATCAGCTTAATAAAAGGGGAGTGATCAAGCAGTTTTTCATACAGCTCAATTCCGGCGCCGCCAAGTTTGCCATCCTTATTAATATCAGTACATAAAAACCTGAAAAAACCAAGTTGCAGGCATTTGTCCACATAGTCCATTAGCTTAATGGGCGAGCTTTCCATCCAGCCTGAATATTTGATCACTTCATCCAGTACATCGATGGCAATAACTACCTGATCCGAGCATTTGTCGCGACCGCAAATCGCTTTACTCAGCTCCTGGAGAAAAGATGGGTTAGTAAGCGCTTGTGTGCCCACAATTACGCGGTGAACGCCTGCAACTCTCAACTCCTTAACCTTTTCAATACTGCGTATGCCGCCTCCATATTGCACCTTCATGTCCGTTTTTCGGATCACATCAAAAAGATATTGCTGGTTAGTGAAATCGTTCTTAGCCCCGTTCAGATCTATTATGTGAATAAAATTAGTACCGTTAGACTGGTACTTGTCGATCATTTCCTCCAGGGAAACATCGTATTCAGTAACCTGTTTATAGTCACCCTCACGTAGCCGGACTACTTTTTTATCTAAAATATCAATTGCTGGAATAATGTACATGTCTTTAAATTTTTGAAAAATTAATTAGTAAGGTTTCTCCATACGTGCCTGATTTCTCTGGGTGGAATTGAACGCCATAGAAATTATCCAGCCAAATTGATGCCGAAAATTTATTAATATAAGTTGTTGATGATAAAATGTATACGGGATTGTACTCAATAAAGTATGAATGTACAAAGTAAAAATGTGAACCGTTAGGAATATTTTCAAAAAGTTTGTTTTCTTTTTCGGGATATACCCTGTTCCAACCGGTATGCGGTACCTTAAAACTTGTGTTATTGGCAAATTTTAAGGTTTTTACCGGGATTATATTTAACAGATCGGAATTGCCCTCTTCCGAATAGGAAGTTAGTAACTGCATGCCTACGCAGATACCTAAAGTAGGCTTGTTAAGTGCCTTTATTTTTGGTACCAATCCGGTTTTTTCTAATTTATGCATAGCCGCGCCTGCATGGCCAACACCCGGAATAATATAACGGTCATACAGTTTAAAGTCCGCTTCATTAGTGATCATACCGTAAGCAATTCCCAGCCGCTCTAAAGCGGCGGTTAGTGAAAAAATATTTCCGGCCCCGTATGTTATTATTCCTATCCCCCCGCCACCGCTCTCTTCCTCCCTCCCCCCTAAATGGGGAGTATCAGAAAGGTTTTGCTTTTTAACGTTTTCGCTCATGCTAATCAAAAATTCCCCCTTCAGGGGGTTAGGGGGTTCTATAAAAGACCCTTTGTGCTTGGTAAAACCATATTATTTACATCCCTTTTCACTGCCATTTTTATTGCTTTTGCAAAGGCTTTAAATATGGCTTCAATTTTATGGTGTTCGTTTTCGCCTTCAGCTTTTATATTTAAATTACATTTTGCCGCATCCGAGAATGATTTAAAAAAATGAAAGAACATCTCCGTTGGCATTTCACCAATCCTTTCTCTTTTAAATACGGCATCCCATACAATCCAGTTTCTGCCGCCAAAATCAATTGCTGCCTGAGCCAGGCAATCATCCATTGGCAGGCAAAAACCATAACGTTCAATTCCTTTTTTATTACCTAAGGCCTGGGCAAATACTTCGCCTAAAGCAATACCGGTGTCTTCAATGGTATGGTGCTCGTCAATATGAAGGTCGCCTTTAGCGGTGATTTCTAAATCTATATTCCCATGGCGTGCAATCTGGTCGAGCATGTGATCGAAAAAATGCAGCCCGGTTGATACCTTTGACTCGCCTTTACCGTCAAGATTTATTTTTATGCTGATATCCGTTTCCTTTGTGGCGCGGCGATGTTCAATAACCCTTTCACCCAATTTTAAAAATTCATAGATCTTTCCCCAATCAGTGGTTTCAAGTGCCACGGTACTTTTTACCGCATTTTCTTCATCCGGGCCGCTAAATTCATTGCCGCCTAAATTAATATGGTTGTTTAACCATATGGCCTTAGCTCCCAAATTATGTCCCAGTAAAACATCATTTTTGCGGTCGCCAATAGTGTATGAACCTTTCAGATTATATTTTTCAATATCAAAATATTGGATAAGCATACCAATACCCGGTTTACGGGTAGGGGCATTTTCGGCTGGGAAAGTCCGGTCGATACAGATGTTGGAAAATACTACGCCTTCGTTCTCTAATGTTTTGAGGATGAAATTTTGTACCGGCCAAAAAGTATCTTCCGGGAATGATGAGGTCCCCAGACCGTCCTGGTTGCTTACCATCACCAGTTCGTAATCCAGCTCTTTTGCAATTTTGGGCAGGTATTGTAACGCGCCCGGATAAAATTCCAATTTATCAAACGAGTCTATCTGTTCGTCGGCAGTTTCTTTTATAATGGTACCATCGCGGTCAACAAACAGTATTTTTTGTAGTTTGCTCATTTAAAGTTTTGTAAAGTTGCTAATAATAGTTTGTTTTCGTTTGGCGTACCAACGGTTATCCGCAAGCAGCCCTCGCATAATTCTACTTTTGAACGGTTGCGAACGATAATGCCTTTTTCAACCAAAAAATTATAGATCCCGTTGGCGTCGGTTGTTTTTACCAGGATAAAGTTAGCATCAGAAGGATAGATATCTATTACGAAATCATAATCTTTTAATCCTAAAACCAGGTTATCCCGTTGAAGCAGCGTTTCTTTGATCCAGCTGTTTACCTGTTCAATGTTTTCGAGCGCCTGCAAAGCCAGTTGCTGCGAAGCTTCGTTAATATTATAAGGCGGTTTAACCTTATTCATCACCTCTATTATTTCTTCACTGGCAAAAGCCATCCCGATGCGTAACCCGGCAAGTCCCCATGCTTTTGAAAGTGTTTGCAGTACAACCAGGTTCGCATATTCCGTTAGTTCCTGTATAAACGTTTTTTGGCGGCTGAAATTAATATAGGCTTCATCTACCACCACTAATCCGTCAAAATTGGTTAGCAACGTTTCTACATCCGCACGGTCGATAGAATTTCCGGTTGGGTTATTGGGTGAGCAGATAAAGATCAGTTTGGTGTTTTTATCAATGGCTTCGGCAATGCCCTCCATGTTAAGCTGAAACTCTGCCGTAAGCGGAACATTACGTGTTTCCACATCGTTAATATTGGCCGATACCTTGTACATGCCATAGGTAGGCGGCACCAATATCACATTGTCAACCCCGGGGTTGCAAAAGCTGCGGAACAGGATATCAATTGCTTCGTCGCTGCCATTGCCTAAAAATATATTACGGGGAGGCACACCCTTTATCTCACTCAAACGCTTTTTAACCTGGTATTGCAGCGGATCCGGGTAGCGGTTAAACTGCTGTTCTAAGGGCGAACCGTATGCGTTTTCATTCGCATCTAAAAATACGCTTGCCTCGCCCTGGTACTCATCCCGTGCGGATGAGTAGGGAGTTAGGTTTTTGATATTTTCCCTGAGTATGTTATTGATATTGAACATGTTCTTGTTATTCTCTATTCTCTATGTCATTGCGAGCGATAGCGAGGCAATCGCGAACCTTGCAGAACCGCTTTGCAGCACGCCCTGTATAGCATGCGATTGCTTCGTGCCTCGCAATGACAAGTTTATTATTTATTTATTCTTTAATCCTAACGCTAACCGCATTCTTATGCGCATGCAAACCCTCCAGCTCCGCCAAAATTTCCACTGATGGCGCTATATTTTTTATCCCTTCAGCCGTTATATGCTGAAAGGTGATCTTCTTTACAAATGAATCAACCGACACCCCTGAGTAAGCCCTTGAATAGGAGCTGGTGGGTAAAGTATGGTTAGTTCCTGATGCATAATCGCCGGCGCTTTCTGGCGTTAAGTTGCCTAAAAACACAGAGCCTGCGTTTAATATGTTTGCAGTTATGTTTTGCCAGTCAGCCGTTGCAAGGATCAAATGTTCCGGAGCATACTGGTTACTGAATTGCATGGCTTCATCCAGCGTATTCGTTATTACGATATAGGAATTGTCCAGCGCTTTTTTTACGATCTCAGCACGCGGTAAAACCGGACCTTGTTTATCCACCTCAGCCAAAACCAGGTCAGCTATTTTACGATCAGTACAAACCAATATAGCCTGACTGTCCATGCCGTGTTCGGCCTGTGCCAGCAAATCTGCAGCTACATAAACCGGGTTCGCGGTTTCATCTGCAATCACCAGTACTTCTGAGGGCCCGGCAGGCATGTCTATCGCTGTGGTGGTAGTTGATTGTATAATGGTTTTAGCTTTGGTTACAAACTGATTGCCCGGGCCAAAGATCTTATCCACCTTGGTAATCGTTCCTGTCCCGTAGGCCATTGCTGCAATGGCCTGGGCGCCACCGGCCATGTATATTTTATCTATACCCAGTAACAGGGCCACGTAGGCGATAAAAGCATTTACCTTTCCGTTTTTTTGCGGCGGTGAGCAAACCACAATTTCGTGGCAGCCCGCAATACACGCTGGAATACCGAGCATCAAAAAAGTGCTTGGTAAAACCGCGCTTCCGCCGGGGATGTAAAGGCCAACTTTTTCTATCGGCCTTAATTCGCGCCAGCAGGTTACACCAGGCATGGTTTCCACTTTATCTTCGGCTTTTAGCTGCGCATGGTGAAATTTATAGATATTGTCGTAAGCGATCTTCAACGCAGCCTTTTGTTCAGGCAATACTGTAGCGGCTATTTCAGTTAACTCATCCTTATCCAGGTAAAGTTTATCCAGCTCCACTTTATCAAATTTAAGGGCATAATCCATCAGTGCACGGTCGCCATGTTCCTGCACGTTTGAAATAACCTCTTCAACTATCGAGCGGATCTCATTGGCAGGGTCAACATTACGCTGAACCAGCTTTTGAATATCATCCCTGCTTAAATCTGAATAATTGTATGTTTCCATTCCCCAAACCCCCTGAAGGGGTGTTATGTCCTGCGGTTAACTACTAATTTATTTAAACCTTCCCGGTTACTCCCCCTTCAGGGGGCCGGGGGTTACAATATTATTTTTTCTATCGGCATTACTACAATGCCTTGTGCGCCGGCTTGTTTTAGCTGGCTTATCCTGTCCCAAAAATCACGTTCGGGTATCACGGTATGTACCGCAACCCAGTTCTCCTCGGCCAAAGGTACTACAGAGGGGCTTTTAACACCCGGCAGTAGTGCTATAATGGCTGCTAAATTATTCTTATGCACATTCAGTACCACATATTT